>NZ_JBHYJB010000020.1:0-165504 GCF_042740175.1 Streptomyces sp. NPDC059009 | reverse complement strand
CGCCGGACGGGCTATCTCTAGCCCGTCCGGCGATTGAGGACTAGCCGCGTCAGCGGCGATAACGGGTGCCCCAGGGCGGTTGCCCGGCCGGGAGGCTTACCCCCGCACAGACGACGGCACGAGCGCCCGGATCGGGTGCCAGAGCTCCGTGTCGGCATCCCGCGCCGTCCGCCATATCAACCCGTCCGGGTGGTACAGCACCGCCGAGATCTCATCCGGAGTGGGCGGCTCCGCGTTCCCCCGGAGGTACACCGCCCGCAGACCCAGATTGCGCAGCCTCGTCAGCGCCCGCGCGCGGTTCACCGCATGCACGATCACCCGCACCGAGCCCCCCGTCGGAGACGGGCTCGGCAGGGTCAGGGCCACCACCACGCTGCCGTTCGGCAGCTTGCTGAAACCTCCTGCGGACATGGTTCGTCACACCCCCGTGAGACAGCGCGCGAGGCCCCCGTGTGAGCCCCGCGTCAATAAGAAATCCACAGCCAGCACCTAAACACGATCGGCCGCCGCCCGCTAGAGGGCGACGGCCGATTGCGCTCTGACCTGCAGAGATGGTGATTACTTCACCGACGGGCCCACCTGGACCGTGATCGTCGAGCCATCCTTCGGCTGCTTGATGATCTTGATCTGAGTGTTGGTGTCAGTGACCTTCACGCTTCCCGTGGGGTTCTCCTTCGACCAGTAGCTGCCCTTGTGGTCGTCGAAGGTCGAGACGCCCTTCTGGGACTTGATCTTCAGCGCGACGTCCGCGTTGTGGAGCGTGAACGCGTCCGTGGCGTACTTGCTGAACGGAGCGTCGAACGGCTGGATCTTGTTGCGCAGGAGCGTGCCGTCCTTCCACTTCAGCGGGGCCGCGTGCGCGTCCACCGGGAGGATCAGGCCCTGGCCGGGGTGCTGGCTGACGTTGTTGTCCTTCTGCGAGGTGTCCCACTGCCAGACCAACAGGCCGGTCTGGTACGGGTAGTGCTCCACCCAGTCCGGACGGGACTTCGAGAAGCCGAAGTTGTACGGGCCGACCTCAAGGGTCTTGTCGTACGACACGTACTGGCGGTTCTCGGCGAGGTAGTACTGCGCGTAGCTCTTGGTGAAGGACTCACCGATGCGCGAGAAGCCCTTCGCCGTCCAGCCGTTGTCGTCGCCCTCGGCGCCGTCCTCGAAGAGCTTGGTGCCGTCCGCGGTGACCGTCAGGGCGTCGGCCGCGAAGCCCTTGCCGCCCGCGCCGCCGTCCGTGGCGTAGCGGAAGCGCAGGTCGATCTTCTTGCCCGCGTAGGCGTCGAGCGGGAAGGCCAGCTTCTTGTACGCCTTCGAAGCGCCCGTCAGAGCGGGCTTGTCGCCGGCGTCGCGCGTGATCGGCTTGCCGTCCGCCGTGCCGTCGATCGGCTCCCAGTTGGCGCCGCCGTCCGTCGACACCTCGGTGTAGAGGAAGTCGTAGTTGGCCTCGATGTCCCACCAACCCTGCAGCGAGAGCTCGGCCTTGGACTTGCCGGTGAGGTCGACTGAGCGGGTGAGGGTGTTCTTCAGGTCGTCGCCCTGGTCGCTCCACCACTGCTTGGCGCCCTCGGCGGGCTTCACGACGGTGGTGGTGACGGGCTTCTTCGGCAGTTCGACGACGAGCGCCTGGCGGTGGCGGGTGTTGTACTCCGAGACGCCCAGCTTGTGTTCGGACGTCGTGGCCGCCTTCGCCTTGGCGTAGTCGAGCCAGCCGAGCTGGAACTTGTCCCAGGCGGTCATGTCGCCGGGCAGGTCACCGATCGCGTTCTTGCCGGTGCCGAGCCAGGAGCCCGCCGACATCAACGACCAGAAGCCGACCGAGTTCTCGGCCTTGCCCGTCGTGTCGTAGAGGTCCGGGAGGCCCAGGTCGTGGCCGTACTCGTGGGCGAAGACGCCGAGGCCGCCGTTCTCCGGCTGCATCGTGTAGTCGCCGACCCAGATCCCGGTGTCGCCTATCTGGGTGCCGCCGGCCTTGTTGTCCGCCGGGCCGGTCTTGCCCGCGTCGTTGCCGTACGCGTACCAGCGGTGCGCCCACAGGGCGTTCTCACCCTCGGCGCCGCCGCCGGCCGACTCGTCCTCGCCCGCGTGGACGATCTGGAAGTGGTCGATGTAGCCGTCCGGCTCGTTGAAGTTGCCGTCGCCGTCGAAGTCGTAGCGGTCCCACTGGTCGTACTTGGCGAGGTCCGTCTTGATCTGCTCGTCGGTACGGCCCTTGGCCTTCTGGTCCTTGGCCCAGGCGGTCACGCCGTCCTTGACCGCGTCCCAGACGTTCGGGCAGTTGGTGTCGCCGCAGTAGTTGGAGCCGTAACGGCCCTCGTTCCAGTCGACCTTGACCCAGTCGGAGACCTCGCCGTCGACCGAGTAGCGGCCCGAGGAGGTCTTCTCGTAGTAGGTCTTCAGCGAGTGCTTGGGCTTGCCCTTCTTGTCCTTGCCCTTGCCGAAGTACAGGTCCTGGAAGTGCTGTTGGTTGTAGTCCTTCTGCCAGGCCGTGCTGTTGTCCTTCGCACGGTCCGGCTGGGCTATCTTGTTGTGCGCCGGGCCCGGCTTGCCCCCGTACTTCTTGACGGGCTTCTCCGGACCCTCGGGGCCGTCCGGGTCGTACATGGTCGTGTCGTCGACCTTGTCCCCGAACTCCACCAGGATCGTGAAGATCTTGTCCGTCTTCTCCCGGCCGAGCTCGACGTATTTCTTGTCGTCCAGCTTGACGACCTGCGAGCCCCCCTTCTTCTGCACCTTCGCGTCACCGGCGACCACCTGCTGGAGCGCCGCCTTGCGCTGCTGTGCCTGCTGCTTGCTGAAGGGGCCGTCGAGGTCGTGGTCGACCTGGGCCTTGGCGCGCGCCGGGTCCTGCCGGTCCACGGCCGGGGCGGCGGCCCGGCCCGGGGCGGCGCCGTCCTCCGCCGCGGCATACGCGGAGAACGTGGCGGTGGCCGCGGCCATCGCCACGACCACCGCGGTGGCTCTGAACGTCCGTCTGTTGCCTGTCACTTGATGCTGTCCTCCCCCGCGCCCGCGCGAGTGGCGGACCGTGGTCCCGGTCGGAGGAGGTCCGCGCGCGAATACGCGTCACAAGTGACGACATTCGACCGGAGATACGGAAGAAAAGACAGACCTTGACTTGGACAGGCCAACTGCACTATGCAGACGCGGAAGTCCGCTATGCGAACGCGCTACCCCGACTTGCCGAAGTCCGAACGCCCATACAGCGCCGGTCAGTTGAACGGGTGCGCCCCACCGTCCACTCTCTGGACATAATGATCCTGTGCGCCCCCCATGCTCCGGCACCGTGGGTTAGGTCACGCTTACCAGACGTTCCCGTGGGGCATGCAGCGGAATAGAGTGAATCGACGGCGCGCTTCAGCGTAAGGCGACAGTTCCAAGTCGTCTACGCCCAGCGGCCTTTGATTCGCATACAGCACCCCTTATATGCCTCGCGTATACCTCCTGAATACCTCCGCATCAGCTGTCCCGAGGAAGGGTCACGTCATGCCTCGTCCCGCACCTCGTCCCGCGCCTCGTCCGACCGCCGCCCAGCTCACCTACGGCAGCATCACGGTCGTCTTCTCCACCCTCGCCATGCTCCTGCTCTCCCAGACGAGTTCAGGGGTGGGTGTCGCGGTGATCACCATTGCCGCCCTCGGGCTCGGCCTGTTGGTGGCCATGACCGTGCCCCTGCCCAAGGCGGACCGGACGGCCGCCGCCGCGCCCGCGGTCCCTGTCGCCGCCGCCCCGGAGCCCCTCACCGCCACCGTGCCCGGGCAGCGCACCCCGGTCGCCTCCGCGCACGCCGCCCCCGTACACGAACCGGCGGGCCCGTGAATCACGAGCCCGCCGGATGTGCCGCCGCCGCAAGGGAGTTCAGGTGGTGCTGACCACCACCGTCTTGGCGGCCTTGTCGTGCAGACCCTGTTTGTAGGGCTTGTCGAAGAAGCTCCAGCCACCGCTGATCGCGGTCCAGATGCAGGCGCAGCAGAACGCGAACGGCAGCCAGAGGACGGCGGAGCGCACCAGGGCGGTCTGCAGGGTCGGCGTCGCACCGTCGTTGAGGTTCGCGACCCGCATCCCCAGCCACTTCTTGCCGAGCGTCTGGCCCGTCCTGGAGATCATGAAGCTGTCGTACGCGATGTAGAGCACCGCGGCGAGGAGCGACTGCCCGAAGGACTTGCCGTACTCGACCTTGTCCGGGTCGATGTCGTACTCGTTGGTGCCGAAGGCCCAGGACAGCAGCCCGACCACGATGCCGACGAGGATCATGTCGACGAGGCGGGCGAGGACGCGCTTGCCGCTGTCGGCCAGCGGGGGCATGCCCGCGAGCGGGTCGGCGCCGTAGCCGCCGGGACCGCCGGGGCTGCCGTAGGGATCACCCGAGCCGTAGGGGCCGCCACCGTAGGACGGGGGCGGCGGGGGCGGGGTGCCACCGGGGCCACCGCCGCCGGGAGGCGGGCTGCCGTACGGGGAGCCGTCGCCGGGCGGCGGGGCGTCGTAGGGAGAGCCGCCGCCCTGGGGGGATGACGGGGGCGGCTGCTTCTTGAAGGGGTCGTTGTCGTCCGGGGGCGGGGACGGGAACTGCGGCGGTTCGGTACTCATGCGCCGAGTGCACCGCGCGGTGGTGCTCGGCGCACCCGGCGGGGGGCTGTACGGGTTACCGCCCGACGTGGTGGCCCTCGTATCGCCGGCTTCGCCGTGGCTCGTCCTCAAACGCCGGACGGGCTTGATCAGCCCCGTCCGCCGTCGACAGGTCCTAGCCCGCCACGAACGTCCGCGCCGCCTTGTCGTGCCAGCACTGGCGCCACGGCCTGTCGAAGACGCACCAGAGCACGCCCACGACGCCCACCACGAGCACGCCCGGCACGCTGTACACCAGCCAGCGGCGCAGCGCGGCCCCGAAGGAGGGCGCCTCGTGCTCCTCCAGGTCGCGCACCCGGACGCCTAGGAGCTTCTTGCCGAGGGTGCGGCCCCACTTGGCCGTGGGCAGCGCCTCGTAGAGGACGCCGAAGACGAGCAGGACCCCGAGGACGATGCCGAGGTAGCCCGCCGTCGTGCCGTCGAGCAGCCAGACCGTGGACTTCTCTCCGGAGAGCTTCGCGGCGTCGATCTTGTCGTTGATGTGGTCCGTCGCCTTGGTGGCGAGCGGGAACGCGGCGGCTCCGGTGACCGCCAGCAGGACGACCGTGTCGATGAGCCGGGCCACCAGCCGCTTGCCGAGCCCGGCGGGCCGCTCCGACGCCTGGGCCTGCGCGGCGGCCAGGAACGGGTCGTTGGCCACCGGCTTCCACGGCACGACGGGCTGGCCATCGCCCTGGGCGCCCGGCGCCAACTGCTGCTGCGGGGGCTGCTGTTGCTGCGGGGCCGGGGGCTGTGCGAGCTGGTGCACCTGCTGCGCCCACGAGGGCGAGCCGCCGCCGGGGCCCGAGGTCACCGGCGAGGCGACCGGCTCGGGGGCGGCGGGCTGCTGCGGTACGGAGGGCTGCTGGGGCGGCGCCTGCTGGGCGGCGGAGCGCTTGGGGCGCAGGGCCCGGATCGCCATGGTGCCCTCGGCGCCCCCGGCGGCGGCCGCGGCGTCGGTGGACTGCGCGGGGCGCACCGGTCCCGAGGGGCGGCGGAAGGTGACGGTGCCCTCGCCGACGGGCGGCACCGCGGGCGCGTTCGGCTTGCCCGCGGCGGGTGCGGACCCACCGGACCCGCCGGGCTCGCCGGGCTTGGCGGAGCCGGGCTTGTTGCCGCCCTGCTTGTTGCCGCCGGGCCGGAGCGCGCGGATCGCGACCGTGCCGGGGCCGTCCGCCTCGGGGGCGCTCCTCGGCTCGGCGGGCAGCGCCTGGGCGGGCTTCGGCCCCGTCGGCTGCGGGTCCGCCGGTTGCGGCCCCGTGGACTGGGGTGCGTTCGCCACGCGCGGGTCCTGGCCCGGTGCCGCGCCCCACGACACCCGCTGCTGCTCCTGCTCCCTGCCGAGCCCGGACTGCCGGGACGCGTCCGCCTGCCAGGCCGACGCGGGCTCCGGCTTGCTGCCGTGCCGGGCGTCGGCGGCTGCGGCGTCGGACTCCGGCGCGGACGCGGCCTCGGGGGCGGACTCGGGAGCGACGTCCGGGGTGGACCGCGCCACCGGCTCCTCGTCGAAGAAGTGCGGCCCCGTCTCCTCCGCCGCGGGCGGCCCCGAAGTTGACGCACCGGGGGGCGGCGGCAGCAGCTCGCCGTCGGAGGGCGCCGGACGGCTCGTACCGGGCACCCAGGCACCACCGTTCCAGTACCGGACATATCCGGGAATGGACGGGTCTGGGTAATAGCCTTCGCGGGGCCTGTCCTCGCCGGGGGCCGGAGTTGGGGCGCTCATGTCCGTCGTCCCGTATCTGCTCGGGGGTCTTATAGGGGCTCCACATCTATCAGACGTACGCGTCCGCCCGGGTGGCTCCGGTCGTACGGACCACTATCCGGGCACCGTTCCCGCACCGGTTCACCGCGACCGGGTGCCGTGCGAGGGCCTCTGTGAAACCCGTACGAAAAACTTTCGCGGACTCGCGTAATGCCCGACGCTCCTCGCGCTCTCCATCGGTACGGGCCCGCTCCAGTGGGCCCCGCACACCGAAAGGAAGCACACATCATGCACAGCGTGGTGGAACGCGAACTCGAGCTGAAACTGGTCCTGTCGCCCGAGCGCAGCATCCCTGTCCCGGCCCGCCTCACCTACCGCACCGACGACCCGTACGCCGTCCACATCGCCTTTCACATCGGCTCCGAGCACCCGGTCAACTGGACGTTCGCCCGTGAACTGCTCGTGGAGGGGGTGTTCCGGCCGTGCGGCCACGGCGACGTCCGGGTCTGGCCGACCAAGGTCGAGGGGCGCAGCGTCGTCCTGATGGCGCTCAGCTCGCCCGACGGCGACGCCCTCCTGGAGGCCCCGGCCGCGGCCGTGTCCGCCTGGCTCGAGCGCACGCTGCGGGTGGTCCCTCCGGGCTCTGAGGCCGAGCAGCTCGGCATCGACGACGGCCTCGCCGAGCTGCTCGCCCCCACCCCGGCCGACGACCTGTGGCTGCGCGACCCGTGGCCGTCGGACGAGTCGGACGGTGAGTGAGCAACGCTGCCACGGGGGTGGGAGACGAACCTCAGGATTCTCAGAAGAGCTTGCCCGGGTTGAGGAGTGAGTGCGGGTCGAACGCGGCCTTGATGGCGCGCTGCATCTCCACTCCCACCGGGCCGATCTCGCGTGCCAGCCACTCCTTCTTCAGGACCCCGACGCCGTGCTCGCCGGTGATGGTGCCGCCGAGCTCCAGGCCGAGGGCCATGATCTCGTCGAAGGACTCGCGGGCGCGCCGGGACTCGTCGGGGTCTGCCGCGTCGAAGCAGACGGTCGGATGGGTGTTGCCGTCGCCCGCGTGTGCGCAGACCCCGATGGTGAGCCCGTACTTCTCGGCGATGCGCTCGACGCCGGTGAGCATGTCGGCCAGGCGGGAGCGCGGGACGCACACGTCGTCGATCATCGTGGTGCCCTTGACCGCTTCGAGGGCGGTGAGCGCCAACCGGCGTGCCTGGAGGAGGAGTTCGGACTCGGCGGCATCGTCGGCGGGGACCACCTGGGTGGCGCCCGCGGCCTCGCACAGGGCGCCGACCGCGGCCAGGTCGGCGGCGGGGTCGAGGGTGTCGAAGGCGGCGAGCAGGAGGGCCTCGGTGGTCTCCGGAAGGCCCATGTTCGCCAGGGAGTTGACGGCCTTCACCGTCGTACGGTCCATGAGTTCGAGGAGCGACGGGACATGCCCGCCCTCCATGATCCTGCACACGGCGTCGCAGGCCGCCTCCGTCGAGGCGAACTCGGCCGCCAGGACCAGCTGTTGGGGCGGTACCGGCTTGAGCGCGAGGGTGGCGCGGACGACCACGCCGAGGCTGCCCTCCGAGCCGACGAACAGGCGCGTCAGGTCGTAGCCCGCGACGCCCTTCGCGGTGCGCCGCCCGGTGCTGAGCAGCCGCCCGTCGGCGAGGACGACATCGAGTCCGAGCACGTACTCCGCCGTCACTCCGTACTTCACACAGCACAGGCCGCCGGAGGCCGTGCCGATGTTCCCGCCGATCGTGCAGGTCTCCCAACTCGACGGGTCCGGTGGGTAGTAGAGGCCCTTCTCGTTCACGGCGCGCGACAGCGTGGCGTTGACCACGCCCGGCTCGACGATCGCGATCCGGTCGACGGTGTTGATCTCCAGGATCCGGTCCATCTTGATCAGGGACAGCACGACGCAGCCGTCGCTCGCGTTCGCGGCGCCCGACAGGCCCGTGCGGGCCCCCTGTGGGACGACCGGGACGCGCAGCTCGGTGGCGGTGCGCATGACGTGCTGGACCTGCTCGACGGTGCGCGGCAGGACCACGACGGCGGGGGTGCCCGCCGCGCAGAAGCTCGCCATGTCGTTCCCGTACGAGGATGTGACGTCCGGGTCCGTGAGGACGGCCTCCGCGGGCAGTCCCTCACGGAGCAGTTCGATGAGGGTGCGGCTCATGATCACAGCCTTCCACTCGGGGCCATCGGTGTGAACCCATGGGCGACGACCGACCACAAGCCCGGATGTGCTCTTCGTATTGACGCACAGTGAGCGCCATGGAGACCGAGAAGGACGCATCCGCGCGCCCGGCCGCGCTCGCGCCGGAGCCACCCCTCGCCACCACCGCCCTCACCGACAGCGCCCTCGCCCCCACTGGGCCCCGCCGCCGCTCCCCCGCCCTGCGGCGCGCGCTCATCGCCTCCGTCACCGGGTGCCTGGTGCTCGGCGGCGTGGTCGTGCTGCTGCCCGACGGCAGCGGGAAGGCGGCCCCGCCCGCGCTCGGTCCCGCCGGGCGCGCGATGGCCGCCGTGGGCGCGGGCGCCCCGGCCGCGCTGCCCGACCTGACCGCGCTCATCGGGGAGCGCGAGGCCCATCTGCGGGCCCACCCCGGCGACGAGCAGTCCTGGGCGGTGCTCGGCTCGGCGTACGTGGAGCGGGGCCTGCGCACCGGTGACGTGGCGTCCTATCCGAAGGCCGAGCAGGCCCTGCGCACGTCGATGAAGGCACGCCCCGACGACGGCGCCGGCAACGTGGAGGCCCTCACCGGGCTCGCGGCCCTCGCCAACGCCCGCCACGACTTCCGCGCCGCGAAGAAGTGGGGCGAGCTCGCGACGATGCAGGCCCCGAAGCGGTGGACGACGTACCCGGTGCTCATCGACGCCTACCGGGGGCTCGGCGACACCAAGGGCGTGGGCAGGGCGCTGGAGAGCCTGCAGCAACTGGGCGGCGGGGCACCGGCGTTGATGACGGCCGGGCGGGTCTACCAGGACCGGGGCTGGCGCGAGGACGCCGGCGCCGCACTCACCGACGCGGCGGCGCTCGCCGAGGCGCCCGCGCAGAAGGCGGCGTGCCTGTACCGGGTCGGGGAGCTGGCCTGGGAGCGCGGGGAGCCGGTGGAGGCGCTGCGCTACTACGGCGCCGCGCTCGCCGCCGACCCCGACCACCACCCGGCGCTCGCCGGGAAGGGCCGCGCCCTCGCGGCGCTCGGCCGCTCCGGCGAGGCCCTGAGCGCCTACCAGGCGGCCCTCGCCCAGCGGGCCGAGCCCCAATACGCGCTGGAACTGGGCGAGTTGTACGAGTCCCTGAACCTGCTCCCGGCGGCCCGCGCCCAGTACGACGCGCTGCGCGCCCGGGTGCGGCAGGAGTCCACGGGCGGCGTCAACGACGAGCGGATCCTCGGCCTCTTCGAGGCCGACCACGGCGACCCGGACGAGGCGGTGCGCCGCCTGGAGACGGAGTGGAAGCGGCACGGCAGCCCGCAGAGCGCGGACGCCCTCGGCTGGGCGCTGCACCGGGCGGGCGACGACGAGGAGGCCCTGGAGTACGCGAAGAAGGCGCACGAGAAGGGTCCGCGCAGCGCCCAGTTCGCGTATCACCGGGGCGAGATCGAGCGGGAGTTGGGGACGTACGGGGCCGCGCGGCGGCACATCGGGGAGGCGCTGCGCATCAACCCGTACTTCTCGCCGCTCGGCGCCAAGGCGGCGAAGGGAGCCCTGGACTCGCTGGGCGAGCCCCCGGAGGGCGGCCCGGAGCAGGTGTACCCGCCGGCGCCGCCGCGCCCCCGCTACTCGGGCTCCTCCCCCTCCGGTTCAGGCTCGGGCACGAAGCCGCGGGGCACGGCGCCGAAGACGTCGAAGCCGTCGAAGCGGCGCTGAGGGGGCTGAGGGCGATGAGGGCCGTGAGGGCCGTGGGTGAGCGGGGGGCTCTGCGACGTGTCGTCGCCACGGGGGTCGCCGGGGCGGTCGTGGTCGGCGGCGCCGTCGCGGGGCTGCTCGCGCTCGGCCCGGACGGCGCTCTTCGGCCCGCTCCCCCGCCGCGGGGCGCCCAGGCCGCGGCGCCCGGCGACCTGGGCGCCGCGATCGCGGCCCGGCAGAAGTGGCTGCGCGGCCACCCGGCCGACGCCGCGTCCTGGTCCGCCCTCGCCACCGCCTACGTGGAGCAGGCCCGCCGGGGCGCCGACCCCTCGTACTACCCGAAGGCCCAGCGCGCGCTCGAGCGTTCGCTGGCGGCGCGGCCCAGCGGGAACCTGGACGCGCTGATCGGCATGGGCGCTCTCGCCAACGCCCGGCACGACTTCGCCGCCGCCCGCGTCTGGGGCGAGCGGGCGCGCCGGGCCGCGCCGGAGCGGTGGCCGGTCTACCCGGTGCTCGTCGACACGTACACACAGCTCGGCGCGTACGGGAAGGCGACGGCCGCCGTGCAGCGGCTGCTCGACCTGAAGCCCGCCCTGCCCGCCTTCGCCCGGGCCGGGTACGAACTGGAGATGCAGGGCCGCACCGAGGAGGCGGCGGCCGCGCTGCGGCGGGCCCTCGACGACGCCACCGTGCCCGCCGAGCGGTCCTTCTGCCTGCACCGCCTGGGCGAGCTGGAGTGGGAGCGCGGGGACGCGCGCGCCGCCCTCGCCCGGTACGAGGAGGCGCTGCGGGCCGACCCGGACGCGCACCCGGCGCTCGCGGGACGCGCGAAGGCCCGCGCCGCGCTCGGCGACACCGGCGGCGCCCTCGCCGACCACCGCAGGCTCACCGAGCGCGTGCCGCTGCCCGAATACGTCCTGGAGCGGGGCGAGTTGGAGGAGTCCCTGGGGAAGAAGGGCGAGGCGCGGCGGCAGTACGACGTGCTGCGCGCCGAGGCGGCGCTGTTCGAGGCGAACGGGGCGGGCGACGACCTCACCCTCGGCCTCTTCGAGGCGGACCACGGCCGCCCCGCCGACGCCGTGCGGCACCTGGAGCGCGAGTGGCAGCGGCGCAGGAGCGTCCTGGTCGCGGACGCCCTGGGCTGGGCGCTGCATCGGGCGGGACGGTCGCAGGAGGGGCTTTCGTACGCCCGCGAGGCCGGTCGACTGGGGTGGCGGCGCGCCGAGTTCGCGTATCACCGCGGTGAGATCGAGCGGGCGCTCGGGATGCGGGACGCGGCCCGCGGACATCTGCGTGAGGCGCTCCGTCTCAACCCGCACTTCTCGCCGCTGCGGGCCCCTGCGGCGCGGCGGGCGCTCGCCTCGCTGGAGGGGACGGACGGGGCGTGAGGGCCGTGCACGCTGCCGGGCGACGCGTGAGTGCCGTGCACGCTGCCGGGCGACGCGTGCGGGCCGCGTTGTGCGCTGCCGGGCGGCGCGTGCGGCCCGTTCACCGCGTCGTCGCCGGGCTCGCGCTGGCCTGCGGGGCGCTCCTCGGGGTCGGCCAAGTCCCCGCGCAGGCACACCCGTTGGGGAACTTCACCGTCAACCATTACCACGGCCTGCGGGTGCTGCCCGACCGCGTCGAGGACAGCGTGGTCGTGGACCGGGCCGAGATCCCGACCCTCCAGGCGGGCGGGCGCGACGACGCGGGGGCCGTGTGCGCGGACGTCGCGGGGGCGCTGCGGGCGCGGGCCGCGGGGCGGCCGCTCGTGTGGCGGGTGCGGGCGAGCGGGCTCGCCTATCCGCCGGGGCAGGCCAAGTTGCGTACGACGCGGATCAGTTGCTCGCTCAGCGCCGGGGCGGACCTGGCGCGGGGCGGCGACGTGGAGTTCGCCGACGGCTACGACCAGGGGCGGATCGGCTGGCGCGAGGTGACCGCGACGGCGGGCGGCGGCGTGCGGCTCGCCGCGTCCGACGTACCGGAGCGGAGCGTCTCCGGCGAGCTGCGCCGCTACCCGGACGACCTCCTGTCCGACCCGCTGGACGTACGCGCGGCGCGGCTGCGGGTGGCGCCGGGTGACGGTCCGGGCGCGGGCCCGGGAGCCGCCCCCATCTCCACGGCCGGGAGCGGGAGTTGGCTCGCCGCCCTGGACGCCCGCTTCGCCGCGTTCACCGCCCGGGACCGGCTCACGCTGCCCATGGGCCTGGCGGCCGTGGCGCTCTCGCTGCTCCTCGGGGCCGCGCACGCCGCGCTGCCCGGGCACGGCAAGACCGTGATGGCGGCGTGCATGGCGGGGCGGCGCGGGCGGGTGCGGGACGCGGTCGCGGTGGGCGCCACGGTGACGTTCACCCACACGGCGGGCGTGCTCGCCATCGGGCTGCTGCTCACGGTGTCGGCGTCGCTCGCCGCCGACCGGCTCCTGAATCTGCTCGGGGTGGTGAGCGGGCTGCTCGTGGCGGGGGTGGGGGTGGTGCTGCTGCGGTCGGCGCGGGCGCCGGGCCACCGTCACCACGGCCACCACGCCCACCGCCACGCCCCTCACCCGCACGGCGCCCACACCCACGTACACGAGGAGCCCGGCCGCCCCTGCCGGCGCCGCACCCTCGTCGGCATGGGGGTCGCGGGCGGGCTCGTGCCCAGTCCGTCCGCCCTCGTCGTGCTGCTCGGCGCGGTCGCGCTGAACCGGACCGGTTTCGGGGTCGCCCTCGTGCTCGGCTACGGCGTCGGGATGGCGGCGGTGCTGACCTGCGCGGGGCTGCTCGTCGCGCGGTTCGGGGAGCGGGCGGGGCGGCTGCTCGGCGGGCGGGCGGCGGCGCTGTGGCACCGGTGGCGGGCGAAGGTGCCGTATGTGACGGCCGCGCTGGTGACAGCCGTCGGAGCGGGACTCGCGCTGCGCGCCGCGGTCCCGCTCCTGTACGGCTGAACTCCCTTGCTGTGTAAGGGCCCTGGCGAACTTCCGTACCACGGACGGGCCCTGGCGCTACGGAAGGGCCCTGGGCTCTCCCACATACGGGAAGGTGCCGCCCGGTCGCGGCTCGGGGCCCTGGGCAAGGCTGAACCGGAAGAGCTCCGGGTGTCCCTTGCCCGCCGGTTCGCCGAGGACCATGCGGCTGAAGATGAGCGTGGCGTCGTCGGTGTAGCGGCGGCCGTTGGGGAAGCCCTGGCGGTCGCCCTCCAGCAACCCTTCGGGCTTGGGTCTGCGGGTGACGGGGACCGCCATGTTGAGGCGCAGCATCTCCGCGGGGAGCAGCTTCCTCGGGTTCGCGTCCCGGTTCAGGGCCTGGGAGTTGAGGTTCTGCCGGACCGGGCCGGTGCTCGTGGCGACGCCCTTCATGAAGATCTGCCACAGGTCGTCGCGCGGCGTCTTCGGGGCCGGTGCGGTGAGGAAGTGGAAGAGGTTGACCAGGTGCGGGCCCGCAGGCTGACGGACCATGCGCTCGATCGTCCGCCAGCGGTGGTCGTCGGCGGGGCGGCGCGCGTTGAACTGGTCGGCGACGCCGCCCGGCACGCCCACGAGGAGGCCGCCTGGCTGGAGGAAGCCGTCCGGCGAGAGCCCCTCGTTGAAGAAGGACTGGCCGACCCGGGACATCTGCACCCAATGGGGCGTGCCGCCCTGGAGGTTGAGGGACTTGCGGGCCGCCGTGGACCACACGCCCACGACCGGGTTGCGGCGCGGGTCGCCCTTGAGCGCGAGGGCCTTCTTCGGGACCTGCACCGTCATGACGTTGACGTTGCTGAAGATCAGCGGGTTCACCGGCACCGGCGCGTCCACGCCCAGCTTGAGCATCGCGAACTGCCGTACGTCGATGAAGAAGGGGTCGGCCGCCTGCCCCGTGTAGACCTTGCCGCCGCCCGGGAGCCGCACGGTGGCCTGGCGCATGAGGCGCCGGTAGTCGGGCATCGAGACGAGCCCGGCCCGGGTGGGCGCGGCGATCTGCTTCCGCACGAGCGTCCGGGCGGGCCGCCCCGGCCGGAGCTCCTGGAGGGTGTAGCGCTGGCGCAGCAGCAGGTCGGGGTCGTCGAGCCGGTCGACATAGCCCTTGGCCTGGGCGACGCCGCCGATGCGGTGGTCCTCGGTGGCGAAGGTCCAGCGGTACGTGAGTTCGGGGCTGCCGTCGCCGGTGGTGTCGACGTTGATGTCGTAGCGGGTGTCCTTGCCGAAGAGCGCGGGCGGCAGGACGCCGCCGATCTGCGGCAGCGTGATCGGGTTGTAGGTGGCGGCGAGGGTCACCGTGTCCGGGTTCTCGGGGCTGGTGAAGGCGAAGAGGTCGGCGCCGTTGATGTCCGGGTTGAGGATGGCGGTGGGTGCGTCGACGTGGCTGCCCGCGTGTCCGGTGCCGGTGCCGGGGCCGACGAGCGCGGCGGCGGTGAGCGCGGCGAGTGCGACGGTGGCGCCGACGGCGTACGTGCGTCTGACGTGGCCGGTGCGGCGTCCGGCGCGGCCGGTCCGGCGGCTGACGAGGCCGGTCCGGTCCTTCGGCTCGTCGGTCATGCGCCGAGGCCCTGGATGCGTGCCCAGAAGTCGGGTCCGGGCAGGAAGCTCAGCGTGGCGTCGAGGTTGAACAGCGGGGTGCCCTCGGGCAGGTCGACGTCGAACTGCTTGAGTGCGGCCTGGAATTCCTTGCTGCCGCGGAACTCCCAGTCCTTGGGGCCGAAGCCGAGCTCGCCCGTCTTGGGGTCGATGCGCGGGGTGATCACCGGGTAGAAGGAGTGACTGCCGATGAGCAGGTCCTTCGCGGTGGTGGTGGCGAGCTGGACGCGGCGCTCGGGGCCCTTGTTGATGCGGAGGTTGCAGTAGGCGCCGGGGCTCGGGAGCACCGCGAGCCAGATGCCGTTGCAGACGGCCCGGTCGCCGGTGGAGGGGCGGGCGATGACGATGCCGCCCGGGTAGCAGACCCGGAAGATGTGGGTGAGGTCCGGCTCGATGCTGTCCTCGAAGACACCGAGGGGGAAGCGGAACTGGTCGTCTCTGCCCGGGTTGTTGGAGAGCGGCGCGACGGGTTTGATGGTCGCCTTCTCCGCCTTGAGGATCTTCTTGACCTCGGGCTTGAGCGTGACGTCGGCGTGGCCGAAGGGCGAGAAGTAGACGCCGCCGGTGCGGGACTTGCAGGGGCCCTCGGCGGCCTTCGCGCGGTGGGCGGGGCCGTGGTCGCCGCGGCCGTCGGCGGTGGCGGTGCCGGTCAGGCCGACCGAGAGGAGGACGGCGGTGGCGAGGGAGAGGGCGGTGCGGGTGAGGCGCATGGAGGGCTCCTGGGGTTTCGGTGGCTCTGGGAGCCACTGAAACCCCAGGGCGGTCACTCTGCGAGGTCAGAAGTGCCGAATGGGTAACCCTCCGTCATGGGAGCCCCGTCGGTTGCAGATTGCCGCAGCCCTGGCGGCTACAGGTTGCCGCGCTTCTCCTGCTCCCGCTCGATCGCCTCGAACAGGGCCTTGAAGTTGCCCTTGCCGAAGCCCATCGAGCCGTGCCGCTCGATCATCTCGAAGAAGACCGTCGGGCGGTCCTGGACCGGCTTGGTGAAGATCTGCAGCAGATAGCCGTCCTCGTCACGGTCGACCAGGATCTTCAGCTCGCGCAGGATCTCGACGGGGACGCGGGTCTCGCCCGCCCACTCGCCGAGGGTGTCGTAGTAGGAGTCGGGGGTGTCGAGGAACTGGACGCCCGCCGCACGCATGGTCCGCACCGACTCGACGATGTCGTTCGTGGCGAGCGCGATGTGCTGGACGCCCGCGCCGCCGTAGAACTCCAGGTACTCGTCGATCTGGGACTTCTTCTTGGCGATGGCCGGCTCGTTGATCGGGAACTTCACCTTGAGGGTGCCGTCCGCGACGACCTTCGACATCAGGGCCGAGTACTCGGTCGCGATGTCGTCGCCCACGAACTCCTTCATGTTCGTGAAGCCCATGACCTTGTTGTAGAAGCCGACCCACTCGTTCATCTTGCCGAGCTCGACGTTGCCCACGCAGTGGTCGATGGCCTGGAAGGTGCGCTTGGCCGGGGGCTCCACCATCGGGTTCACCGCGACGAAGCCGGGCAGGTAGGGGCCCTCGTAGCCGGAGCGCTCCACCAGGGTGTGGCGGGTCTTGCCGTAGGTGGCGATGGCGGCGAGGACCACCGTGCCGTTCTCGTCCTTCACCTCGTGCGGCTCGGTGATGCCGCGGGCGCCGTGCTCGACGGCGTAGGCGTAGGCGGCGCGGGCGTCCGGGACCTCGATGGCGAGGTCGACGACGCCGTCGCCGTGCTCGGCCACGTGGGAGGCGAGGAAGTGGCCCCAGTCGGTGGACGCCTTGATGACGGAGGTGAAGACGAAGCGGGCGGCCCCGTTGGTGAGCACGTAGGAGGCGGTCTCACGGCTGCCGTTCTCCGGTCCGGAGTAGGCGACCAGCTTCATGCCGAAGGCCGTCGAGTAGTAGTGGGCGGCCTGCTTGGCGTTGCCCACGGCGAAGACGACCGCGTCCATTCCCTTGACCGGGAAGGGGTCGGCCTCGCGCACGGTGTCGGGGGTGGTGTGGGTGGTGGTCTCAGTCATGGGCCGAGGCTCCCGCCGATCCACAAGGTGCGCAATAGTTTGCGTTTTCGCTGGGCAATCTGCCCAGCAACTCGGGAGTATGGGCGGGCTATCTGTACACGATGACCACCGTGGAGGCGGCATGGCGATCGATCATCTGGACGGCAGACTCATCGTGCTCCTGGCACGGGAGCCGCGTATCGGGGTCCTTGAGGCGTCCCGGCGGCTCGGCGTCGCGCGCGGCACCGTGCAGGCGCGCATGGACCGGCTTCAGTCGAATGGAGTCATCCGGGGCTTCGGCCCGGACGTCGATCCGGTGGCCCTCGGCTACCCCGTGACCGCCTTCGCGACCCTGGAGATCAAACAGGGTCAGGGCGCGGACGTACGGGCGCACTTGGCGACCGTCCCCGAGGTGCTCGAACTGCACACCACCACCGGCCACGGCGACATGCTGTGCCGTCTGGTGGCCCGCTCCAACGCCGATCTCCAACGTGTGATCGACCGAGTGGTGGGCTTTGATGGCATCGTTCGGGCCTCCACGGCAATCGTCATGGAGAACCCCGTTCCGCTGCGGATCATCCCGCTGGTGGAGCAGGCGTCTGAAGACCCCTAGAACCTGACTACAGGCGAGGTGAGCACTTCAGTGAATTTCTGGGACTACCTCGGCAACCGGCACCAACAGTTGCTGCAGGACGCGTACCAGCACGCCAGCGCCGTCTTCCAATGCATGGTCGTCGCGACCGTCATCGGTGTCCTCATCGGCGTCGTGACCTACCGCAGCGAGTGGGCCGGGAACCTGGCCACGACCACGACCTCCACCATCCTCACCGTCCCGTCGCTCGCCATGATCGGTCTGCTGATCCCGGTCGCCGGGCTCGGCGTCGCGCCGACGGTGATCGCGCTGACCCTGTACGGCCTCCTCCCGATCGTGCGCAACTCCATCGTGGGCCTGCGCGGGGTCGACCCGTCACTGGTCGACGCGGCCAAGGGCATCGGGATGTCGCGTGTGGCCCGGCTGTTCAAGGTGGAGCTGCCGCTCGCGTGGCCGCCCATCCTGACCGGTATCCGGGTTTCCACGCAGATGCTGATGGGCATCGCCGCCATTGCCGCCTACGCCTCCGGACCCGGCCTCGGCAACGAGATCTTCCGCGGCATCGGCTCGCTCGGCAGCAAGAACGCGCTCAACCAAGTGCTCGCGGGCACGCTCGGGATCATCGTCCTGGCGCTGCTCTTCGACGCCGCGTACGTCCTGATCGGCCGGCTGACGATTCCGAGGGGTATCCGTGTCTGAGACGACATCCGGTACGACATCAGGCTCGACCGAGACCGTGGCCGAGGCCGCGGCGGAGCCTTCGGCGCAGACCGCGACCGGCGCCACCATCGAGCTGGAGAACCTGACCAAGCGCTACCCGGGCAGCGGCGACCCCGCGGTGGACAGCGTCAACATGGAGATCAAGGCGGGCGAGATCGTCATCTTCGTCGGCCCGTCCGGCTGCGGTAAGTCGACCACGCTGAAGATGATCAACCGCCTCATCGAGCCGACCAGCGGGCGCATCCGCATCAACGGCGAGGACGTCACCGACATCGACCCGGTGAAGCTGCGCCGCAAGGTCGGCTACGCGATCCAGTCGTCCGGGCTCTTCCCGCACATGACGGTGGCTCAGAACATCGCCCTCGTACCGAAGATGGTCGGCTGGGGGAAGTCGAAGATCAAGTCGCGGGTCGAGGAGATGCTCGACCTGGTCGGGCTCGACCCCGGCGAGTTCCACGGCCGCTATCCGCGCCAGCTCTCCGGCGGCCAGCAGCAACGCGTGGGCGTGGCACGGGCGTTGGCCGCCGACCCGCCCGTGCTCCTCATGGACGAGCCGTTCGGCGCGGTCGACCCCATCACCCGCGACCACCTCCAGGACGAGCTGATCCGGCTCCAGCACGAGCTGCACAAGACGATCGTCTTCGTCACGCACGACTTCGACGAGGCCATCAAGCTGGGCGACCGCATCGCGGTGCTCCGCGAGCGCTCGCACATCGCGCAGTTCGACACCCCCGAGGCGATCCTCACCAACCCGGCCGACGACTTCGTCTCCGGCTTCGTGGGCGCGGGCGCGGCGCTGAAGCGCCTGAACCTGACCCGCGTACGCGATGTGGAGATGGCCGACGTGCCGACGGTGACCGTCGACGACCCGCTGCAGGACATCTTCAACAAGCTCCGCGCCGCGGGCACCAACGAACTCCTCCTCCTCGACAAGCGCGGCCGCCCCTACAAGTGGCTGCGCCGCGGCGACCTGATGCGCGCGAAGGGCTCGCTCGCACGGGCCGGAACCCTGGTGCACGACACGGTGACCCGCGACGCCACGCTGCGGGACGCCCTGGAGGCGGTGTTGACCGACAACGCGGGCCGGGTCGCGGTGACCGGCCGCCGGGGCGAGTACACGGGCGTCGTCGACATGGAGACGCTGATGAACTCCGTGCACGAAATGCTGGAGGCCGACCGTCTCGACGCGATGGAGCACCAGCACGAACTGGAGGAGCAGCGGACCCAGGTGACCCACCAGGAGCAGGAGGGCGACGGAGGGGAGGCAAAGGCGTGAGTCCCCGAATCCCGCGCGATCCGCTGCCGGGGAGCAGCCCCCGCTACCCCGGCCGCACCCCCTCCCCCGACAAGGCCGCCGAGCCGCGCCCCGAGGGCGAGCACGAGGTCAAGGGCCTCGCCTTCCGCGACGTGGGCGAGGGCGAGCAGGAGGCGCCGCCGCCGAGCTCGGAGCCGCGCCGGGTGCGCCGCATCGGCTGGGCGAAGCTGACGGTCCTGCCGGCCTTCCTGCTCGTCGTCCTGCTGGCCACCTGGTGGTGGTTCCACGAGGCGGACCTGGACGACATCTCCAAGAACGCCCTGTCGGGCGGTCAGGTGTGGAAGGTGCTGCGCCAGCACATCGAACTCACCGTCATCTCCACCTTCTTCGTCCTGATCATCGCGATCCCGCTGGGGATCCTGCTGACCCGGCGCGCGTTCAGCAAGGCGGCCCCGGTGGCGATGGCCTTCGCCAACATGGGCCAGGCGACCCCGGCGATCGGCCTCCTCGCGCTCCTCGTCATCTGGATGGGCATCGGCGAGAAGGCGGCCCTGACGGGCATCATCATCTACGCGATCCTGCCGGTCCTGTCCAACACCATCGCGGGCCTGCGGGCCAACGACCCGACGCTCCTGGAGGCGGCACGGGGAATCGGCATGTCCCCGCTGGGAGTGCTGGGCAAGGTCGAACTCCCCCTCGCCGTACCGCTGATCCTCGCGGGCGTGCGCACGGCGCTCGTCCTGAACGTGGGCACGGCGACGCTCGCGACCTTCGGCGGTGGCGGCGGCCTCGGCGTCCTCATCCAGACGGGCATCACCAACCAGCGCATGCCGGTCCTGATGCTCGGCTCGATCCTGACGGTCGCGCTCGCGCTGCTCGTGGACTGGCTGGCGTCGCTGGCCGAACTGCTGCTGAGTCCGCGGGGGCTGGAGGTGAAGTCATGACGAGGGTGACGACGACTACCTGGCTTACGTGGCGCACGGCGCTGGCCACGGTGGTGGCGGGCGGCCTCGTGGCGAGCTGCGGACTGACCAGCGGTTCACCGATGGTGGACGACGTGAAACCGGGCTCGATCGGTCAGGGACTCCCCCTGAAGGGCGCCGACCTCACGGTCACGTCCAAGGAATTCACGGAGCAACTGATCCTCGGCGCGATGATGGGCATCGCCTTCAAGGCGGCGGGCGCGGACGTGCTCGACCGCACCGGCATCCAGGGTTCCATCGGCGCCCGCGAGGCGGTGAAGGGCGGCGACGCGGACGCGATGTACGAGTACACGGGCACCGCCTGGATCACCTACCTCGGCAACTCCAAGCCCATCCCGAACTCGCAGGAGCAGTGGGAGGCGGTGAAGGACGCCGACGCGAAGAACGGCATCACCTGGCTCCCGCCGTCGTCCCTCAACAACACGTACGCCCTCGCCATGAACCAGTCCAACTTCAAGAAGTACGGCACGAAGACCCTGTCGGACGTCGCCGCGCTGTCGAAGAAGGACCCGAAGGCCGTGACGCTGTGCGTGGAGAGCGAGTTCGCCAACCGCGCGGACGGCCTTCCGGGCATGGAGAAGGCGTACGGCATGAAGATTCCCGCGGGCAACATCACGCAGATGGACACCGGGATCATCTACACCCAGGCGTCCAAGGGGACGTGCACCTACGGCGAGGTCTTCACCACCGACGGCCGCATCAAGGCGATGGACCTCGAAGTGACGCAGGACGACAAGCACTTCTTCCCCAACTACAACGCCGCGCCGGAGATCAACAGCAAGGCCCTGAAGAAGTACCCGGAGATGGCGAAGATCCTGGAGCCCATCACCAAGAAGCTCAACAACACCGTGGCGCAGGACCTGAACTCCAAGGTGGACGTGGAGGGGCAGGATCCGCATGAGGTGGCGAAGGACTGGCTCGTGCAGGAGGGGTTCGTGAAGGAGTAGCCAACTCCGTTTTCCTGACCGTGAGTTACAAAGACTCCGTTGCAAAGAAGGTGTTGCAACGGAGTCTTTGCATGCTTACGGTGGGAGGCATGACGGAGCCGGAGCCTCGCAAGATCGCCAACCTGACCCCGCGTTCACTGCGCGGGATCGCACATCCCCTGCGGCTGCGACTCCTTAGTGCGCTGCGGCGCGACGGCCCCGCGACAGCCTCCCAACTGGCCACGAAACTGGGCGAGTCCAGCGGATCCACCAGCTACCACCTGCGCCAGCTCGCCGAGCACGGGTTCATCGAGGACGACCCGGAGCACGGCAAGGGGCGGGAGCGGTGGTGGCGTTCGGCGCACCAGGGGACGCACTTCAGCGACTCGTTGTCGCGCGACCCCGACCCCGCCGTTCGCGGGGCCGCCCAGCTCTACCTGCACCAGGTCGCGTCGTACTACAGCGAAACGCTGACGACATGGATCGGCACGAGCCACGAGTGGCCCGAAGAGTGGCAGGACGCCTCCGACATGAGCGACGCGCACCTGTACCTGACGCCCGAGCTCACCGCCGAGCTGAGCGGGAAGCTCCATCAACTCATCGAGAGCTACCGCCCGTTGGCGAAGGACAAGGACGACCCGGAGGCAGCTCTCGTCCGCGTCCAGACGCAGCTCATCCCGACCCGCCCCACCGACTGAGAGGGCTCACCCGCCATGCACCCCGACATCCACCTGTACCTGCACCACACCCGCGCCGCCGCGTTACGGAACGAGGCACATGTACGCAGACGACGCCCCCATCTCCGTACGCAACTGGGCTGGACCCTCGTCGAGTTGGGCCTGTGGATGGTGAGCGACCCGGTCAGCAGGTCGGGACGTCCGCGCCCTTCTTCAGGTCGCGGAGCGCGTCCAGCGTTCCCTGGAGCGTAGTCACCGGGACCAGGCGCAGGCCCTTCGGCGCATTGCCCTTGGCCTCGGAGCACTCGGCCTCGGGGACGAGGAAGACCGTGGCGCCGTCGCGCTTGGCGGCCTGGGTCTTGAGCTCGACACCGCCGACGGGACCGACCTTCCCCTTCGGGGTGATCGTTCCGGTGCCCGCGATGGATCGGCCGCCCGTGAGGTCACCGCCGCTGCCGTCGCCGTCCAGCTTGTCGATCACGCCGAGCGCGAGGAACAGGCCGGCGCTCGGGCCGCCGATCTCGCCCAGGTCGACCTCGACCTCGACCTTGTCGGTGTCGACACCGTTCTTCGAGAGGTACGAGAGCGCGGCGTCGGTGGCCGCGTCCTGGGACTTCTTCATGTCGCCGAGGTTGTGCTTCTCGACCTTCTTGACGTCGTCGCCGTCCGGGTAGACCGAGTCCTTGGGCATGACGGCCCGGTCCCCGCGGAACCAGGCGTCGAGCACGTCCCCGAGGCGCACGTCCATCTGCGGGCCCGTCGCCACGATGGTGGTCATGCGCAGCTGGCCGTCGGTCTTGCGGGTCGGGGCGCCCTTGACCGTGATGACCTGCTTGCCCTTGTACTCCCCCAGCACGTTCGCCGTGGAGCCGGGCTGCGCCACGGCGAACGGCAGCGGTGCGAACGCCGTGACGCCGAGCAGGGCCGCGACGGGCAGGGCGCAGAGGGCGAGGGCCTTGGGGCGGGTGAGCTGTGTGAGACGAGAGAGCACGGATTCAATCTAACGTGAAGGAGCCGGAGGCCCGGCCGGAGGCTATTGAGCCCGTCCGGCGATTGAGGACGAGGCGCGCCAGCGCCGATGGGGGTCCAGGGGCGCAGCCCCGGATAGGCGGGTCCAGGGGCGCAGCCCCGGATAGGCGGGTCCAGGGGCGCAGCCCCGGATAGCGGGTCCAGGGGCGCAGCCCCGGGGTAGGGCCACCACAGGGCACCGTTCGCCCGCGCGGCCTCAGCGCAACGCGTCGGCGACCTCGCGGGCCGCGTCCACCACCCGCGGCCCCACCCGCTCCGGCACCGAGTCCGCCAGCATGACCACGCCCACGCTGCCCTCTATCCCCGTCACCCCGACCAGCGGCGCCGCCGCCCCGCTCGCGCCCGCCTCCAGCTCGCCGTGGGTCAGCGCGTACCCGGGGTCGGTGACGAGGCCCTGGCGGGCGGCGAGGATGGCCTTGCCCGCGGCGCCGCGGTCCAGGGGGTGGCGGAAGCCGGTGCGGTACGCCACGTGGTAGTCCGTCCACGTCGGCTCGACGACCGCGACGGCGAGCGCCTCCGTCCCGTCGACCAGCGTCAGGTGGGCCGTCGCGCCGATGTCCTCGGCGAGGGAGCGCAGGGCCGGGAGCGCCGCCTCGCGCACCAGGGGGTGCACCTGGCGGCCGAGCCGCAGGACGCCCAGGCCGACGCGGGCGCGGCCGCCCAAGTCCCGTCGTACGAGGGCGTGTTGTTCGAGGGTGGCGAGGAGCCGGTAGACCACCGTGCGGTTGACGCCGAGCTTGGTGGACAGCTCGGTGACGGTGAGTCCATGATCGGTGTCGGCGAGCAGCTTGAGGACCCGCAGTCCTCGGTCGAGCGTCTGGGAAGTCTCCGCGGTCACGACGCCCACTCCTTAGTGGTGAGGACGGCCCCCTCCACGGCGGTTGCGCCGCCGGTCCCGTGGGGCGACGCGCGTCAGAGGCCGCCGGTCGGTCAGCGCCCCGGGTCTCCCGGGCTCAGGCACGTGGCACCGGCTGCGCTCCGCGGCGGCGCTGCCACGGGGCGTGTATTTGTTGCGGGGACATTAGCGAGGCCGTCCCGCTGAGCGGAAGACTCCGTCCAGAATCCGGTCATCGCGATGGGGGCTGCGCCCCTCATTGCCCTGATACGCGGTCCGTACGGAGTGGGTCGCGCGACAGCTCCGCACACGGATCGTGCACATGAACTCTCCACATGGAGTTCATGGTTCCGGGCGCTGCGGCACTCCGGAGGCACCGCAGCTGTCAGTGGCGAGGGCCGGCATCCTCTGCCCTGACTGACTACTGACTGCTGACTGCTGACTGCTGACTACTCCCCATACCCCTCAGCGCATCCGCGTGGCCCACTCCTGGACCTTCGCGATCCGCTGCCGCAGCTGCCCTCCGGTGGCCTCCGCGCTCGGCGGGCCCCCGCAGGTGCGGCGCAGCTCCGTGTGGATCACGCCGTGCGGCTTGCCGCTCTGGTGGGAGTAGGCGCCGACCATCGTGTTGAGCTGCTTCCTGAGCTCCAGCAGCTCCTTGTGGGAGACCACGGGGCGCCGCTCGGCGGGCAGCTCGAGGAGGTCGGCCTCCTCGGCGGGCTTCTTCTTGCTGTGCGCGATCTGCCGGGCCTGCCGCTTCTGCAGCAGCATCTGGACCTGGTCGGGTTCGAGGAGCCCCGGGATGCCGAGGTAGTCCTGCTCCTCCTCGCTCCCCGGGTGCGCCTGCATGCCGAACTCGGCGCCGTCGAAGAGCACCCGGTCGAAGACGGCCTCGGACTCCAGCGCCTCGAAGGAGAACTGCTCCTGCTCGCCGGTGTCCTCGTCCTGCTCCTTGTTCGCCTCGTCCATCTCGGCCTCGGACTCGGCGTACGGGTCCTCCTCGCCGTCCTTCTTCGGCTTGTCCAGGACGTGGTCGCGCTCGACCTCCATCTCGTTGGCGAAGCCGAGCAGGTCGGGCACGGTCGGCAGGAACACGGACGCGGTCTCGCCGCGCCGCCTCGACCGCACGAAACGGCCGACGGCCTGCGCGAAGAAGAGCGGGGTCGAGATGGTGGTGGCATAGACCCCCACCGCGAGGCGGGGCACGTCGACGCCCTCGGACACCATGCGGACCGCGACCATCCAGCGGTCGGTGCTGCCACTGAAGTCGTCGATGCGCTTCGAGGCGCCCGTGTCGTCGGAGAGGACGATCGTCGCCTTCGTCCCCGTGATCTCGCGGATCAGCTTGGCGTAGGCGCGCGCGGAGTCCTGGTCGGAGGCGATGACGAGCCCGCCCGCGTCGGGAATCGCCTTCCGCACTTCACTGAGCCGCTGGTCGGCGGCCTTCAGCACGTTCGGCATCCAGTCGCCGCGCGGGTCGAG
This sequence comes from Streptomyces sp. NPDC059009, assembly GCF_042740175.1. Lineage (NCBI taxonomy): Bacteria > Bacillati > Actinomycetota > Actinomycetes > Kitasatosporales > Streptomycetaceae > Streptomyces > Streptomyces sp. NPDC059009. The sequence continues at coordinate 140,373 of NZ_JBHYJB010000020.1, read as the reverse complement.
GGCGGTCCGCCACGCCTGGCTGATCGCGTCCTTGGTCATCGGTTCCCCGAGCCGCGCCGCGATCTCATCTCCCGCCTTCGTCCGCCAGCGCATGTTGCCGCTGTAGGAGAGGAAGATGACGGGCCGCACGACGCCGTCGCCGAGCGCGCTCCCGTATCCGTACGTGTAGTCGGCGGCCGAGCGCCGGATGCCGTCGTTGCCCTCCGCGTACTCGACGAAGGGGATGGGGTTGGTGTCGGACCGGAAGGGCGTGCCGGTGAGGGCGAGGCGCCGGGTCGCGGGCTCGAAGGCTTCGAGGCACGCCTCACCCCACGACTTGCTGTCTCCCGCGTGGTGGATCTCATCAAGGATGACGAGGGTCTTGCGCTGCTCGGAGCGGTTGCGGTGCAGCATCGGCCGCACGCCGACACCCGCGTACGTCACGGCGACGCCCTGGTACTCCTTGCTGAGCGGCCCGGCGCTGTACTCCGGATCGAGCTTGATCCCTATCCGGGCGGCCGCCTCGGCCCACTGCTTCTTCAGGTGCTCGGTCGGTGCGACGACGGTCACCTGCTGCACGACGTGGTGGTGCAGCAGCCAGGACGCGAGGGTCAGCGCGAAGGTGGTCTTTCCGGCGCCCGGGGTGGCGACCGCGAGGAAGTCGCGGGGCTGCTCCTGGATGTACTTGTCCATCGCCCCCTGCTGCCAGGCGCGCAGCTTGTTGGCGGTGCCCCAGGGGGCACGGCCGGGGAAGGCGGGCGAGAGGTGGTGCGACGAGGAGTGGGCGGCTGTAGTAGTCACGGTCTCCGTTGGTCTTTGCCTGTCGGGGGCTCAGGGGCTCGGGGTACGTACGACAACCGGGCCACCTTACCGGTGACCCGGTGACGTACTCCCGTTGACGGCGCTGAGGGGGTGACGGGTGCGACGGGCGTCACACGAGCCGGTGGGTCAGTCCCGCTCCCGCAGCCGCGTCGCGACCCACGCCCCCACCAGGGCGACGACGGCCATGGGCAGGAAGACGGCGGCGAAGGCACCGGGGTGGGACCCGCTGACGTCCCCCGCCCCATGGGCCGCGCCGCCCACCATGCCCCCGCCGAGCGCGGCGAAGGCAGCACCTCCCGCAGCAAGCAGCAGCACGTTCGACAGCCCGTCGGAGATCTGCAGGGCGGCCGAGTTGGTGCCCGCGTCCTGCGGCGGCGAGAGCTGGAGCAGCAGGACGCTGGTCGAGCCGATGACGATGCCCATGCCGAAGCAGCCGAAGCCCCAGGCGACGCCGACGATCCACACGGGCACGGCGTCGAAGAGCACGCTGGGCGCGGCGGCGATGGCGGCACCGACGAGAACCATCCCGACCACCATGAGCCGCTGCCGGTGCGGCTCCGTGCCCGGCCGGGACTGGACGAACGAGCCGAGCGCCCACGTCGCCCCGCCCACGGCGAGCGAGAGCCCGGCCAGGGTGGGGCTGAGGCCGCGCTCGCTGACGAGCATGAGCGGCACGAAGGACTCGGCGGCGATGAACGACCCGGCGGCGATGCCGCGCAGCAGCACGACGGAGGGGAGCCCACGGGCGGCCCGGTACGTCCCGCGCGGCAGCAGCCCGAGGACGGCGGGCACGAGGACGGCTCCGCCGACGGCAGCGGGGAACAGCGAGATCCACTTCAGATCCTGCCCCGCGTACTGGAGGAGCCCCGCGCCCAGCGAGATGCCGAGGGCGAGGCGGATGCGGCGCCGGTCGAAGGGCGCGGCGGCGGCGTCCGGGGCGACGGGCCCGGAGGCGCGCCGCCGTATCTGCGGCAGGGCGAGGGCGAGCGGCGCCGCGACGAGAACCGGAATCCCGACGAACACCCAGCGCCATCCCAGATGTTCGGTGACGGTCCCCGACACCAGCGGCCCGACCACGGACGGGACGACCCAGCTCGCCGCGAACGCCGCCATGATCGGGGCGCGCAGCCGCTCCGGGTAGGCCCGGCTGACGATGACGTACAGGCTGACGATGACGAGCCCGCCCCCGAGCCCCTGCACGGCCCGCCCGAGAATGAACACCCACATCCCGACGGCGGTCCCGCTGAGCAACAGCCCGGCGGCGAAGAGCCCGATCCCGGCGGCGAGCGGCCCGAGGGGACCGCGCCGGTCGGCCCACTGTCCGCTCAGCACCATCCCGAAGAGGCTGGTCGTGAAGTACCCGGAGAAGGCGAAGGCGTACAGCGAGACCCCGTCGAGCTCGCGGGCCGCGACGGGCATGGCGGTACCGACGGCGGTCGCCTCAAAAGCAATGAGCAACACGACGGAGACGATGCCGACGCTGAGCGCGCGATAGCTCTTCCCGAGCACCCCGCCGGAGCCGGTCTCCTCAGGTGCCCTTGCCTCAGCTGTGTCGGCGGCGACGCCGGTGTCGGTGGTCATGCTGGCCAGAGTAAGGGCCGTTTACGAGGTTGACCCCTGTCCGGAGGCGGGCGGGTGCTGGTCCCTTGGTCGTACGTCCGGTGGGGCGGGGTTTCGCCTTGGCGCGCTGCCCAGTGGGCGGGGCGGGGGCTCGTCGTGGCGCACCTCTCCCGCCGGGTGCGACGAGGCTCGTCCTGCTGCACCTCTCCCACCCGGGCGCCGTCCCGGCCCACCCACCACCCCCTCCACCCGGGGCGGGCGGCTTGCACCGGGTGCCGTGCCGGATGTGCTGAGCTCAGCGTCGTCGTGCTCCCGCTCTCAGCCCAGGCGCCGCCTCGGCCCACCCACCACCCCCCGCCCGCCCGGGCGGCGGTGGCTCGCAGGTGCGTGTGCGCGTGGCTCAACTCAGGTCGTCGTACGGAGACTCATTGTTGGAGGCGGACTCCATGTGAGGCAGATGAGTCAACGCACCGCAAAGGTAAGGAAGTTGCTCCATGCGGCGGGGGCGACCGCCAGGTGCGGGCCCTGCGTGTTTTTGGAGTCGCGGACGTGGACGGCGGTGGAGCAAGTGGCTACCTCTACGCAGTCGTTGACGTCGCTGCTGTCGCTGTAGCTGCTCTTGCGCCACTCCAGGGCGACCTCGACACAGTCGTTGATCTCGCTGCTACTGCTGTAGCTGCTCTTGAACCAGTTCAGCTCGGAACTGCCGATCATGTCTCTCCCAGCACTTGCTCGATGAAGGCCAGCGACTCTCTTGGCGTGAGAGCCTGCGCGCGGATCGTCCCGTAACGCAACTCAAGTACCCGGAGGTGTTTCGGGTCGGCTCCTCCTCTCCCCACGCGACGTACGCCGCCTCACCCCCGCCGTCACCACCTGGCTGGAACGCGGCATCGCCCCCGACGCGGTGCGCCGCACCCTCACGGCCGGGCTCCCGGAGACCCCCATCCACCACCCGGCAGCACTACTCGCCCACCGCCCAGGTGGTACACAACCTGTACCTTGGAGGTATGGCTCTGAAGCGCACCAACGTCTACGCCGACGACAGCGACCTCGCTCTCCTCAAAGAAGCCGCCGCGCGCCTCGGCGTTCCGGAGGCCGAGCTCATCCGTGAGGGCATCCACCGCATGGCCCTTGCGCATCGCGTATGGGACGAGCCGTTCGTCACGGACGAGGAGACCTTCGACTTGGGTGGGCCCGTCACCCAGGAGGACATTCGCACGGCCGTGACCGAGGCCCATACGGCCAGGGAGCGCCGGAACAGAGGGGACGCCGCGTGATCGTCGTCGCTGACACCTCAGGGCTCCTGACCCTCTTCAATCGTTCCGACCCTGCCCACCAGGAAGCCCGGAAGACGGTGGACCAGTGCGGCCTCTTGGTCGCCTCACCCCTGGCCCTCACCGAAGTGCATCAGGTGGCCACCAGCCGCGCCGGACGCGGTGCGGCCGACGGCATCCTCCGGTCGCTGACGGCACGCACCCGACAGCTGCGCCTTGTCCTCTCGCCACCCACACCCGACATCCTCGACGCCGCCCTGGCCGTGCGAGGCCGGTACGCATCGCTTGACCTCGACCTGGTGGACGCGGTGAATGTCGCGCTGGCAGCCGAGTACGACACCGACGCTGTCCTGACCCGGGACATTCGCGATTTCCGGGCCGTCAGACCGCTGGGCGGCAGGTACACACACTTCCGGATCCTGCCGGACGACCTCTGCCCCGATTCGTGAACAGGGTGTGGCAGTCCCATTGCGGCGCAGATCATCCCCTTGAGCCCGCCGACCACCGCGTCTAGGTTCGAGGAGTCGAGAAACCACGTCCCACACGGACGTGCACCTTGGCCGTGTGCCCGAGTGGCTTAGGGATTCGCCTGCAAAGCGAAGCACACCGGTTCGATTCCGGTCACGGCCTCTGAACGAACGAGGGCGGTCCCGCGAGGGGCCGCCCTTCGTCGTCGAGGGGCGGCCCTTCGTCGTTCAGAGCGCGGCCTCGTCCAAGCGGGACAGGATCGCGTCCACCGTCTCCCCGACCGACAGGTCAGACGTGTCCAGCCACAGCCCCACCCGCGGCGTCGTCGCACGGAAGCCCTCGTCGAGAGCAGCCACCGTCCACTCGCCGTAGCCCGTCTTGCCTCGGCCCGACTCCCGCGCCGCCACCGCTTCCGCCCTCGGGGCCAGCACCACCACATACAAGGGACGCGTCCGGACCAGGTCCACGTACCGCTTCAGCTCCTCGCCCAGGATCACGTCCTGGACGATCGCCGTGAAGCCCGCCTCCGCGTACGCGTCCGCCGTCGACGCCGACAGGCCGTAGCGGAGCCGGAGTTGGGACTCCGCCTCGCTGCCGGGTCCGGCGCCGGGCTCGTACTCCTCGCGGCCCGACACGATCATGCGGCGGAAGACGTCGCCCCGGATGTGGGCGGCGCGCGGCAGGCGTTCCGCGAGGGCCTGCGCCACCGTGGACTTGCCCGCCGCCATGATGCCGGTGATCACGACGACCGAGCCGGGCTCCAAAGAAGTCACCGGGTACGTCACGATGTGCTCGCCACCGCCGCCTGCGGGCGAATCGGGAGGCGGCCCACCGGGCGGCCCGTCGCCGCGCGCACCGCCGAGGCGATCGCCGCCGGGGACGTGACCACCGGGACCGCGCTCGCCGCCTTCGCGCCGAAGGGGGCCACCACGTCCCGCTCCTCCACCAGCTTCACGATGCGGATGTCGGGGGCGTCCAGGGCCGTCGGGAGCGCATAGCCCGTGAGGTCGGGGTGGCGGACCAGGCCCCGGGGCGTCCTCAAATTCTCCGTGAGCGCCGCGCCCACGCCCTGGGTGACGCCCGCCTCGATGCGGGCCCTGAGCTGGGCGGGGTTGAGGATGCGGCCCACGTCCTGGGCCACCGCCAGCTCCACCACCCTGATCGAGCCGATCTCGATGTCCACGTCCACCACCGCGCGGATCGCGCAGAACGCCATCCCCACGAAGGCGTCGCCCTGACCCGATTCGTCCAGGGGCTCGGTGGGGTGGGGGCGGCACTGGGCCGTGGCCCACAGCTCCTTGCCGTCCATGGCCTCCGTGACCGTGGTCGACAGCACGCCGTCGTACGACGTGATCTTGCCGTCCGTGATCTGGAGCAGCTCCGTGGACATGCCGAACTTGTGCGCCAGCGGCTGGAGGAGCTGGGTGCGGACCATTTTTGCCGCCCGCTCCACCGCGCCCGCCGACACCCACGTGTGCCGGCCGTGGCAGCTCGCGCCCGCGGGCGGCTGGTCCGTGGTCACCGGGGCGACCCGGACCTCCTCGATGCCGAGGGTCTCCTGGACGATCTGGCGGGCGAGGGTCGCGAAGCCCTGGCCCGTCTCGACCGCCGCGCAGATGACCGTGGCCACGCCGTCCTGGACCTTGACGGTCGCCGTGGAGACCTCGTCCGCGCCCTCCGCGCCCAGGAGTTGGACCATGCCGAGGCCGTAGCCGACGCCCCGCCGCACCGCCGCCGGGTCGCCCGCACCCTCGGGGCCGCCGGGCAGCAGCCAGTCCTCCTCGGGGGTGTCCTTGGGAAGGTCGGGGAGGGGGAAGTCCCTTACGGCGGCGAGGAGTTCGGCCACCGGGGCCGGGCACGTCACCGTCTGGCCCGTCGGCAGGATGTCGCCCGTCGCCATCGCGTTGCGCAGGCGCAGCTCGGCCGGGTCGAGGTCCAACTTCCGCGCCAGCTTGTCCATTTGGGCTTCGTACGCCGCGCACACCTGCATCGCGCCCTCGCCGCGGACGTGGCCCGACGGCGGGTTGTTGGTGCGCACCGCCCAGCCCTCGATGAAGGCGTTCGGCACGACGTACGGGCCGCAGGCGAAGGAGACCGCCGCCGCGAGCGCGTCCGCCGACGAGTCCGCGTAGGCGCCGGCGTCGAGCAGGATCTGCGCCTCCACCTTCACCAACTTGCCCTCCGCGTCCGCGTGGTGGCGGTAGCGGAGCAGCGTCGGGTGGCGGTGGGCGTGGCCGAGGAAGGACTCCTCGCGGGTCGCCGTGAGCTTCACCGGGCAGCCCGTGCGCAGGGCCAGCAGGCCCAGGGGAATCTGGAAGCTCGCGTCCTCGCGGTCCGCGCTCGCGCCGGGCACGCCCGTGACGACGATCTTCACGCGGTCCGGCTCCAGGCCGTAGCAGGCCGCCGCCCGGTCACGGTCCGCGTGCGGGTCGGTGGAGGCCGTGTACAGCTCCACGCCGCCGTCCGGACGCGGCACCGCGAGCCCCGCCTCCGCCCCGATGGGCGCCGGGTCCTGGCGCCCGATGCGGTAGAGGCCCTCGACGACGACCTCGCCGGCGGCGTCGGCGTCGCCGTGGCGCAGCGGGATGTGGCGGATCAAGTTGCCGTCGGGGTGCAGGGGTTCGGCGGCGAAGGACTGCTCCGGGTCGGTGACCGGCTCGAGGATCTCGTAGTCGACGACGATCGCGGCCGCCGCCATGCGCGCCGTGTCCGGGTGGTCGGCGGCGACCGCGGCGATGGGCTCGCCGTGGTGCCGTACGACATCGGACGCGAAGACCGGACGGTCCGGCCGCCCGGCGACCCCGCCGACGCCGCGCCCGAGCAGCGCCGAGCCCGGCACGTCCTCGTGCGTCACGACCGCCTGCACGCCCGGCATCTCCTGCGCCTGCGTGATGTCGATCCCCGTGATGCGCGCGTGCGGATACGGCGAGCGCAGCACCGCCGCCCACAGCAGGCCCTCCGCCCACAGGTCCGAGGCGTACGGGAAGGTGCCCTCCGTCTTGGCCCGGACGTCCGTCGCGGGCAGCGAGGCGCCGATGCCGTGCGGCAGCGGCTCGGGGCCGCCGGACGGCGACCCGGCCGCGGCCGTCTCGTCGGTCGCGGTGGCGGCTTCGTTGCTCACGCCCGGCCTCCGTCCTGGTCGTGCGAGTCGTACGAGCCGCCGTAGGGCGGGGTGCCGTAGGGCGGAGTGCCGTGGGGCGGGGTGCCGTGCGGAGGAGTAGTCGTGTGCGGAGGAGTCCCGTAACTGCCGTCGTGGGCGGCCGGGTTGACGCCGCCCGCGCCGGGGCCCGCCTGGTGCGGGATGCGGGCCTCGGCGTCGGCCGCCGCGTCCTGACCCGGCCCCGCCCCCTGCTGTGCGTGGGAGGGCTCGGCGGCCGCCGCGGACGCCCCGCGCTCGGCGACGACCTCCTGCACGGCGTCGAGCACACCCCGGTAGCCGGAGCAGCGGCAGAGGTTGCCGCACAGCGCGCGGCGGGTCTCCAGCTCGCTCGGGGCGGGGTTGCCCTCCAGGAGGTCGTGGAGCGTCATGGCCATGCCCGGCACGCAGAAGCCGCACTGCACGGCGCCGCAGTCGGCGAGCGCCCGCTGCACGTCGGAGGGCTGCCCGTCGACGGCCAGCCCCTCGACGGTGCGCACCTCGCTGCCCGCCGCGGTGGCCGCGGGGACGAGACAGGACGCCACGAGCCGCCCGTCCACCTGGACGTTGCACGCCCCGCACTCGCCCTGCGAGCAGCCGTCCTTGGCGCCCGCGAGCCCGAGGCGCTCCCGCAGGACGTAGAGCAGGGACTCGCCGATCCAGGCGTCGGTGACGGGGCGGTCGGTGCCGTTGACGCGCAGGACGTAGGAGACGAGGGGGTGCTCGTCGTGGAGGGGGGCGGAGGTGACGGTGGCCGCTTCGGGGGCGGGCTCGGGGGCGGACTCGAATGCGGCCTCCGCCTCGGGCTCGGACCCGGGGGCGAGGTCGGCTTCGGGGGCCGCCTCGGCCTCGGCCACGGCCTCCGGCTCGGGTTCCGGTGCAGGCTCGGGTTCCGGTGCAGGCTCGAGCTCGGGGGCAGGCTCGGGCTCGGGGGCGAGTTCGGCCACGGGTTCGGGGGCGGGCTCCTCGGCGGGGGCCTCTTCGGCGACCGGCTCGGCGGCGGGCTCGGCCACGGGCTCCGGCTCGGCCGCGACGGGCTCCGGCTGGGGCACGGGTGCGGGCTCGGGCTCGGCCGCGACCGGCTCGGGCTGCGGCTCCGCGTACGGAAGCGGCTCCGGCTGCTGAAGCCCCGGCTCCGGCTGCGACTGCGTCGACCACGGCGCACCCGCCCCGGCCCCTGTCGCCCACGGCGCCGTCGCACCACCGGGGAGGGTCGGGGGCGAGCCGTACTGCGCGGCCAGGGCCGAGGTCGTGAACTCGCCCGATTCGTCCGGGAGATCACCTTCCGCGACCGGGATGGACCACTGCCCGGTGACGTTGGCGTGCCCATCCCCACCCGCACCGGCACCCACATCCACACCGGCACCGGACGCGTCCGCCTGCTCGGCGAAACTCCACTGCCCGGTGGCATGCGGATCATGCGACTCGTACCCCTGGCCCTGCCCAGGAGCAGCCGCACTCTGCGCGCCCGCCTCCGGCCACGCCACCGCCTCGGGCTGTACGGGCTGCTGCTGTACGGGCTGCTGCTGCACAGGCTGCTGTGGCGCGGCCATGCCCGTCACCTCGGGCGGCAGCACCCACACCCCGGTCGCCGCCGGGTCGGTGGCGTCCGCGGTGGTGGGGGTGACCTTTATCTGCGGCGGGACATAGCCGTGGCCCGGCGCGGCCAGCGGGACGTCGTCCGTGAGGCCCTCGGGCAGTTGGACGAACGCCGTGGCGTCCGCGTCGTACTCCCCCTGCGGAATCGGCTCCCAGCCGCCGTCCCTCTGGTTCTGCTCGTCACTCACGACAGCGCCCTCGCCAGTGCTCGTCGGGCCAGCGCGGCGACGGTGCGCCGCAGATGCAGTACGGCGGGCGGCAGCTGCTGCGCCGAACCGTCCGCCGCGGGGGCCGGGTCGGGGACGCACGCCGCGGCGACGTACTCGCCGAAGGCCGTGAGGCCCTCGGGTGCGATCCCGCGCTCGCCGTCCCAGTCGATCAGCGACGCGACCCACTGCTCGGCCTCCAGGGGCCGCAGCGGCATCGGCGCTATGGCGCCGACCGCACACCGCACCCCGCGCCGGGCCGGGTCGAGAACGAGCGCGACGGACGCCGTCGCGCGCCCGGGACCGGTGCGTCCCGTCGCCTTCAGGAAGACCTGCGGGGCGTGCAGCAGCGGCAGCCGCACAAAGCCGATGAGCTCTCCGGGGCGGAGCATGTCCATGCCGGTGAGCAGGTGCGAGACGGGGATCTCGCGGCGGGCGCCGCCGGGGCCCGCGATGATCAACTGGGCTTCCAGGGCGGCCAGGACGGGCAGCGCGTCGCCGGTCGGCGAGGCCGAGGCGATGTTGCCGCCGAGCGTCCCGGCGTTGCGGATCTGGGGTGGTCCGGCGGCGCGCGCGGCGGCGGCGAGCGCCGGGATCAGGGCGGCGAAGTCGGGGCGGCCCATGCGCGCGTGCGTGAGCCCGGCGCCGAGCAGCGCATGACCGTCCTGGTACTGCCAGCCGCGGATCTCGCTGATCCGGCCGAGGCCGACGAGGGCGGCCGGGCGCAGCTGGCCGGAGTTGACCGCGGCCATCAGGTCGGTGCCGCCCGCGACGGGCACGGCGGCGGGCATGGCGGTGAGCGCCGCCACGGCCTCGTCGAGCGTGGCGGGCAGCTGCACGGGCTGCGCTGCCCCCGCCACCTGCGGTGCGTGCGTGGTCAAAACCGGCTGCCCCTTCCCGATGCCCGGCGATTCCGCCGCTCTCACCGTTACGCCTGTTCCGCCGTACGGTACGTGCTCAAGGGCCGGACGTGGCAACTCTGGCACATTCTCCCCGGCCCCCGACGAGGGGGTCCGCTAGGAGGCATTGATCCGCAGACCAGGGAGATATGCCGTTTTGGCACGCCCTCACCGCTCGGCGGGAATTGCCCCTCTCCGGTGACCCTTGTCCGGCCAGGGCACGATCCGCCGGACAGGCCCCGGCCCGACGGCCCACCGTCCCAGGGCGGGCCGCCGGAAGCACGGGCGGGCGGCACACCTCACACGTTCGGAGGCGCCCCGTCGATCGGGCGTCCGAGCACACCGGGGCGCCGCTGCCAGGGCAACGGGCCACCCGGTGGCCGGTAATCGACCCCCAGCGCGTCAAGTCGCCCGTAGTGGGCGGCCATCCGCCGCTCGAAGTCCGCGAAGTCGCGGTCGGCTGCGGCCGGAAGCGCACTCCACGCGACCTCCGCGAAGGCCACCAGGCGCGGGAACACCTGGTAGTCCACGCGGCCTTGGTGCTCCATCACCTCGGTCCACACATTGGCCTGGGTGCCGAGGACGTGGCGGGCCTCGTCCTCGGTGAGCTGCGGCGGCACCGGCTCGAAGTGGTAGACGTCCGCCAGCGTGCGCACGTATCCGATGGGCACCGGCTCGTCGGGGCCGCCGTGCTGCCGGTGGTCCAAGTACACCTGCTGCTCGGGGCACATGACGACGTCGTGCCCGGCCTTGGCGGCGGCGATCCCGCCCGCGTAGCCGCGCCAGGACGACACCGTCGCGCCCTCGGCGAGCCCGCCCTCCAGGATCTCGTCCCAGCCGATGAGCCGCCGCCCGCGCGCGCCGAGCCACGCGTCGAAGTGCCGGATGAACCAGCTCTGCAGCCCGTCCTCGTCGCCGACCCCCAGCTCCTTGATGCGGGCCTGCGCGAGCGGCGACTGCTTCCACTGGTCCTTGGGGCACTCGTCGCCGCCCATGTGGATGAACGTCGACGGGAAGAGCTCGAGGACCTCCTCCAACACGCCCTCGTAGAAGCGCAGTACGTCCTCCGTGGGGGCGAGCACGTTCGGGTCGACGCCCCAGGTGTCCCAGACGCCGAGCCGCTCCGTGTCGACGACGTCGCGGTTACCGAGCTCGGGGTAGGCGGCGATGGCGGCCTGCGAGTGGCCGGGGATGTCGATCTCGGGGACGACGGCGATGTGCCGGGCGTGGGCGTACGCGACGATCTCGCGGATGTCGTCCTGGGTGTAGTAGCCGCCGTGCGGCGTCTCGCTCCACAACTCGGAGGCGCGGTGCCCCCACTTGGTGCGCGGCCGCCAGGAGCCGACCTCGGTGAGCTTCGGATAGCGCTTGATCTCGATGCGCCAGCCCTGGTCGTCGGTGAGGTGGAAGTGGAAGACGTTCAGCTTGTGCGCGGCCAGCAGGTCGAGATAGCGGAACACGCCTTCCTTGGGCATGAAGTGGCGCGCGACGTCGAGCATCATGCCGCGCCAGCGGAAGCGGGGTTCGTCTTCGACGACGCAGAGCGGTACGTGCCACTCGGACCGCTCCACGACCGGAGCCCTGCGGAACGCCTCGGGCCCGAGAAGCTGCCGGAAGGTCTGCGCGCCCCAGAACAGTCCGGCCGCGCTGCCGCCCTCGATACGGATCGCGTAGTCGTCGGCGACGATGCGGTAACCCTCGACCGCCCGTTCCTCGTTGATGGACAGAACGATGCGGTTGTCATCGTCGTCACCCGGCGCGAGCGGCAGGCCGGTGGCCGCGCCGATCGTGGACCGCATCCAGCGGGCCACGCCCTCCGTACCGGGTCCTGCTTCGAGCTGCGTCTCCTGGTCGAGGGGGAACAGTCCGCCCAAAGACCGGCTGTGCCTCGGCGCCGGGATCAGATCCTCAAAGGTCATGCGGCTGAGGCTGTCACGCCGACGCACGGCGCAAAAGGGGCGTTGCGGACCACGCAACGCGGTGCGGGCGGCGCGCGCCCCCAGGCACAAGGCCCCCGAAGAGTGCGACTACACACTTCAGGGGCCTTACGGACGACCGGCGGTGACGGCGAGCGAGAGCCGGCCGCCCCGCACGAGCGGACCCGCTACTTCTTGCCGCCGTCCTTGCCGCCCTTGTCCTTGTCCCCGCCGGCGCCCATGGACTCGTAGATCTCCTTGCACATGGGGCAGACGGGATACTTCTTCGGGTCGCGGCCGGGGACCCACACCTTGCCGCAGAGCGCGACGACGGGCGTACCGTCCAGCGCGCTCGCCATGATCTTGTCCTTCTGGACGTAGTGCGCGTAGCGCTCGTGGTCGCCGTCGCCGTGCGACACCTGTGGCGTCGGCTCTACGAGGGTCCCCGTACCTGCCCCGCGCTCGGGCTCTGGCTCAAGAGTGCTCATAAGTGCCAAGGGTACTCACGCCCGCCGCGTCCCGGCAGCGACCGTCCCGCCGCGACCGCCGGACCGCCACGGCGAGGTGCAGCACGAGCCCCGCCCCCGCCACCGCGGCCGCCGCCCACGGCAGCCGCTCCGGTGCGAGCCCCGCCGACAGGGCGAGCCCGGCCGCGCCCGAGCCGACCGCGCTGCCGAGGTAGAGCGCGGAGTTGTTCAGGGCGAGGGCGACGGTGCCCCGCTCGGCGCGCAGGGCCAGGAGCCGGTGCTGCTGCGGCACTTGGAAGGCCCACCCGGCGGCGCCCCACACCACCAGCGCGGGGAAGGCGGCGGCGCCGAGCAGCGGCAGGGAGCCCTCGGACACGACGAGGACCACCAGGAGGGCCGTCACGAGCGTGAGGACCTTGCCCGTACGGTCCACCAGCGGCCCGGCCAGGACGCTGCCGAGCACCCCGCCGATGCCCCAGGCCCACAGGTACGGGGCCACGCCGTGCTCGCTCACCCCGCCCGAGGCGGCGAGGACGGGCGCCAGGTACGTGTACAGGCCGAGGCTCGCGACGGCTCCCAGGAAGGAGACGCCGACGATCGGCAGGACCGCCCGGTCCGTGACGGCCGCGAGCCGCGCCCGCGCCGGGACCGGCGGATCGGCCGGCACCTCGGGCAGCCCGGCGGCCAGCCCGACGAGGGCCACCAGGCCGAGCCCCGTCACCACCCACATCGTGGCCCGCCACCCGGTCTGCTCGGCGAGCAGCACCCCCAGCGGGACACCGAGCACCGTACCCGTGCTCATGCCGCCCATCACCAGGGCGAGCGCCCGCCCGCGCCGCTCCCCCGGCGCGAGGGCCGCGGCCGTCGCCGTGGACAGGGCCGAGTAGACCCCGGCCCCCGCCCCCGCGACGACGCGCGCCCCGAGCAGCACGCCCACGTTCGGGGCCAGCGCGGTCAGGGCGTTGCCGAGCGCGAAGACGGCGAGGGCCGCGATGAGCAGCGCGCGGGGGCGCACGCCCGACATGAGCCCCGCGACGAGCGGCGCGCTCACCGCGTACGCGAGCGTGAAGACGGTGACCATCTGCCCGGCAAGGGACACCGTCGTGCCCAGGTCGTCCGCGACGGAGGGCAGCAGGCCCGCCATCACATACGCGTCGAGCCCCAGCGTGAAGGCCCCCAGCATCAGCAGCCAGATCTTGCGCACAGCCCTGTCATCTCCCCTGTTCCGGTCCCCTGCTCCGACGTGATCGGCTGGGACCGTAGGCAGCCGGAACGGCGCCGGGGAAATGTCTGACCAGGTGATTCATGTTGAGGGGGCATGGATCGAGAGAACGTGGAGCTGCGTCATCTGCGCGGCTTCCTGGCCGTCGCCGACGAGCTGAGCTTCACGCATGCCGCCGCCACCCTCCGGACGGGCCAGCCCGTGCTCACCCGCACCGTCCGGGCGCTCGAAGAGGCGCTCGGGACACGGCTCCTGGAGCGCACCACCCGGCGTGTCGAACTCACCGACGCCGGGCGGCAGTTGTACGCGGAGGTGGCGCCGCTGCTGTCCCGGCTCGACGCCGCGCTGCGCGCCCCGGCCGCCGAACCCCCGCTGCTGCGGCTCGGCTTCACCTCGCTCCTGCCGGACACCGTCCCCGCGGCCGTCACGGCCTTCAAGGAGGCGACCGGCGCGCGCGTGCGCCTGGTGCGCCGTGACTGCGCGCTCGCGGGCCTGACGGCGGGCGCCTGCGACCTCGCGGCCGTCCGCGGCGACCTGCCGCCCGACGCGGCGGTGCGCACCGTCGCACTGCCCAGCGAGCCCCGCGTGGCCGTCGTCGCCCGGGGCAGCGCCCTGCTCGCGGGCCGCCGCGTCGTGGACTGGGCGGAGCTGGCCGGGCTCCCGCTGGTCGTGAACACGGTCGCCGGGACCACCCGCCCCGAGCTGTGGCCAGGCCCGCTGCGCCCCCGCCTCGCCTGCACCGCCGACAACGTCGAGGAGTGGCTGGAGTCGGTGGCCGCGGACCACGGCGTGGGCGTCGCGCCGGAGCCGGTGGCCCGCCGCCACCGGCACCCGGGCCTGCGCCGCGTACGCCTGAAGAACGCGCCGCCGGTGCCGGTGCACCTGGCGGTCCCGGCCCGCGACCCGCACCCGCTGGCCGAGCGCTACCTCCAACTACAGGCGGCGCAGAGCTAGTTCAGTTCATCGAGGGGTCGTCGGGATACGTGGCCACCATCGCGAGCTCGCTGCGCTGGCGCCGCAGGACCGCGCGCCACAGCCGCTCGGGATCGGGTGCCGAGACGTCGCCGGGCTCGGACTCGACCACGTACCAGGCGCCGTCGGTCAGCTCGTCCTCCAGCTGGCCGGGCCCCCAGCCCGCGTACCCGGCGAAGATCCGCAGGCTGCCGAGCGTCGCGGCGAGCAGCTCCGGCGGGGCCTCCAGGTCGACGAGGCCGATGGAGCCGTGGATGCGCCGCCAGCCCACGGGATCGGCGCCCGGGACCACGGCCACGCCCAGGGCCGAGTCCAGCGACACCGGCCCGCCCTGGAAGACCACCCCGGGCGATCCGGTCAGCTCGCCCCAGCCCTCGAGGATGTCGGCGACGTCCACCGGCGTCGGCCGGTTGAGGACCACGCCGAGCGAGCCCTCCTCGTCGTGGTCGAGAAGCAGCACCACCGCGCGGTCGAAGTTCGGGTCCGACAGGGCCGGTGTGGCCACGAGCAACCGCCCTGTGAGCGAGGACACCTCGGTCATGCCAGACATGATCCCGCATCTTCGCCCTCTGCGGGGAGCCAATGCCGGTACGTGAGCGAATGCAGCTCAGGGTGCATGGGGGCACCCACGGCGCACTCCGGATCCAGTGACCCAGAGCGTCCGCATACGTACGTTTCGTGTTGTCGCGAACTCATGACATGTTCCCTGCGTCCTTGCCCTTACGGAGAGGGGGTACGCGGCCATTACGCTTGCCCCTTGGCCCACCTGTCCACCTCATCGGAACGCGAGATTCATGACCGTCACCGACGATGTACTGCTTGTCCACGGCGGAACCCCGCTGGAGGGCGAGATCCGTGTCCGCGGCGCGAAGAACCTCGTGCCCAAGGCCATGGTCGCGGCCCTCCTCGGCAGCGCGCCGAGCCGGCTGCGCAATGTCCCGGACATCCGCGACGTCCGCGTCGTACGCGGCCTCCTGCAGCTGCACGGCGTGACGGTCCGCCCCGGTGAGGAGCCGGGCGAGCTCGTCATGGACCCCTCGCACGTGGAGAGCGCGAACGTCGCGGACATCGACGCCCACGCGGGCTCGTCGCGCATCCCGATCCTCTTCTGCGGCCCGCTGCTGCACCGCCTCGGGCACGCCTTCATCCCCGGCCTCGGCGGCTGCGACATCGGCGGCCGGCCGATCGACTTCCACTTCGAGGTGCTCCGCCAGTTCGGCGCGACCATCGAGAAGCGCGCCGACGGCCAGTACCTGGAGGCCCCGCAGCGCCTGCGCGGCACCAAGATCCGCCTCCCGTACCCGTCCGTGGGCGCCACCGAGCAGGTCCTGCTGACGGCGGTCCTCGCCGAGGGCGTCACCGAGCTGTCGAACGCGGCGGTGGAGCCGGAGATCGAGGACCTGATCTGCGTCCTGCAGAAAATGGGCGCGATCATCGCCATGGACACCGACCGGACCATACGGATCACCGGTGTCGACAAGCTCGGCGGCTACAACCACCACGCGCTCTCGGACCGCCTGGAGGCGGCGTCCTGGGCGTCGGCGGCGCTGGCCACCGAGGGCAACATCTACGTCCGCGGCGCCCAGCAGCGCTCGATGATGACGTTCCTGAACACGTACCGGAAGGTCGGCGGCGCCTTCGAGATCGACGACGAGGGCATCCGCTTCTGGCACCCGGGCGGCTCCCTCAACGCGATCGCCCTGGAGACGGACGTCCACCCCGGTTTCCAGACCGACTGGCAGCAGCCCCTGGTCGTGGCCCTGACGCAGGCCGCGGGCCTCTCCATCGTCCACGAGACGGTCTACGAGTCCCGCCTGGGCTTCACCTCCGCGCTCAACCAGATGGGCGCGCACATCCAGCTCTACCGCGAGTGCCTGGGCGGCTCGGACTGCCGCTTCGGGCAGCGCAACTTCCTGCACTCCGCGGTCGTGAGCGGCCCCACGAAGCTCCAGGGCGCCGATCTGGTCATCCCGGACCTGCGCGGCGGCTTCTCGTACCTCATCGCGGCCCTCGCGGCGCAGGGCACGTCCCGCGTCCACGGCATCGACCTGATCAACCGCGGCTACGAGAACTTCATGGAGAAGCTCGTGGAGCTGGGCGCGAAGGTCGAGCTGCCGGGCAAGGCACCGCTCGGCTGACGCCGGTACGCGCGCCCGCAGGCACGCGAAGGGGCGGCCACCCGAACCGGGTGGCCGCCCCTTCTGGCTGCTCGGGGCTTACTTGCCCTTCGCGGCCTCCTTCAGCTTCGAACCGGCCGAAACCTTGACGCTGTAGCCAGCCGGGATGTTGATCGGCTCGCCGGTCTGCGGGTTGCGGGCGGTGCGAGCGGCACGGTGGGTGCGCTCGAAGGTCAGGAAGCCGGGGATGGTGACCTTCTCGTCGCCCTTGGAGACGATGTCCCCGACGGTCTCGGCGAGCGCGGCCAGCACTGCGTCGGCGTCCTTGCGGGTCACCTCGGCGCGGTCGGCCAGCGCGGCCACCAGCTCACTGCGGTTCATGTTTGTACTCCCGTGTTCTTCTTGCCGTTGAGGCGTGCCACGCGGCGGAGCCGCATGTTGGGCAACAGCGCAACCGATGCTGCCAGGGTCTCGGTCGGTCCCCGGACCCGGGTCCGTCGTCAGACCCTCGCGCCCGAAGACGCATCCTGCCCCCACCAGCGGCGGGAAAGCCAATCCGGCACCCCTGGGAGTCACACGAAAAGCGCCACTGCCTCGAAATGGTGACGCTCCGTCGACTCTCGGCGGCGGACCGCAGGGTCTGAAGGCGGTCCGGCCTGAGTGCTGCCGGGTCCTGAAGACTTGCGTGCCCGCCACCCTAGAGGGCCACCGGGGACGGCGCGTTCCGCGACGCGCCGTGCTTCAGGCCGTGGCGCCTGTCACAGCGCCGCCCTGAGCGCCGCCCGCGACGGCGCCCGCGGCCTTCGCGGCATTGCGCACCGCACCGGCCACCGCGCCCGCGACCTTGTCGTTGAAGACGCTCGGGATGATGTAGTTCGGGTTCAGCTCGTCCTCGGCGACGACGTCGGCCAGGGCGCCCGCCGCGGCCAGCATCATCTCGGTGTTGACCGTGCGCGACTGGGCGTCGAGCAGGCCGCGGAAGACACCCGGGAAGACCAGGACGTTGTTGATCTGGTTCGGGAAGTCCGAGCGGCCCGTGGCCACAACTGCCGCCGTCTCGCGGGCGATTGCGGGGTCCACCTCGGGGTCCGGGTTCGCGAGCGCGAAGACGATGGCGCCGTCGGCCATGGCCGCGACGTCGTCCCCGTTCAGCACGTTCGGAGCCGAGACGCCGATGAAGACGTCCGCGCCGACGACCGCTTCCTTGAGGGTGCCGGTGAGGCCCTCGGGGTTGGTGTTGTCGGCGATCCAGCGCAGCGGCGAGTCCGCGTCGGCACCCACGAGGTCCTCGCGGTCGGCGTGCACGACGCCGTGGATGTCGGCCACGACCGCGTTCTTGACGCCCGCCGCGAGGAGCAGCTTGAGGATGGCCGTACCGGCCGCGCCGGCGCCGGACATGACGACGCGCACGTCGCCGATTCCCTTGCCCACCACGCGCAGCGCGTTGGTCAGGGCGGCGAGCACGACGATCGCGGTGCCGTGCTGGTCGTCGTGGAAGACGGGGATGTCGAGGGCCTCGCGCAGCCGGGCCTCGATCTCGAAGCAGCGGGGCGCGGAGATGTCCTCGAGGTTGATGCCCGCGAAGCCGGGGGCGATGGCCTTGACGATCTCGACGATGGCGTCGGTGTCCTGGGTGTCCAGGCAGATCGGCCAGGCGTCGATGTCGGCGAAGCGCTTGAAGAGGGCCGCCTTGCCCTCCATCACTGGCATGGCGGCCATCGGGCCGATGTTGCCGAGACCGAGAACGGCCGATCCGTCCGTTACGACCGCAACGGTGTTGCGCTTGATGGTCAGGCGCCGGGCGTCCTCGGGGTTCTCGGCGATCGCCATGCAGACGCGGGCCACACCCGGCGTGTAGACCATGGAGAGGTCGTCACGGTTGCGGATGGGGTGCTTGGACTGCATCTCGATCTTGCCGCCGAGGTGCATCAGGAACGTACGGTCGGAGACCTTGCCGAGGGTGACGCCCTCGATGGTGCGCAGCTCGGCGACGATCTCGTCGGCGTGCGCGGTGGAGGTGGCCGCGATCGTGACGTCGATGCGCAGCTTCTCGTGACCGGATGCCGTGACGTCGAGGCCGGTGACCGAGCCTCCGGAGGACTCGACGGCCGTGGTGAGCTGCGAGACCGCGGTTCCGCTCGCGGGCACCTCCAGCCTGACCGTCATCGAGTAGGAGACGCTGGGCGCCGTTGCCATGGCGGGCTTCCTCTGCTTTCACCTTGTGTCGCTGATACGCACCGATAGTCGCACCTACCTCTGAGTACGTGGTAGCTGGACCGGATTGCGATCGTTGAGTTCATGCGCTTTCGGAAAACGACTTCCACCATACGAGAAGCGCGCGGAAACGGAAAGAGGTTCACGATGAAACGAAGAGAGGTCCACGTCACCAGGTGACGTGGACCTCTCTCGTACTTCTATGACACCGACCCGCCATGCTCGCCTCGCGGCAAGTGGTCGCTCGTAGCGACGAAGGTTGGGCCCGGGGGCTTGGATCGAGCCGGTGCCACATCCAAGGTAACAAACGATCCCCGTAAGGCAATTCCCGTCCCGGAAGACAGTTGTACGTGCCTGGCGGCTCAGTGGCGGTCAGTCCCTGAGCAGGTCCGGGACCCCGCCCGCGTCCGGCTCGTCGCGCTCCCCCGACAGGACCGTCAGCTGCTGCGTGGCCCGGGTCAGGGCGACGTACAGGACGCGCAGGCCCGCCGGGGACTCGTCGGCGATCTCCGCGGGCGAGACGACCACCGTCGCGTCGTACTCCAGGCCCTTGGCCTCCAGGCTGCCGAGCGCCACGACGCGTTCCCCGAGTCCGGCGAGCCAGCGGGCCGCCTGTTCGCGGCGGTTCATCGCGACGACGACGCCGACGGTGCCGTCCACCCGGTCGAGGAGGCGGGCCGCCTCGTCCCGCACCGACTGGCCGAGGTCCTTGTCCCGTACGACGGCGAAGCGCGGCTCGATGCCCGTCGAGCGGACCGCCGACGGGGACTCCGAGCCCGGCATCGCGAGGGCCAGGACCTTCGCCGCGAGGTCCGCGATCTCGGCGGGGTTGCGGTAGTTGACGGTGAGCGTGAAGCGGCGCCGGGGGCGGGTGCCGAGGGCCTCGTCGCGGGCGGCGGCCGCCTCGTCCGGGTCGGACCAGGAGGACTGGGCCGGGTCGCCCACCACGGTCCACGTCGCGTGCCGGCCCCGGCGGCCCACCATGCGCCACTGCATGGGCGTGAGGTCCTGCGCCTCGTCGACGATGACATGGGCGTACTCGGTGCGCTCCGCCGCCAGGCGCTCGGCGCGCTCGCGCTGCGACTCCTCGCGCTGCGGCATCAGTTCGTCGAGCCCGGTGAGCTGGTCCAGCGGGTCGAGCTCGCGCTTCTTCCTGGGGCGCGCGGGGGTGCCGAGGACGGAGTTCAGCTCGTCCAGGAGGGCGACGTCGTGCACCGAGAGGGCGTCGCGCTTCAGGGAGCGGGCGACCTTGCGGACCTCGCCGGGGTTGAGCACGCGGCGCGACCAGCGGCCCAGGCGCTTCTCGTCCGCCATCGCGGCCAGGACGCCGCGCGGGGTGAGCTCGGGCCACCACGCGTCGAGGAAGGCGATGAAGTCGTCCTCGGAGGTGATGTCCTCGTCGAAGGAGGAGCGGAGTTCGGCGGCGAGTTCGGGGTCGTTGTGGCGGGAGGCGGCGCCCGACCGGTCCCAGAGGGCGTCCAGGAGGAGCCTCCGTGCGCGGGGGCGCAGCAGGTTCACCGGGGCGGTGCCGCTGAGCGCCGTACGGCGGATGCGGGCGAGGTCGTCGGCCTCCAGCTCCAGGCGGCGGCCGAACGCGACGACCCTCAGGCGGCTCGTCGACGGAGTTGAGGGTTCGTCACCGAAGGCCAGCTGCCCGTCGCGGGAAGCGGGAGCGGGCGCGGAAGCGGGAGCCGACGTCCCCTCCAACGCGCCCCGCGCCGCCTTGCGCAGCACCTTCAGCATCCGCGACGAACCCTTGACGCGGGCCACCGCCGGGGAGTCGTAGACCGTGGCCTCCGCGCCGTCCACCAGCGAGCCGACCGCACGGATCGCGACCTGCCCCTCCTCGCCCAGGGACGGCAGGACGCCCTCCGTGTAGGCCACCAGGAGCGGGGTCGGGGAGACGATGAGGATGCCGCCCGCGTACCGGCGGCGGTCCTGGTAGAGGAGGTAGGCCGCGCGGTGCAGGGCGACGGCCGTCTTGCCGGTGCCGGGGCCGCCCTCCACGTACGTGACGGAGGCGGCGGGGGCCCGGATCACCAGGTCCTGCTCCGCCTGGATCGACGCCACGATGTCCCGCATCGAGTGCGAGCGGGCCTGGCCGAGCGCCGCCATCAGGGCGCCGTCGCCGATGACGGGGAGCTCCTCGCCGTCCAGGAACGCGGTGAGTTCGGGGCGCATAAGGTCGTCCTCGACACCGAGGACCTTGCGGCCCTTGGAGCGGATGACCCGGCGGCGGACCACCCGGCCGGGGTCGACCGGGGTGGAGCGGTAGAAGGGGGCGGCCGCGGGCGCGCGCCAGTCGATGACCAGGGGCGAGTAGTCGGCGTCCAGGACGCCGATGCGGCCGATGTGGAGGGTCTCGGCGATGTCCGCCGTATTGTTCTCGCCCACCGCGTCCGCGGCCGGCTCGACGGAGGTGTAGGCGCCGTCCGGGCCCTTCTTGCCGTCCTTGCCGAGGAGCAGGTCGATGCGGCCGAAGAGGAAGTCCTCGAACTCGTTGTTGAGGCGGTTGAGGTGGACGCCCGCGCGGAAGACCTGCGCGTCCCGCTCGGCGAGCGCGCCGGGCGTGCCGACCTGGGAGCGCTTGGCCGCGTCGTTCATCAGGAACTCCGCCTCGTGGATCTTCTCCTCGAGGCGGCGGTAGACCTGGTCGAGATGGTCCTGTTCGACGCTGATCTCGCGGTCGCGTACGTCGGCCACCGGGGCCCCTTTCCTGACGTGCTGCTGCCCCTGTTGAGCAGCCGTCTACCGTACGCGAAAGGGACCCCTCATGTGCACCTGTCTTGCGTGCGTGCCTGCCGCACCGCTATGCGTCCACCTCCACCAGACGCTTGCCTTCGAACGTCTGCACCTCGAAGTGGTCGATCTGGTTCCGGTCGAACGCGGCGCCGCCGTGCACGTACAGCGGGTAGCGGGAGTCCTCGTGCGGGCTGTCCTTGATCCCGTAGCCCCACTTCGGGACGGACCAGGACGTGACGGTCTCCCTCTCCCCGTTCTTGCCGACCGCGATGAGCGAGCACTTCAGAGGGCCCTTGACGTTCTTCAGCTCCAGGACCGTGTGGGTGCCCCAGGGCTTGTCCTCCGTGCCGACCGTGGCGGTGACCAAGGTGTCCGGGTCGGTGCCGTGGACCTTCTGTGTCATGTGGTGGAAGAAGGCGTCCTTCGCCGGGCTGGTGGAGTGCGGCTCGGCGACCTGGTCCGTGCCGCCGCCGTCGGTCACGGCGACGACGGTGAGCGGGCCGCCGATGATCAGCGCGGCCGCGGCCGCCACCAGGTAGAGGCCGCGCCTGCGCTTTTGGGCGCGCCTGGCCGCCACCTCGTCCATGAGCCCGTCCGCGAGGCGCGGGCTCGGCTCGGTCACGAGGCGCGGGCTCGGGCTCGGCTCGGTCACGGGTTGCTCGCCGGGGCCCATGGCGCCCGGCCCGTCCGGCAGTCCGGCGAGCGCGGCCAGCATCGGCTCCATGCCGGAGAACTCCTCCAGCTGCCGCGCGCACAACTCGCAGTCCGCCAGGTGCTGTTCGAACGCCGTCGCCTCGGCGTCGTCGAGGACGCCGAGTGCGTAGGCGCCGACCGTCTCGTGGATGTCGCCGACGCGCTCGCCGCGCGCCGGTCGGCCGTAGGACTCGGTCATGCCGTCACCCCCCGCTCCTCGAGCGCCAGCTTCATCGAGCGCAGCGCGTAGAAGACCCGTGAGCGCACCGTCCCGCTGGGGATGCCCAGCGTCTGTGCCGCTTCATTGACCGTACGCCCCTTGAAGTAGGTCTCGACAAGTACCTCGCGGTGCGCGGGGGTCAGATCGTCGAGCGCGTCCGAGAGCGTCATCAGCCACAGCGCCTTGTCTATCTCGTCCTCCGCGGGGATGACCTCCAGCGGTGACGGATCGACCTCCTGCGGCCGGGCCTGCCGACTGCGGTGGCCGTCGATGACGATGCGGCGGGCGACCGTCACCAGCCAGGGGCGGACCGAACCGGTAGCCCGGTTGAGCTGACCGGCGTTCTTCCAGGCACGGATGAGTGTTTCCTGTACGACATCTTCGGCGCGCTGCCGGTCTCCCGCCACCAGTCGGAGCACATAGGCGAGAAGTGGGCCCGCGTGTTCGCGGTACAGGGCGTGCATCAACTCCTCATCGGCGCCCATCGGTCGGGGTGCTCGATGAGAAGGCTGCCGGTGCTGTCGAGTACGCCGGGCCCGTGGCGGGCGTTCATCGGCCACGGCGGAATCCTTGCGCACGTCTGCCTCCGGTGTCCGCGGTTCGGTCGCTGCTCACTCCCGAGTTACGTACGCCGACGTGCGTGCGTTCAACGCCTCTTACGCAGAGGCGGGTTCAGGGTTGCGCGAGAGCCGCCCGGCGCCGGTGCCGGGCCACCCGTTCACGGTTGCCGCACACTTCGCTGGAGCACCAGCGGCGGCGGCGCCCACGGGACGTGTCGAGGTAGATGATCGGGCAGTTGTCGCCCGCGCAGCGCCGCAGCCGGGCGCGGGCCGCCGGGTCGGTGAGCAGCAGGACGGCGTCCTGGGCGACGGCCGCGAGCAGCGCCGTACAGGTGGGGGCCGTGTGCAGGGCGCGGGTGAGGCTGCCGTCGGCGGCGCGGGCGGCCCGCGGGGCGGGCGGGGCCGGGCGGGCGCGGGCGTTGACCCGGTCGAGGGCGCCGGGTGCGGGCCGCCCTTCGAGCTCGCCGCGGACCAACTCGCCTATGTCGGCCCGTAATTCATGGAAGGCATCGAGCCACTCGGGGCCCGCGTGGCGCAGCGGGGTGCCCTCGGGGAGGAGTCCGGAGCCGGTGAGCCAGGCCGCGAGCCGCTCCACCTGGTCGAGGCGTTCGTCGGGGTGCGCGGTCGCGAGGAGGTCCAGGCAGCAGCGGCCGGAGTCGAAGCGCAGCTCGTACGGGGACGGGGTCGGCGACTGGGACGGTGTCGGGGACGGTGGCGTGGCGGTGGGGGCCATACCTTTACAGTGCCCCTCCGGCCACGTTGTCGGAACCCAACGGCCGTGCGTGGACGCTCGCTTATGGAGATGCACCGCACGGCCATGGCTGGTTCCGGCCCGCTCCGGTTGACTGATCCGCATGACAGAGAACAAGGAGCGGCACAGTGCCGCAGGGGTGGTTCTTGGGGCGGCCACGGTCGCCATGGGCCTGATCGCCGGGGCCTTCTACGTCTTCTCGTGCGCGGTGATGCCCGCGCTCGGGCGCAGCGACGACCGGGTCTTCATCGAGGTCATGCAGAACATCAACGACGTGATCGAGAATCCCGTCTTCTTCCTCAGCTTCTTCGGGGCGCTGGTGCTGACCGCGGTCTCCTCCTGGCAGCTGCGCGGGGCGAGTTGGCGGTGGTGGGTGTGGGCGGCGCTGATCGTGTACGTGGTGGCGTTCGTGCTCACGTCCGGGGTGAACGTGCCGCTCAACAACGACCTCGCGGACGCGGGCGACCCGGCGCGGATCGCCGATCCGGCGGCGGTGCGGGACACGTTCGAGGACGCGTGGGTGGCGTGGAACGCGGTGCGGGCGGCGCTGTGCACGATCGCGCTGGTCTGCCTGGCGCGGGCGCTGGTCCTGCACGGCCGCTTCGGCAGGGCGCGCCGGGCCGGCTCCGGGGCCGCTCAGCCGTCCGCGTACTTGGCGTCCGCCGCCGGGTCGAGCGAGAGCCGGTAGCCCCTCTTGACCACCGTCTGGATCAGCTTGGGCACCCCGAGCGCCGTCCGCAGCCGGGCCATCGCCGTCTCCACCGCGTGCTCGTCCCGGCCCGCCCCCGGCAGGGCCCGCAGCAGCTCGGCGCGGGCCACGACCCAGCCGGGGCGGCGGGCCAGGGCGCGCAGGAGGGCCATGCCCGCGGGCGGTACGGGGCGCAGGGCACCGTCGACGACGACGGCGTTGCCGCGGATCTGCACGGTGTGCCCGGCGACGGGCAACGTCCGCGCCCGGGACGGGAGTTCGGTGCACAGCAGCTGCACGAGCGGCCCGAGCCGGAACCGCTCCGGCTGGACGGTGCCGACGCCCCGGGCCTGCAGCGGCACCGCGGTGACGGGCCCCACACAAGCGGCCACGACATCGTGCGAAAGCGCATCCACGAGCTCCCCTCCCATCCCGCGCTCCTCCGCCCGGGCCAGCAGGGACGCGGCGGCGGGCGCGCTGGTGAAGGTGAGGGCGTCGACGCCGCGCGCCACGGTCTGGTCGAGCAGCCGGTCGACGGGGGCGAGGTCCTCGGGCGGCAGCCACCGGTAGACGGGCACGCCCACGACGTCCGCGCCCCCGGCCCGCAGCGCCTCCACGAACCCGGGCAGCGGCTCCCCGTGCAGCTGCAGCGCGATGCGCCGCCCCTCGACCCCCTCGCCGAGCAGCCGCTCCAGGACCTCCGCCATGGACTCGGACGACGGCGACCACTCCTCGGTGAGCCCGGCGGCCCGTACGGCGCCCTTCACCTTGGGCCCGCGCGCGAGCAGCTGCACCCCCCGCAGCCGCTCGAGCAGCGTCTCCCCGAACCCCCACCCGTCGGCGGCGGCCAGCCACCCCCGGAACCCGATGGCGGTCGTGGCGACGACCACGTCCGGCACATGGTCGATCAACTCCTTGGTGGCGGCGAGGAGTTCACCGTCGTCCGCGAGCGGAACGATGCGCAGGGCCGGGGCGTGCAGGACCCCGGCGCCACGGCGCTGGAGCAGCGCGCCGAGCTCGTCGGCGCGCCGGGCGGCGGTGACACCGACGGTGAACCCGGCGAGGGGCCCGTGCTGCGGCTCCTGCTGCGGCTCCCGCCGGGAGTCCTGCTGGGGTTCCTGCTGGGGTTCCTGCTGGGGGTCGTACATGAGAGGGAGCCTGCCAAGGGGCCGTGTCGGTCCCGGTTCACCGGGATGTCGTCCGTGTTACGTGCGTCGCCGGCGCCGCGTCCCGCGTCACACCTCGGCGTACGACAACTGGGGCTCTGTGTCGGCGGCGGACTCTTCGGCCCGCGGCGCGGGCGCCGTACGTCGAAGGTATACGGCGTAGGTGACGAGGAAGCAGGCGGCGTAGAAGACGAGGAAGGCGACAAAGGCCCCGGTCCCGGTCCCGGCGCTGTCGAAGGACTGCCGGAAGGCCAGGTTGATCCCGAGCCCGCCGAGCGCGCCCACGGCCCCGATCAGCCCCATGGCGGCCCCCGACATCCGCCGCCCGTAGGCCGCGGCCTCCTCCCCCGCCAGCCCCCGCGCGACGGCCTTCGCCTGGAAGATCCCCGGGATCATCTTGTACGTGGACCCGTTGCCGAGCCCGGACAGCACGAAGAGCGCGATGAAGGCGCAGGTGAACAGCGGCAGCGATGTCCGCTCGGAGGCGACGACGACCACACCCGTGGCGACGGCCATGGCGACGAAGTTCCACAAGGTGATGCGCGCCCCGCCGAACCGGTCGGCGAACCGCCCGCCCACGGGCCGGATGAGCGAGCCGAGGAGCGGCCCGATGAAGGTGACGGAGGCGGCTTCGAGGGGGGTGCGCCCGAACTGGGTCTGCAGCACGAGCCCGAAGGCGAAGCTGTACCCGATGAACGACCCGAACGTCCCCACGTACAAGAAGGCCATGATCCACGTGTGCGCGTCCCGGACGGCCTCCTTCGCGGCACCGGCGTCGTTCTTGACGGAGGCGAGGTTGTCCATGAACAGGGCGGCGCAGACGGCGGAGACGAGGATGAGCGGGATGTAGATCCCGAGGAGCAGCCGGGGCCCACCGTTCAGCCCGATGACGGCGAGGGCGACGAGCTGGATGACAGGAACCCCGATGTTGCCCCCACCGGCATTGAGCCCAAGGGCCCACCCCTTCTTCCTCAACGGGAAGAAGGAGTTGATGTTGGTCATGGAGGAGGCGAAGTTGCCCCCGCCGACGCCGGTGAGCAGCGCGCAGAGCATGAAGGTCGTGTAGGACGTCCCCGGCTCCATCACGACGAAGGCGGCGACGGCGGGGAGCAGGAGGAGGGACGCGGCGATGACGGTCCAGTTCCGCCCCCCGAAGAGGGCGACGGCAAAGGTGTAGGGGACCCGGACGACCGCCCCGACGAGGGTCGCCATCGACACGAGGAAGAACTTCCCGGCGGGATCGATGCCGTACTCGGGCCCCATGAAGAGAACCATCACGGACCACAGGGTCCAGATCGAGAAGCCGATGTGCTCGGAGAGGACGGAGAAGAGGAGGTTGCGCCGCGCGATCCGCTCCCCCGACTCCCGCCAGAACCCCTCGTCTTCCGGGTCCCACCGCTCGATCCATGCCATGTCACACGCCTCCAGGGGTAGTGGCTGTCACCCCCGAAGGTAGGAAGGGCGGATTTCGTGGCTGTGCCGCGAAGTGACTGGCGGGGAACGTTGGTCTCACGTGGGGGTGGGGCGGGCGGTGAGGAGCCTATGCGGGGCTATTGAGGGGGTATGGGGGCGGCGGGGAGGCGGGGTCCTCACTCCGACCCGGCCACGGGGTTCTCGAAGCTGACGAGTTCAGCGACTTGGTGAAGCAGCCTCCGATAGTCGTCGCGCCGTTCGACGGCCGTCGTGCTGAGAGTGAGCACGGCCAGCCGCTTGCCGTCGGGGTGCGGGAGGTGGGCGTGAACCTGGAGGAGCGGGTCCGGGGGAAGGCCGCTGCCGGGGGTGGGTGTACGGACGGCCTCGCTGAGGGTGACGGGGCCGCAGGGCAGGTCGAGGTACTCGATGCGGTCGTGGTGCTCGGCAGCGGTGACGGCTCGGGCGGCGGTGATCGCGGGTGGGGCGGTGGCTGTTTGGCGCCAGGCGAGGGTGAGGAGGGAGAGGAGGGGCGCGGTGGGACGGGGGGTGCGGTCTTCGGTCGCGTCGTCCTGGTGGAGGCCGATGGAGCAGTGGACGGTGCCAGCCTCGCAAAGGTACGTCAACAGCTGGTGGGCAGCTGCTAGTCGGGCCACGAACTGCTGGCGCACCACGTCGTCCGGCGCGGCGTCGAGGAGCGGGGCCAGGGCCTCGCGGACGGGGCTGTTGGCCGCCGGAGAGGTGGCCGGGTTCAGCAGCGCTGCGAGAGGGATCGCGGTGAAACCTGCGGGTTCGGCGAACCAGATGTCCGCGTCCGGATCGGCAGCGGAGTCATCGAGTGTGAAGCGAGGGCCGGAGGTCGTCATCACATCGTCCTGTCCGGAGGGGAACGTCAACTGTTGGGGCGCGGCTGCGGAGGCACCGTCCGGTCGGGGACGCGGGCGCCCGCGCGGCGGGCACATTCCAGGGCCGCGGGGCTGGCGTCCCAGGTGATGACGTCGCCCTTCCAGCTACGGCGGGCCGAACGCTGGTAGAGGAAGTGCAGTCGCTTGGGTGCCTGGCCACCGCGGCCGGGCGCCGCGATGACGGAGTAGAAGCGGGGGTCGCCCGCGAACCAGAGGGGTTCGATCTCGGCTTTCAGCTCTGGTTTGGTGCGGGAGGTGCCGAAGCGGCGCATCCACCAGTAGGTGCGCATCTGGCTGAGGAAGAGCAAGGGGATCCGTTCATTCGGTTCCTCCGGGTTGGAGAACTCGAACCACATCTCGTCCTTGTCCGCCTGGGGATGCTTATCCCGTCCATGGGGCACGTCCGAGAGGAGCTGCCAGGGGTACTGGGCAAGAACGCGCTGGATGTTCATCGACCAGGGAAAGTAGAAGACTTGCACAAGGGCACGGAAGCCTGCGTACACCAGGATCGGCAGGAAGATCCAAGCAATCCATACAGGTGTGGCAACGATGAGGAAGAGGGATCCGAACCAGACGGCGCTCCAACCAGCCAGTCTCCCGACAATCATCCCCATGTGCTGGATCCAGGCAGAACGGGTTGCTGGATGGTCCCAGCCGGTTGGGTAGTCGGTGGGGTGCATCGGCAAATACCTCTTCGTTTCTAGTGCGTGAAGACGTGCCGGGCGATCTCGAAGACGCCTCCGCCATCGAGGCCGAGCCGCGCACCGTCAATACCCGCCACTGCGCCGTCCTTGATTCCGTCGTCGTCAGCATCCATGGCCTTCGAGACCAGCCCGATACCCGCAGTAGCGACACCAGTGACAGCCGAGGTGACTTCGACGGTCCTGGTGACCTGCTCGGCGCGGGCTCCCCGGATCGTGAAGTTGAGCAGCGAATTGTCCAAAGTGGAGATCGCACCCGCATGTTCCATGGTGCTACCGCCAAATCGGGCCAGTCGCTGTCCAAGGGTGGGCGCCTGTCCCGCTTCTCCACCGGCGCGAAGGGCAGCCGCACCGCCCTTCCATGCGGCACCGAGGCCAGGCACCGTACCGAGAAAGTCACCACCCACAGTGACGACGTTGCTCCAGAAGTCCATGTCGAACTCCCCTTTGGCAAAGCCGTCCATCAGCGAGGCTCGGAGTGTGGGATCACCGAGCAAACGCAAGCCCAGCGCCCCCGCGCTCAACGCCGAAGAAGCAAGCAACAACGCCGCCACCATCGCCGCACCCAACGGCCCGGCAAAAATAATCGCCACGAGCCCGACGACGGCTGCGACCGCGCTCAAAATATCCGGCAGATTCTCCTCGACCCAGTCAACGGCCTTCTCGAACCACCCCGGCTCATGCGGCGCCAACTTATGCGTAGCGTCCCGGATCTTCTCCGCCCGGTAATTCGCCTTCCGCTCATGCTCATAGGCAAGATTCCGCGCCCGCCGCAGGATCCGGTCGAGTTCCTCCTGGGCCTCGTCCACCCGCCCATGCGCCCGCTTCAGCTCCCGCAGCGCATCCTCATGCTTGCCGGATGAAGCCCCGCTCTTCTTCTTCACGTCCGGGTCGTCACCCGCGCTCGCCGCGTCCCCCCTCGCCGCGTCCAGCGCAGCCCGCGCCGACTTCGCTTCCCGGTTCAACCCCTTGGCACGGTCCTGGAAGTCCGCGAGCTCGTCATGCCAGCGATGCAGATGCCTCGCGGCCCGGCCGATCGACGTCGCCGCGTTCTCCAGGTTCTTCGGCAGGGGCCCGTCCTCGATCTGCTCCCGGAAGGCGACCGCCGCGTCCCCCTTCCAGTAGCCCCCGTCCATCAGCTTGGTGACCACACCATGCGTGTCCCGGAGCACCTTGGCGCAGCCCACCAGCTTCTTGTGCAGCGCCCGTACGGTGTCGCAGTCACCCGGCGTCGGGTTGAAGCCCAGGTGCGGGCAGTCGGGGTTGGGAGTGTCCGCGTCGGGGCGGAGCCCTTGAGGGATCGGCTGGTACGGGTTCTCCTTCTGGCCCAACTGGTAGTTGCCGCCCACCCCGTTCGTCGCGCCCGTCACGTCCGTCTCTTGCCCTTCGCCCTCAGGCACTCCTCCAAGGACGCGTCGACCTCGCGGTAGCTGTCCTTGCTCTTACCGATGATCTTCGCGAGGTCCTCGGTCTGCTCGCCGATCTGCTCCGTGCCGTACTTCCAGTCGTCCTGGAACGCCTCACACGCCGCATCGAGATCGTCGGTCCCCAGCCCGTTGGTGGAGGCGTCGCTCAACGCCTTCCGCAGCCCCTTGAGCGAATCCCGCGAGTTCTTGAGCTTCTCCATGAACTTCTCGAGCTCATCGCCGTCCACCTTCAGCTTGTCGGCCATCTCGCATCGCCACCTTGGGGAGCTGATCCCGCTGCCGCGGCGCAGCAGCGGGATCAGCGACATCGACGGGATCAGCGATTCACGGACTGCACTTCCTTCACGACCACGTTCTGGTCCGCGCCAAACTCGCCGTCGGGCAGGGTGTCCCCCTCGCCCGTGGTGCTCGTCCAGCTGACCTTCCACGTGACGGTCGCCTTGAGCTTGTACGAGCCGTTGTCGGAGGAGCGCAGGTACTTCACGCCGCACGGCGGGTCCTGGTTCGCCTTGCCCTTCGCGTACGGCTCGCCGATGCGGCCGCCCTCGATCGGGCAGACCCCCGAGGCAGGGAACGTCTGGGCGTCGCCCGTACCCGGGTCGATCTTCAGGGAGACCGGCTCGGCGGTCGTCGTCGCGGACAGGCCCGTGCCCGGGAGGCTCGCGGTCACCGAGATCTTCTTGAACTTGGCCTTGTCCAGCCAGGCCCAGGTCGGCAGGTTGACCTTCGTCTCGCCCTTGGGTGCGAGCTTGACCTCGGTGCCGGGAATGGGCAGTTCCCCGTACGCGTACTCGGCAAGGATCTTGGGCGAGACCGCGAGCTTCTCCTTGGGAGGCTCACCGTCGTCGACCCAGAAGGGCGGCTTGTCGCACGCCTTGGCCGCCGGGTCGTCCTCGTGCCCCTTGGCGATCGCGGCCGCCCAGAACTTCCCCTTGCCCTGCTTGTCGAGGTTGTAGTTCTTGTAGGGGTGGCCGTCCTTGTAGTAGCTGTCGAAGACCGTGCCGACCACCTCACCGATCCCGAAGATCGGGATCGACCGGATCGCCTTGACCGTGGTCTCGATCTGCTTGGGGGTATAGGCGGGCTCGTACCAACAGGCCGGCGGGTCCCAGTTGCTGTTGGCGGGGGTGAGGGTGCCGGTCTTCGCGGACGACTGCGGGGCGCCGTTGACGGTGGTTTGGACCTTGGTCTCGACGCTGAGGTTGTTGCCCTTCACCTTGCCCTTGGACTGCTGTTGACCCCCCACGTCTCCGCCGCCCACGGTGTCGCCGCCGCCCGCGTAGGCCACACCGGGCCCGAGGGCGATCACCATCGTGAGGGCGGGGACCGCCCATCGGCTCAGAGAACGGCCGTTCATCACATGCACTGCTTCGCGCTTCCCGTACTGGTCACACTCGTCGTCTGCCAAACACCCTTGTCGTTCTTCGTCACCCGGGTGTTGAAGTAGGCGTAGTCCGCCGCGGACCCCTTGATCGACCTGTCGACCTTGCCCGTCTTGAGATCCTTGGGGTACGTCTTGGTGCCGTCCTTGCAGTACGTCACCGCGGCGACGCCGGGCTTGAGAAGGGTGACCTCACGGTCGTAGTACCGAATGGTCCCGACGAAGCTCTTGTTCTTCTCCTGGAACCCCTGGATGTACTGCGCCGACGACAGCAGCGCGTCTCCCGAGGCGTAGAACTTCAGCGCCGGGTGATCCTTCGCCTTGACGGTGACCGCCTCGATCAGTGAGTCGACCCACCGCTCGTTGTCCGCCAGGATCGCGTCCTTCTTCGGATCCCCCGTCTTCCCACCCTCGTAGACGTTCTTCACGTCCTTGGGCAGCTTGATCGCAGGCCGATCCACCCCATCACCCGAAGCCGACGCCGAAGGCGAAGCCGACTTCGACTTGCCACTGTCGGCGCCCGCGATCTTGTCGCTGTCCTTGTCCTTCGAGTCACCGCCACTGCCACAGGCAGAGAGCGATAGGACCGCCGCAGCAGTCAGGGTGGCCGCTGCGAGCAAGGCGGGTCGGCGGTTCACGGTCAGCTCCAGACGAGACAAGGGTTCTCTTGAGTGAAGCCAAGCTATCCAAGGGATCAAGACGAAAGCCACGGCGAGCATCGCCACCCAAGCCGCATATCTGGACATACATCCCGCACGGTTACAGCATTGACGCATTCTCAACACGGGCCGCAACGCAGCGCTCACGGGGCGGCACGAGCCTCTCACCCGCCCGCCCCTTCAACATCGCGAAGTTCACCCCCAGTTACACCTCGCGACGTCACACCGCGTGACGTCTCACCGTGACGTCACACCGTGACGTAACACCGCACGACGTCACACCGCCCGACGCCGCCCCCTCCTCACAGCCCCACCGGACTTCACCCCGTTCGGCCACAACCTCGGCCCCCGCTTCGCCGCCAGGTCCTCGACCCACCCCACAGCCACCACCATCAGCCCGATCAGCGGCCACACCAGCACGAACATCCACACCATGTACGTCGTGTCCAGCGCATGGCTCCAGCGCTCGTCCTCCATGAACGGGAAGTCGTACGCCTGGTCGATGATCGGGACCGTCGCCATGATCAGGAGGTTGTGCCACAAGTAGATCGTGACCGCCCGATTGTTGGAGAGCGTGACCAGCTTGTCCCATTTCGCCAGGCGGCCGGGGAACTCCTTCCAGGACGGGGAGTACTGGAGCAGGATCACCACGAAGCCGAGCGACCAGGTCGCCTGGGCCAGCGGGATGTCGTTCAAGTCCCAGCCGTCCGGGCCGAGATGGCCCGACGCCCACCACAGGCCGAACGCCATCACGATCGCCGACACGGAGACCGCCAGGTAGCGCGGTATCCGGGCCAGCACGCCCTCCTGGTGCGCGAAGCCCAGGACCCAGCAGCTGCCGTACACCCCGAAGTCCGAGACGGCGTTGCCCGTTTCGCCGGGGATGGTGACCACACCCGTCGTCAGCACCACCGTCAACGCCAGCGGAGCGGCCAGCGTCGCCCACGGGACGCGGCGGAACGCCCACAGCAGCAGCGGTGACGCGATCACGAACCACAGGTACGCGCGGATGTACCAGAGCGGGCCCGCCGCCTGCGCCGGCCATGTGTCCTCCAGCAGGCCCGCCTTGTCCCCGAGGTGCCAGGGGAAGGGGGGAGCGCCCACCGGGAAGATGTAGTTGATCATGCTGACCAGGCCCCAGGTGCCGCCGTGGTCCGGGTCCTCGCTCACGTTCCAGCCGCCCCAGAAGAGCAAGGTCAGGACCGCTGCGCTGAAGATCCACATCGGGGGGAGCAGTCGGCGTATGCGGCCCCTGATCACGCCCCACGCCGGGCGGTTCAGCGAACGCGCCATCAAGGAACCCGCCAGCGCGAACATCACGCCCATGGAGGGGAACAGGATCGTCAGCCACGCCCAGCCGAAGAGGTGGTAGACGACGACCCGGACCAGGGCCAGGGAGCGGAGCAGGTCCAAGTAGCGGTCGCGGCCCGGCTTCTTGGGGGCCGCCGAAGCAGTGGGCGGGACCTGGTGAGGCGGGGACTGGTGGGGTGGGGACTGGTGGGGTGGGGACTGGTGGGGTGGGGACTGGTGAGGCGGGGACTGGTGAGGCGGGGACTGTGGCAAGGGGCTGGTCTCGCCCAGGGACCCGCCCGGTACATAGCTGTGGCTCATCCGACGGGCCTCCGATCATTGCTGCCCGCCGTCGTCCGCTGACGCGGAATGGAACCGGGCGCTTCCACCACCCCTGTCCGCCGGAGCTTCTGCCAGCGCAGCCGGCCTCCGGTGAGAGCGGTGATCCAGGACTGCAGCAGCACCACGTACATGAGCTGCCGGTAGAGGATCTGCTGGAGGGGCAGCGAGATCAGATGGGTCATGCGTTCGCGGTCCAGGCGGAAGGCGTACGCCGCGCAGATCGCCTGCACCGCGAGCACGCCCAGCCACGCGGCCACGGTCTTCTGGGTGGGGCCGAAGACCAGGCCGTACAGGAGAAACACATCAATCAAAGGAGCAAGCAGCGGGGCCAGCACCATGAACAGGGACACCAGGGGCAGGCCGACCCGGCCGAAGCGGCCCGAAGGGCCCCGTTCCACCATCGCGCGGCGGTGCTTCCAGATCGCCTGCATCGTCCCGTACGACCAGCGGTAGCGCTGCGACCAGAGCTGCTGCACCGTCTCCGGCGCCTCCGTCCAGGCGCGGGCCTTCTCCGCGTAGACGACGCGCCAGCCGTCGCGGTGCATCGCCATGGTGATGTCGGTGTCCTCGGCGAGCGTGTCGTCGCTCATGCCGCCGACCCGTTCGAGGGCGGTGCGACGGAAGGCGCCTACCGCGCCCGGGATCGTCGGCATGCAGCGCAGCACGTCGTACATGCGGCGGTCGAGGTTGAAGCCCATCACGTACTCGATGTGCTGCCAGGCGCCGATCAGAGAATCCTTGTTGCCCACCTTCGCGTTGCCCGCCACGGCGCCCACGCGCGGGTCGCCGAAGGGCTGCACCAGCTCGCGGACCGTGGACGGCTCGAAGACCGTGTCGCCGTCCATCATCACGACGATGTCGAAACGGGCGTTCGCCAGGCCCCTGTTGAGGGCGGCGGGCTTGCCCGCGTTGTGCTGGCGGACCACCCGGACGTTCGGCAGGGCGAGGCTCTCCACCAGGCGGGCCGTGCCGTCCGTGGAGCCGTCGTCGATGACGACGACCTCGATGGGGTGGTCGCTCGCCATGAGGGAGCGGACCGTGTTCTCGATGCATTTCGCTTCGTTGTACGCGGGGACCAGGACCGAGACCGGCTCCGTGATCGGGCGGCCCCAGTGGAAGTTCCGGCGGCGCACGCGGCGTGCGTGGATGGCGGACAGGAGAAGCATCAGAGCGAAGCGCAGGAAGACGAGGGAGCCGATGACCGCCAGGCAGACCACCAGGCACTCGGTGATGTGCTCGGAGGCGGACACCAGGAAGACCCATGCCCTGCCCTTCCAGAGCTCCACGCCGGTCACCTTCGTGTGCGCGCTGGGGGCGCCCAGGGCCTCGGTGAGGTTCGCGAACGTGTAGCCCTCGCCCTGGAGTTGGGGCAGGAAGCGGTCGAGGGCCGCGACGGTCTGGGAGCGGTCGCCGCCGGAGTCGTGCATGAGGACGACGGCGCCCTTGCCGCCGTGGGGGGTGGCACGGCGGATGATCTCGTCGACCCCGGGGCGCTTCCAGTCCTCGCTGTCGGTGTTGTTGACGACCGTGAGGTAGCCGCGGCCGCCGATGTACTGCGTCACCGGCCAGGACTTGTCGTCCATGGCGTCGGCGAAGGAGGAGTACGGGGGGCGGAAGAGGGACGTGCGGATGCCGGCCGCGCCCGCGAGCGCCAGCTGGTTCTGGGACAGCTCCCAGTCGATGCGGCTCTTCGACTGGTAGGAGAGATCGGGGTGGTTGAAGGTGTGCAGGCCCACCTCGTGGCCCTCGTCGACCATGCGCTGGACGAGGTCCGGATAGCGCGAGGCCATCGTCCCGGTGACGAAGAAGACCCCGTGGGCGTGGTGCTCCTTGAGGACGTCCAGGACCTTGGGGGTCCACTCCGGGTCGGGGCCGTCGTCGAAGGTCAGCACGAGCTTGTGGTCCGGGACGCTCAGGCTCGCCTCCCGGCCGCCGCGCGTGTCGATGACCGGGCCGCCCTCCAGGACCTTCTCCGGGACATGGTCGGTGGCCACGGGCGGGCGCACGCGGTGGTCGGCGAGGATCTCGCTGTGCACGTACCCGCGCAGCATCAGCATCGCGAGGAGCGCCACCAGGAGGAGCGAGGCCAGCAGGTAGCGCATGGGCAGCCGACGGCGGCGCGGTGCGCGCGGGGCTCTGCGGCTCCCCTGCCCGCGGCTCCCCTGAGCCCGGCTCCCCTGAGCCCGGCTCCCCTGAGCCCGGCTCCCCTGGGCGCGGCTGTTCTGGGCCCGGCGCGAACGGGCCCTGTTGGAACGGGAGTTCATGGCTGGACGACCTCCGGGGCGGACGCGCTGCCCTCGGGGGCGTGGTAGCTGGAGCTGGCGTAGGTGGCGGTGGCCTGGCCGCCCGCGACGGGGCCGGGGCCGCCGCCCTCGCCGCCGCCCTCGCCACCGCCGGAGACGGTGCCCGGGTCCGGGGACTCGGTGGGCGGGTCGACCGGCGGGTCCGAGGTCTTCGTCGGGTCCGGGTCCGGGATGGTCGGCTTCTCCGTCGGGTCCGGGTCGGGCTTGGTGGGCTTGCCGGTGGGGTCGGGCTTGCCGCCGCCCGTGGACGTGCCGGGGTCCGGCTTGCCGGTCCCGCCGTCGCTCGGGGTGGGGTCGGCGGTGGAGCTCTCGCCCGGTCCGGGCTCGGCGGTGCCGGTGCCCGAGGCGCTGGGCCCGGGGGTGGCACCGGGGGTGGTGGACGGGCGCGCCGGGTCGGCCGGGAGCTGGGAGGTGTCCACCTTGCCCGCGGGCTTGTCGGACTCGGGCTTGGATCCCTGCACGGGCAGCCAGGGCGCGCTGGAGTTGCCCGAGAGCAGGGTGGCGACGATGACCACCGCGTAGGCGGCGCAGGCCAGGCCGACGATCACGCCGATCCTGCGGTATCTGCGGCTGCGGCGGCCCGTCTCGTCGACGAACACCGGTCCGTCCGGCGGCTCTTGGTCACGCTGCGCGGACAGGTCCGCCAGCTGTTGTCCCACCCCGTCGATCTGAACGGTGACCTCGTTCGGATCGTGGGTATGCCCCCGCTGGGCATCCTCTCGCCAGTTCTCCATGCGTACGCACAACCCCCCAGGCTGCTCTCACTTCGGGCGCGCACGACTCCCCGGGCACTTGCCGTCCGGACCGGGCCCCCACCCGATCCAAGCGCCCCCCTACCACACCGCGCCCGGACCATGAATGTAGCGCACGCCGATGACAGCGGTGGTTCTGAGTCAGTCCTGACTCATCATGATGAGTGCATCTACGGCCGGAACCCACCCATTCCCGGGCCGGGTCAGCCACCCTTCGGCGACGGCGAGTTCGGCCGCGGCGGCCCGCAAAGCCTCAATACCGGGATGTATCTGCCCTTTTCTCCACACCAGTGACACGGGCGACAGCGGGACGGGGTCGACGAGGGGCCGCAGCACCGCGCCGGGCATGGCCGGAAAGTCCGCCACGGCGAGGGCCGGATTCCGCTTCTTCGCCATGATCCGCCCGAACTCCTCGGCGCCCACGGCGAGCGGCTCCGGCGGCGCGACCCGGATGCCCCGCCCCGCGAAGAGCCGCCGGGCCAGATCGGTCCACTCCAGGGTCCCCTCGTTGCCCGCGCCCGCGTACACGGTCTCGCCCGCGAGCTCCCCGAGCGGCACCGCGTCGAGCCCGGCGAGGCGGTGCCCGAGCGGCAGCAGCACCGCCATCGGCTCGTACCGCACCGGCTGCTGGGCGAGCCGCTCGCGCAGGGCGGCGCCGAGCCCCGCGTACCGCCCGAACGACGCGTCGAGGCGCCCGTCGACGATCCCCTGTGCCGCGCCGGTGAGCCCGCTCTCGAAGCGGGCCATCAGCTCGCAGTCCGGCGCGAGTTCACGGGCCCGTTCCAGGACCCGGCCGGAGAACAGGCCGGGGCTGTTGAGGTCCACCAGAAGCGGCCGCGCCGCGCGCTCCCCGCCCCTCCCGAAGGCGGCCACCATCTCGTCCTGCGCCTCCAACACCCGCCGCGCATACGGAAGGAGCCGCTCCCCGGCGGCCGTCATGACGACCTACCGCGTCGTCCGTACGAAGAGCTCGGCACCCAACTCACGCTCCAGGCGCCGGACATCGCGGCTGAGCGCCTGCTGGGCGACGTACAGCCGGGCGGCGGCCCGGGTGAAGTGCAGTTCCTCGGCGGTGGCGACGAAGGCGCGGAGCAGCCGGGGCTCCACGTCACGGGGTGTGCGGCCGGGTGCGGTCATCCCGTGAACCTACGCGAACTCACAACACAGGTGCGTGAATCAGCCCTCAGAAGGTGTTGGACCGGGCTCGCCCGCCCCGGTGAGGCTGAGCGCATGCCCCCTGCCGAACCCGAACCCGAACCCCCCTCCCCCACCCCCCTGTTCACCGTCGTCGGCGACACCCTCGTGGCGGCACCCCGCCCGCGCGCGGAACCCGAGCGCCTCCGCAGACGGAGCGACAGCCCGTACGCCCGTCTCTTCCGCATCCCCGGAGCCCGCGCCTTCACGATCGGCAACCTCATCGCCCGCCTGCCCATGGGCATGTTCAGCGTGAGCGCCGTCATCATGATCTCCGGTGCCCGCGGCTCGTACGCCCTCGCGGGCGCCGTCACCGCGACGGGCCTCGCCGCGACGGCGCTCGTCGCGCCCTGGACGGCGCGGCTCGTCGACCGCCACGGGCAGGCCCGCGTCGCCGTGCCCGCCACCGTCCTCGCCGCCCTCGGCTCGCTCGCGCTGCTGCTCTGCGTGCGGTACGGGGCGCCGGACTGGACCCTGTTCGCGGCGTACGCGGCGACGGCGACCACGCCCAACACCGGAGGGATGTCGCGGGCCCGCTGGGCGCACCTCCTGAAGGGCGACGCCGACGCCGTGCACACCGCCAACTCCTTCGAACAGGCCGCCGACGAGCTCTGCTTCATGCTCGGCCCGGTGCTCGCCGCCTTCCTCTGCGGCACGTTCTTCCCGCAGGCGGGCACCCTGGTAGGCGCGGTCCTGCTCCTGACCGGCGTCCTGGTCTTCGCCGCCCAACGCGCCACGGAGCCACCGCTCCAGACGGAACACGCCTCTACGAAGGTGAAATCACCCCTCCACGCGCGCGGGATGCCCGCTCTGCTCGCCGCGTTCCTCGCCACCGGCGCCGTCTTCGGCTCGATGGAGGTCGTGACGATCGCCTTCGCTGACGAGAACGGCCACAAGTCGGCCGCGGGCGTGGTCCTCGCCCTCCAGGCCGCCGGTTCCTGCGTGGCGGGCCTGCGCTACGGGTCCCTGCGGCCGCGCGGCCCGCTCCCCCGCCGCCACGCCCGCTGTCTCGCCGCGATGACGGCCCTGATGACCCTGCCCCTGCTCGCGGCCGCCACCACCGGCTCCCTCGTGGCACTCGCCCCGGCCCTCCTGCTCGCCGGGATGGGCACGGCCCCGACGATGGTCACCGGCATGACGCTGGTCCAGCGACGCACCCCCGAGGGGCAGCTCAACGAGGGCATGACCCTCGCCGTGACCGGCCTCCTCGGGGGCATCGCGTGCGGCGCGGCGGCGGGCGGCGCCGCAGTGGAGCACCTGGGCGCCACGGCGGCCTACGGCGCCCCGGCCGCGGCCGCCGCCGCCGCGCTGCTCGTCACCCTGCTCAACTCCCCGCTCAACTCCCCGCTCGGACCGAGCGGATCACACGGATCACACGGCTCACACGGCTCACGCGGATCACGCGGCCCACTCAGCAGCGGGCGGGCTTGACCCACGAGCACTCCAGCTCGCCCTCGCCCCCGGCCGCGCGGCGCTCCGCCCGCACCTTCGCCGGTACGGCCTTGTCCTCGGTGGACTGGGCCAGCGTGACGACGATCGCGTCCTCCAGGGCCTTCACCGACGCGGGCAGGTAGTTGTTGAGGACGATGCTGAAGACGAGCTCGCGCCCGTTCGCGTCCTTCACGTACCCGGACAGGGCCGAGGCGCCCGTCAGTGTCCCCGTCTTCGCATGGACGTTGTGCGCCGCCGGGGTCCCGCACATGCGCGAGCGCAGGGTGCCGCCGACGAACTTGTCCGGCTCGCACGCCACCGGCAGCGAGCGGTACCAATCCGCGTACCAGGGCGCGGACTTGACCGACCGGAGCAGCGTGATGAGCTGGCCCGCCGGGATGTTGTCCTTGCGCGAGAGGCCGGACCCGTCGACCTGCCGGATCCGCCCCGGGTCGAAGCCGGTGGTCTTCAGATAGCCGTGGATCGCGGCGAGCCCGTCGTCCCAGCTGCCGGGCCGCCCGGTCGCCTCGTACCCCATGGCCTTCGTCAGGCTCTCCGCGTGCATGTTGTTGGACAGCTTCATGAACGGGACCAGCAGGTCCTTCAGCGCCATGGAGTCGTGCGCGGCGAGCTGCTTCGCGCCCTTCGGAGTGGCGACACCGGCCTTCGTCGGGCCGCTCACCCGCACCCCGTGCGCGGCGAGCGCGTCCCGGAAGACGGCCGCCGCGTACCCGGTCGGCTCCCAGACGGTGGCCCACTCCTTGGTGGTGTCCCCGCCCACGGGCACGGTGCCGCTCACCGTGATGGTGTTCTTCCCGTGCTGCCGCTCGACGGCGATGGTGTCAGCGCCACCCGCGGCGACGGTCGTGGCCTTCAGATCGATGTCCACGTAGTCGGTCTTCGGGGTCACGGTGACGCGCGGCTCGTCCCCCGCCTGCGCACCGGGCGCGACCTCGACGATGACCGTCCCGGTGTCGTAGTCGGTGTCGGGCGCGACGCTCAGCGCGGAGATCTGTGCCGCGTAGTACGAGGACTCGTCGTCGCCGCCCCAGGTGTCCCCGATGCGCCGGGCGTCGAAGCGGGTGTCGTCCGCGACGAGCCGCCCCGACACCCTCCTGACCCCCGACTCGGCGATCTTCGCGGCGAGTTGGTCATAGTCCTTGGCGAGCGTCGTCGGGTCTCCGGTGCCGCGCAGATACAGGTTCCCCTTGAGCACGGGCCCGTGCCGCTCGCCGTCGGTGAGGACATCGGTGGTGAACCGGTGGTCGGGGCCGAGGAGTTCCATGGCGGCCGTCGAGGTGAGGAGCTTGGTGTTGGACGCGGGCATCAGCCTGCCGCTGGGCAGATGCTGGTACAGCACGTCTCCGGAGGCGGCATCGGCCACCACCACGCTCGCCGCCCCGCCCTCCATGCGGGGATCGCCGAGGATGGCGTCGATGGCCTCGGGCAGCCCACTGCGGTCGGAGTCCGCCCCGGCCGGAGCGCTGAACGAGAGGGAGGCCGCCGCGACGGCGAGCACGGCGGGCCAGATCCAGTGGCGCATACGGGTGTTGACGCGTCTCACGGGTCTACTCATGACCCTGGAGCATCCCGGATGAAACGGCACGGCAAAAGAGCGCGCACGGCCACTGCGGGCAACGGCGCCGAGGCGACTCCGAGAAGCCCTCCACGACAGGCCCCACCAGACCCCACCGCAGGCCCCACCACAGCCCCCACGACCAGACCCCACCACCAGGTCCTACGGCAGGCCCCACGTGCGGCGCCGCTGGGGCGGCAGCACCGCCAGCAGTCCGAGCACCGGTGCGGGTGCCGAGGGGGACTCGCCGTCGCGGCGGCAGACCAGGGCGTCGGGGTCTCCGGGCGGAGGCTGAAGGCTGTAGCCCTCGGGGCAGTTGGGGCCGGGAGGCCCGTCGTCACCCTTGGGCCCCTGCTCGCCCGCTGGACCGGCGGGACCGGCGGGACCGGCAGGACCTGCCGCACCGTCCACACCCGCCGCACCGTCCGCACCGGGCGGACCGGCCGCCCCTTGAGGGCCCTGCGCCCCGTCCAGGCCGTCCACACCATCGGCCCCCTTCACACCTGCCACACCCGTCGGCCCAGGATCCCCTGGCTCCCCTGGCTCTCCTGGCTCCCCCTGCCCCCCTCGCTCACCCTGCATACCCTTCTCGCCTTGCGACCCTCGCTCCCCACTGGCCCCACGAGCTCCACCCGCGCCCGTCTTCCCCTCGGGCCCGCGCGAACCGGGAGTCGACGTGGGCACCCGGACCCGGGCGAGCAGGTCGTCGACGGCGTCGGCCGGGTCCGGAGCGGCAGGGGTGTCGCCGTGCGCCCTGACCTGCGCACGCAGCGTCCGCACGTCACGCGCGAGCGTGGACACGGCCGCGCCGCGCCGGTCCGCCTCCACCGCGAGCCGGTCGGCCCGGCGGTCACCGGCGTCGATACGGGCCCAGAGGATCGCCGAGACACCGGAGAGCGCGAGCAGGACGCAGACGAGGAACGCGAGGCGCCAGCGGGGGGCCAGGAGTTGCTCAAGCCGGGTCACCGCGTGCCTCCGAGCCGTTGGTTGTCGATCAGCAGCCGGGCGATCTCTGTCTGGTCATGGGCGTGCAGGGCATTCAACTCGGCGAGTCTCGCGTCGCGTTCGGCGACCTGCCGCTCCAGGCGGTCCCGCTCGCTCTGGAGCTTCTCCGTGAGGCTGGAGTAGCCGTTGAGCGCGTTCTCGCCACGCTTTCCGAGGTACGCCACCAGGGCCGCACCCAGAGCTCCCAGACAGGCGAGGAGGGAGCCGAAGAGAGTGACGCTGGCATCCAAGCGGCTGCCTCCTGCTCTTGCCTCGTACCGACTGCACTGCACTGCACTCACTCTCGGTAACGAGTCACATGCCTGGAGGATGTGCCCATTCTTCGACCAACAGCCTTACCGCACAGGGGAGTTGACAGAACACTCGATGGCGTCCAGGCCCCGGATCCCGAACCCTGGGCACGGAAAAAGCCCCCCGGCCGGTGGCTGGAGGGCTTTCGCCTCACATGGGATGAGTGGAGATGGCGGGAATCGAACCCGCGTCCAACGGTGCGGAATCAGGGCTTCTCCGTGTGCAGTTCGCTGTGATTTTCTCGGCCCCGGTGATCTCGCGAACAAGTCTCCGACGGGCCCAGTCACTGTTTGATTTCCTCCCAGACCCCGTGACCGGGTCTAGAAGTTTAGTTCCCTAGCTGATGCCAGGATCCGGGTCGGGAACAGCCCCGGGCTGACACTTCGCAAAGTCGCTACTTAGGCAGCGAGGGCGAAGGAATCGCGCTTGGTGTTGGCGATTATTGGTTGCGACATATGGTTAACGAGATCATTGCCGCTTCCTCGACACGCTT
Organism: Streptomyces sp. NPDC059009; assembly: GCF_042740175.1. NCBI lineage: Bacteria > Bacillati > Actinomycetota > Actinomycetes > Kitasatosporales > Streptomycetaceae > Streptomyces > Streptomyces sp. NPDC059009. Next base: position 97,542 of record NZ_JBHYJB010000020.1, on the reverse strand, counting down.
CCCCTGCTTCGACATCCGCTGTCGAAACCGATCATCCCCATGTTGATTTTTCAAAGTGGGTCTCGCGACCCGGTGTCCCGTCACCAGCGGAACGTGCTCCATCGTACGTGACCAACGCGCGACGATGCCACCGTATTCCTGACGGCTAGGCGATGCCCTGCCGCCGCCGGGCCGCCGAGATCGCGCGGTTCGTCTCGCGGGTGTCCTGCTTCTCTCGCAGCGTCTGCCTCTTGTCGTACTCCTTCTTGCCCTTGGCGAGCGCGATCTCGACCTTGACCCGGCTGTCCTTGAAGTACAGCGCGAGGGGCACGATCGTGTGACCCGTCTCCTGGGACTTGGACTCCAGCTTGTCGATCTCCGCGCGGTGCATCAGGAGCTTGCGCTTGCGCGTCGCGGAGTGGTTGGTCCACGTGCCCTGGACGTACTCGGGGACGTGGATGTTGTGCAGCCACGCCTCGCCGTGGTCGATGTGCACGAAGCCGTCCACCAGGGACGCCCGGCCCATGCGCAGCGACTTGACCTCGGTGCCCATGAGCACCAGGCCGCACTCGTACGTGTCCAGGATGTGGTAGTCGTGCCGCGCCTTCTTGTTCTGCGCGATCATCTTGCGGGCGGGAGCCTTCTCGGCGGCCTTCGCGGCCTTGCGCTTTACCTTTTCCTTCGCCATAGTGCGGCCATTTTCGCACTAGGAGGGGGGCCCGAGGCCAGTCAATACTGTCTCCGCCCGGGCCTCGGCTCCATCCTCGACCTCCAGGTCGGGCGTGATGCCCCGGCCGTCGACCGCGCGCCCCGAAGGAGTGCGGTAGTGCCCCACGGTCAGCTCGGCCACGGAGCCGTCCGGGAGGCGGCTCGGCATCTGGACCGAGCCCTTGCCGAAGGTCCTGGAGCCCACGACGACCGCGCGGCCGCGGTCCTGGAGGGCGCCTGTGAGCAGCTCGGCCGCGCTCATCGTCCCGCCGTCGACGAGCACGACCACGGGTCTGGCCGTGTCCCCGCCCGGCTCCGCGTGCAGGGCCCGCTGCTCGCCCCGTACGTCGTACGTGGCCACCAGGCCGCCGTCGAGGAGCGCGGAGGAGGCCGTGACCGCCTCCGTGACCAGGCCCCCGGAGTTGCCGCGCAGGTCCAGGAGGATCCCGGCGCCCTCGGGAGCGGCGCGGACCGCTTCCCGTACACGTGCGCCGGAGCCCTTGGTGAAGGCGGCGACCTTGATCAGGACGGCGCCTCCGGAGAGGTGGGTCACGGCCACCGAGTCCGTGGACAGGCGCGCCCTGTGCACCGTCTCGCTCCACGCGCGCGTGCCGCGCTCCAGGCGGAGCTCGACCGGGGTGCCCGCGTGGTCGCCGCGCAGCAGGGCGACGACCTCCGTGACGGGACGGCCCGTGACGCGCTCGCCGTCGATCGAGCTCAGCCGGTCGCCCTCGCGGATCCCGGCGCGGTCGGCGGGGCCGCCCTCCTGGACGCGCGAGACCTCGATGCCGCCGTCGGCCGCGCGCCGGGCCCACAGGCCCACGCCCGTGTACGCGCCGTCGAGGGCCTGCTCGAACTCCTGGTACTCGCCCTGGGAGTAGACCGATCCCCAGCGGTCCCCGCTGCGGCTGACGGCGTCCTCGGCGGCCTTCTTGGGGGACTTGCCGTCGGCCATCGCCTCGGCGGCGGCGTCCGCTGCCTCGGCAGCCGGGTCGTCGGGGGCGGACGACGGCTCGGGCAGCGGCGCCGAACGGGCCACGGGGGTGGCGGATTTCCGGCCCTCGGGCACCGTCTCGCTCCATGAGCCGGTGGCCGCGCCGGTCGCGAGGACGCTCGCGAAGACCAATGTCAGGGTCGCCCCGCGGCGGATCCGTCGGGGCCGGGAGGACCGGTCGAGACCTGACATGACGGTGAGTCTAGGACAACGAAGGGCGCCGTACGGCTCGTTGAACCGTACGGCGCCCAAAGCCCCGTGGGGCCCGCGTCACACCTTGAGGTACTTGCGCAGCGCGAAGAACGCGGCGAACGCGGGCATCAGCAGCCCGATCGCGAGCACCAGCGGCATCTTGGCCAGGACCGCGTCCCAGCCGACGAACTGGATCAGGTTGACCTTGTCGGCGAGCGCGAGGCCGTGGTCGACGATGAAGTACCGCCCGACCATCATCATCCCGCAGGCGACTCCGGCCCCGATGAGACCGGCGACGGCGGCCTCCATGATGAACGGCAGCTGGATGTAGATGCTGGACGCGCCGACGAGCCGCATGATGCCGGTCTCGCGCCGGCGGCTGAACGCCGATACGCGCACCGTGTTCACGATCAGCATCAGCGCGACGCTCAGCATCAGCGCCATCACCGCGGTCGCCGCCCACTTCATGCCGTTGAGGAGGCCGAAGAGGTTCTCCAGGTAGGTCTTCTGGTCCTGCACGGACTGCACGCCCTCACGCCCGGAGAAGGCGGTCGCGACCACCTTGTACTTCTCCGGGTCCTTGAGCTTGACGCGGTACGACTCCTGCATCTGGTCCGGCGTCAGGGAGTTGGACAGCGGGGAGTCGCCGAACTGCTCCTTGTAGTGCTTGTACGCCTGGTCGGCCGACTCGTACATGACCTTCTCGACGACCGGCATCTTCTTCAGGTCGCTGAGGATCAGCTTCTTCTGCTCGGCCGTGACGGCGCCCTTGGCGCACTTGGGGTCCTGCTGGGCGTCGGCCTTGTTGCACAGGAAGATCGAGACGTTGACCTTGTCGTACCAGTAGCCCTTCATGTTGCTCACTTGCTGGTTCATGAGCAGCGAGCCGCCGAAGAGGGCGAGCGACAGGGCCACGGAGACGATGACCGCGAAGGTCATCGTGAGATTGCGGCGGAGACCGACGCCGATCTCCGACAGGACGAACTGGGCGCGCATGGCGTCCTTTCAGTGGATCAGAAGCGGTGGGGCGGAGCGGGTCCTCAGTGCTGGTAGCCGTAGACGCCGCGCGACTGGTCGCGGACGAGACGGCCCTTCTCCAGCTCGATGACTCGCTTGCGCATCTGGTCCACGATCTGCTGGTCGTGGGTGGCCATCACGACGGTGGTGCCGGTCCGGTTGATGCGGTCGAGGAGCTTCATGATCCCGACGGAGGTCTGCGGGTCGAGGTTGCCGGTCGGCTCGTCCGCGATCAGCAGCTTGGGCCGGTTCACGAAGGCGCGGGCGATCGCGACGCGCTGCTGCTCACCACCGGAGAGCTCGCCCGGCATGCGGTCCTCCTTGCCGCCGAGCCCCACCAGGTCGAGCACTTGGGGCACGGCCTTGCGGATCTCGCCGCGAGGCTTGCCGATGACCTCCTGCGCGAACGCGACGTTCTCGCCGACGGTCTTGTTGGGCAGCAGGCGGAAGTCCTGGAAGACGGTGCCCAACTGGCGCCGCATGTGCGGCACCTTCCAGTTGGACAGGCGCGCGAGGTCCTTGCCCAGGACGTGCACCTGGCCGTGGCTGGTCCGCTCCTCGCGGAGGATCAGCCGCAGGAAGGTGGACTTTCCGGAGCCGGAGGACCCCACCAGGAAGACGAACTCGCCCTTCTCGATCTCGAGGGAGACGTCCCTGAGGGCGGGTCGGGTCTGCTTGGGGTAAGCCTTGGAGACGTTGTCGAATCGGATCACGGATGCACCACGGGTTGCCGGGGGTAGGTGTGCGTGACCATACGCGAAGCGGGTACGGGAGCGCAGTCGGCGTCCTGAGTTGCGCGATTTGTCGCGGATGACGCCCCGATTCCAAGCGGAACGGATCGGTGGGAACCAGCCCGGATCCGGCGAGCGTGCTCCTGTGCGACCGGGCGACGCGCGCCGAAATCCACAGAAGCTGGCACAGTGGTAGGGGGAACGGTTGAGTTCCCCCTAGCGTTGGGCAGGGTGAGCCTTGCGGAGGAGGAGTGGCGCATGACCTATGACCGGTTGGTGTGCGCGAACTGCGCGGCGCCTGTCAGTGAAGGCCGCTGCCCCGTGTGCCGGGCGAACCGTGAGCGCATGCAGCAGGAGGGCCCCTTCGGCGGCCTGAGCCCGGCGGCCCTGATAGGGCTTCTCGTGGTGCTGATCGCGGCGGTCGCGCTGCTCGCGCACCAGACGGTGTGAGCACGCGCCACGACAGAGGGTGAGCATCGGCAAGCCGAGCATCACTGGGCGTACGGATCCGTGACACGTAGCCACGTACGCGAGAAGGGCCCCGGAGCCAGTCGGCTCCGGGGCCCTTCTCTTGACGCTTCAGGCGTCGCGCGTCGCCCGGATCAGGCGGCGGCGCCACGGTTGCCGACGAGGCGCGGCAGGATACGGAAGCCGATGCCGCCGGCGATCATCGTGGCGGCACCGATGACCAGGAACGTGGTCTCGGCGGCACCCGTCTCGGCGAGCTCGCCCTTGTCCTTGCCCTTGTCGCCGACCTGCTCGACCGGCTTGGTGCCGGTCTGGCTCAGGCCGTCCTTGCCCTTGCCCTGCTCGACGGGCTTGGAGCCGCCGTCGGGGTTGGTGCCGTCGTGGTCACCGCCACCGGGGTTGCCCGGGTCGCTCGGCTGGTCCGTGGGGTCCGTCGGGTCGTCCGTCGGGTCCGTGGGCGGGTCCGTCGGGTCGGTCGGCGGGTCCGTGGGGTCGGTGGGCGGGTCCGTGGGGTCGGTGGGCGGGTCCGTCGGCTCGGTCGGCGGGTCCGTCGGGTCCGTGGGCGGGTCCGTCGGCTCGGTGGGCGGGTCCGTCGGGTCCGTCGGGATCACCGTGGGGTCACCGGTCGGGTCGTCGTCCTTCGGGCCGTGCACGTCGACACCCACGCCGTTCTCGTCCACGCTGGCGTTCACGCCCGCGCCGCCGAGGTCCACGCCGAGGTCCAGGGCCGAGGCGGCACCGGCGGCGGACAGCGAGGCACCGGCGGCGATCACCGCGCCGGCGGCTATCCGCGCGACACGGATCCGCGTCTTCTTGGTCATGTGGCTGCTACCCCCAGTAGCTAATCGTCAATGAGGCAGCGCCCGGGGCCGCATTCACCGGGGCTCGCGATCGGCCCCCACTGATCACACGCGCCCCAGATATACGCATGCCGCCCGCTAGCCTTTCCACTTTTCAGACCACCGTCAAGGTCGTTGCGTGCGCGATGTCCGTTATGCGGTTGGTTGACCGGCGTACGGAGATGTGACTGTGACGTAAGAGGCACTCCGGGCACACAACAAAGGCAACTGCCGCCCGGAAGGGGGCAGTTGCCTTGTCGACAAAGCGCTGCTGAGCTGCGCGTATATCCGCGCCTACTTCTCCTGCTGCTTGCGCCAGCGAATTCCGGCCTCGAGGAAGCCGTCGATCTCACCGTTGAACACGGCCTCCGGGTTACCGACTTCGAACTCCGTCCGCAGGTCCTTGACCATCTGGTACGGGTGCAGGACGTACGAACGCATCTGGTTGCCCCAGGAGTTGCCGCCGTCGCCCTTGAGGGCGTTCATCTTCTCCTGCTCCTCCTGGCGGCGGCGCTCGAGGAGCTTCGCCTGGAGGACGTTCATCGCGGTGGCCTTGTTCTGGATCTGCGAGCGCTCGTTCTGGCAGGAGACCACGATGCCGGTGGGGAGGTGGGTCAGACGGACGGCGGAGTCCGTCGTGTTCACGCCCTGGCCGCCGGGGCCCGAGGAGCGGTACACGTCGACGCGCAGCTCGGACTCGTCGATCTCGATGTGGTCGGTCTGCTCGACCACCGGGAGGATCTCGACGCCCGCGAAGGAGGTCTGGCGGCGGCCCTGGTTGTCGAAGGGCGAGATGCGCACGAGGCGGTGGGTGCCCTGCTCGACGGAGAGCGTGCCGTAGGCGTACGGGGCCTGGACGGCGAAGGTGGTGGACTTGATACCCGCCTCTTCCGCGTACGACGTCTCGTACAGCTCCGTCTTGTAGCCGTGCCGCTCGGCCCAGCGCAGGTACATGCGCTGGAGCTTCTCGGCGAAGTCCGAGGCGTCCACGCCGCCGGCCTCCGCGCGGATGGTGACGACGGCCTCCCGGGAGTCGTACTCACCGGAGAGGAGCGTGCGCACCTCCATCTCGTCGAGCGCCTTCTTGACGGCGGAGAGCTCGGACTCGGCCTCGGCACGGGTGTCCGGGTCGTCCTCCTCCTCGGCCATCTCGAAGAGCACCCCGAGGTCGTCGATGCGGCCACGCAGCGCCTCGGCCTTGCGCACCTCCGCCTGGAGGTGGCTCAGCTTGCTGGTGATCTTCTGTGCCTCGTCCGGGTCGTCCCACAGGGACGGCGCGGCCGCCTGCTCCTCGAGCACGGCGATGTCTGCCCTCATCTTGTCGAGGTCCAGGACGGCCTCGATCGACTCCATGGTCGAGGAGAGGGACTTGAGCTCTTCGGATACGTCGACGACTGCCACGGGTCCAGCGTAACGGCTGGGGGAAGCGGCGTTTCCCTCCGCGGTCGGTCCGGGGCCCGCTACGGGGCCGGCGGGGCCGAGTTCCCGGGGTTCTGCTGGTCCCGCGGGGTCGCGTCCGCGTCGTCGCCCTGGGTCGCCGCCCAGGTGCCCACCCCGGCCGCCGCGACCAGCACGACCGCGGCCGCACCCAGCGTGATGCGGCGGCGGCGCGTGGCCGAGCGGTGGCGGGCCGAGCCGGGCCGGGCGGCGCCCGTCGCGCGCGGGACACGGGCGGTGCCCCGGGCGCCGCCCGCGAGCTCGTCCGGGCCCGGTACCCGCATCGACGTGTGGGTGTCTCGGTTCGAGTCGGCGGGCGCCGAGCCGGGCACCAGGGGGACGGCGCCGCGGCGCGGGGTGCCCGGGGCGGGCTGCGGGGCGGCGGTCGCGTGCTCCTCGGAGCCCTCGTCGGCGGCCCCCTCGGACGCCCCCTGCTCGTCGGCGTACGGCTCGTCGACGTCCAGGGGCGGCAGGCCCGCCAGGAGCGGGAGCTGCTCGCGCAGCCGGGAGCCGAGCTCCGAGGCGCGCAGCCGGGACGCCGGGGCCTTCGCGAGGCACTGCACGAGGAGCTGCCAGAGCTCTTCCGGGATGCCCGGGAGCGGGACCACCGTCTCCGTGACATGGCGGCGGAGCACCGCGCCGGGGTGGCCGCCGCCGAAGGGCGTGAAGCCCGCGAGGAGCTCGTACAGGACCGTCGCCAGGGCGTAGATGTCGACGGCCGCGCGCGGGGGCAGGCCCTCGATGATCTCGGGGGCCAGGTAGTCCGGGGTGCCGATGATCTTCGTCGCCTTGGTGCGGCGCGGGGAGTCGATGAGCTTGGCGACGCCGAAGTCGGTGAGCAGGGCGGGGTGCGCGCCGCCCGGGCCGAGGGGGCCCTGCATGTCCAGGAGGACGTTCTCCGGCTTCACGTCGCGGTGCACGATCCCGGCGGCGTGCGCGGCGGCCAGGGCGTCGGCGACGTCCGCGACGATGGCGACCGCGGCCTCCGGGGCCAGGCGGCGCTCGCGGTCCAGACGGGTGCGCAGGTCCGTGCCGCGCACGAGGTCCATGACGAGGGCCAGGTCGTTGCCGTCCACCACGAGGTCGTGGACGCCCACCACGCGCGCGTGGTCGAGGCTCAGCAGGGCCGTGCGCTCCTGGACGAAGCGGCCGACGAGCTCCTGGTCCGAGGCCAGGTCCTCGCGCAGCAGCTTGATGGCGACGGGTCCCTCGGGGCCCTCGCCCAGCCACACCGTGCCGGCACTGCCCCGCCCCAGGATCTGGTGGGCCGTGTACCGGCTGCCGATCTTCCGTGCCAAGACTGCTCCTACGGATGTGTGTCGGCGACGCTCCGCCGACCCGGAGAGGCACCTCTCCCTTGGCCCCCGGCCGACAAAAATACGCGGCCGGAGCGCCAACCATCACATCCGCGCGGGAAACCACCCCGCAGGTGTCGACAAATCCCCGGAGTCGTCCGGGAATTGGCCCGGTGGAGACCGGGGCGGACCGCGCCCGGCCGTCAGTTGCCGAGCTTGCCCATCCAGTCGCCCACCGTGTTGTAGACCTCCTTGATCTGGCCCCAGTAGCTCTTCGTGGTGCCGATCCAGTCCTGCAGCGGGCTGAACTCCCACACCGCCCAGCCGGCCAGGAAGAGCACGACGATCACCAGGAGGCAGCCCTTGAGGCAGCCGAGGCCCGGGATCTTCGTCCGGTTCGGGCTGCGCTCGCGCCGCTGGCGGGGCTCGCGCTGCGGGGCGGCCGGCGGCGGCTGGTGCGGGGGCTGCTGCTGCGGCGGGGCGTAGTACTGCTGCGGCTGTTGCTGCTGCTGGGGCTGCGGGGCGTAGCGCTGCTGCGGCTGCGCGTACTGCTGGGGGCGCTGCTGCGGCGGCTGGTTGCGGGCGACCTGGCGCTGGGGGCGGCGGCGCAGCGGGTCCTGGTTCGGGTCCACGTACGACTGAACCTGCGTCTGCTCGTTGCGGTCGCGGGCCGCGCGCATCTGGTTCTGCCAGGGGTGCGGGTCGTCCGGACCGCCGCCCGCGCCGGGGGCGCCCGGGGGCACCGGGGGCATCACGGCGGTCGGGTCGGCGTGGGGTCCGCCGCCGGGGCCGCCGGTGTTCTGCATGACGCTCGTCGCCGCGTTCGGGTCGTACGAAGAGGCGTTGCTCGGCAGGACCTGGGTGGGGTCGGCGGCGCCGGGGGTGTCCGGGACCTGGGCGGGCGACGGGTCGGGCATGAGGAGCGCGCCCACGCCCTCCGCCGCGGCGATCTGCGCGGCGCTCGCGTGCACCCCGACGCCCTCGGCGACGGCGCGCAGGCCGCGGGCGAGGTTCTCGGCGCTGGGGCGCCGGTCGGGGTCCTTGCTGAGGCAGCGCTCGATGACCGTCCACAGCGGGTCCGGGACGGTGGAGGGGCGGCGCGGCTCGGCGCTGAGGTGCTGGTGCAGGACTTCGAGCGCGGAGCCGCCGGAGAACGGCGGCTGCCCCGTGACCAGCTCGTACAGGAGGATGCCCGCGCCGTAGATGTCGACCGCGGACGTCTGCGGACGGCCCTCGGCGGACTCCGGCGCGACATAGGCGGGCGTGCCGACGAACTCGTGGGTGCGGGTCAGGCCCGGGGAGTCGGCGAGACGGGCGATGCCGAAGTCGGTGAGCATCGGGTACAGCGCGCCACCGGCGCCGTCCGCGCCGTCCGCCTCCTGCTTGAGCAGGACGTTGGCCGGCTTCAGGTCGCGGTGCACGACGCCGTCCGCGTGGCTCGCGGCCAGGGCGTCGGCGATCTGCGCGGTCATCAGGGCGGCGGCGACCGGGGTGAACGGGCCGTTCTCGCGGAGGTAGCGGTGCAGGTCGGGGCCGTCGACGAGGTCCATGACGAGGGCGAGCAGATCGCCCTCGACGACCAGGTCACGGGTGCGCACGATGTTCGGGTGCGTGAGCCGCAGCAGGACGGAGCGCTCTCTCAGGAAGCGCATCACGACGTCCGCGTCGTTGGCGAGCTCTTCCTTGAGGACCTTGATCGCGACGGTCTCGCCGGGCTGGCCGGGAACGGCCGCCTCGGCGCCCGCGGTCTCGCGCTGGCGGGCTCGCCAGACGGTGCCCGTGGCGCCGCGTCCGAGCGGCTCCTCGAGCAGGTACTTGCTGCCTACCGGCCGCACGTCATGCGCTCCCTGCTGATCTCGCTGGTCTGGTCTGGTCTGGTCTGGTCTGATCTGATCTGGGGGCCCGGCTCTGCCGCCGGATGCTGTTCCGCCCCAACTGTAGTGCCGCCGAACGGGGCACCGGCCGGTCATCTTCCGCCCGGCCCTCACCCTGCCCGGATTCTTGTTCTCCGGATAGACGCTCGCCCGGCTCCGTTGGTTGCCGACGGCTGCGGGAATTGACCTTCGTCACCGTGACCCCCGCCGTTTTCCACACCGGTCCAAGCAGGCACTTTTCCGAGCAGAGCCGACCAATCAAGATCACTTACGGGTGGGTGGCGGGCGTGTTGTCAGTGGCAGGTGCGAGGATGCTTTCTTGTTACTGGCCGACGTGCCCGTGTGCGGTGGGGGGAATCACAGCGCGAGTCGCGCGAGTCCCCGTGCCGGGTGCCCAGCACAGGAGGGACCGCTGACGCGATGCAGATCCGGCTGACCGTCCTCGGGTCGCGCAGCGGCCAGACCGAGCCCCAGGGCCGCCCCGCGCCACCCCACGCCTGTGACGTGCTGGTCACCGCCCCCACCGGGACCGCGCTCGCGGCGATCGCCTCGGGCCTGGCCACGGCGGCGGGCGGCGACGGCCCGGCCGTTCTGTACGTGGGCCAGGAGCGCCTCGACCCCCAGCGCAGCACCCTCGGCGAGCCCCCGCTGCTCGACGGCGCGGTGCTGAGCCTCGGCGCCCCGGCCGAGCCGGGTCCCGAACTGGCGGGCGCCGCCGCCCAGTTGCGCGTGGTGGCGGGCCCGGACGCGGGCGGCGTCCACCTCCTGCACGGCGGCCAGATCCGCGTGGGCCGCTCCGCCGAGGCGGACGTGGCGCTCGACGACCCCGATGTCTCCCGCCTGCACTGCGCGGTCACGCTCGCCCCGGACGGCCAGGTCTCGGTCACGGACCTCGGCTCGACGAACGGCACATCGGTGGACGGCACCGAGATCACCGACCGCCCGGTCCGCCTCGCCCCCGGCTCCCTGCTGCGCCTCGGCGAGTCCGCCCTGCGCCTGGCCGCGGGCACCGAGGCGGAGGCCACCCTGGCGACGGCGGCGGACGGCGAGGGGCACGTGCGCGTGCGCACCGCCGGGACCCCCGAGTCCCCTTCGTCCCCTTCTCCTGCTTCCCCTGCTTCCCCGGCTTCCCCTTCTCCTTCTTCTCCGCAGGGTCCGCCGTCACAGGCCACCCACCATGCGTACGGTTCCGCGGACTGGGGCTCCTCCGTAGGAGGGACACCCCCCGACGGCGTCCGGCCCCGCACGCCCGAGCCCCCGCTCGTGCCCCAGCAGGGCGGCGCCCCCGAGGCCGAGCACACCCGCGTGGGCACCCCCGTGCGCGGGACACCGGTGCCGCGCGGAGCCCGCAAGCGCGGCGGCCTCTCGGCATGGGCCCGGCGGCTCACCGGCTCCCGGGACGAGACCAGGGAAGAGCCGGCGTACGAAGCGGGGTACGGGCCGCAGGGCGACCCCCCGCCCCACGACCAGCACGACCCCGCCACCCCCGAAGACCCCGCCGTGGCCGCCGCCGCCCGCACCCCGGAGTCCTGGCCCGACCCGGCGGCCCTGCTGCTCACCGCGCTCGGCCCGGGCCCCCGCCTCTGGGAGCGCGGCCCAGCTCACCCGGAGACCCTCGCGGTCCGGCTCGGCACGGTCGACCGGGCCGCCCCGGGGTCCGGCGGACCGGGCCCCCTGCTGCCCGCCGTGCCTGTCACGGTCAGCCTGCGGGAGGCCGGGGCCCTCGGCCTCGCCGGGCCCAGGGAGCGGCTCTCGGGGCTGGGCCGCGCCGTCGTCGCCCAGCTCGCCGCGCTGCACTCCCCGGACAGCCTGGAGATCGTGCTGCTGAGCACGGACCGCGCCCGCCCTCTTCAGGAGCGCACCGCCGCGTGGGGCTGGCTCGGCTGGCTCCCGCATCTGCGTCCGGCACACGGCCAGGACTGCCGCCTCCTCCTCGCGTACGACAGGGAGCAGGCGGCGGCGCGCACCGGCGAGCTGCTGCGCCGCCTCGACGACCATATTGAGGGCAACTCCGGGGGCAGAAACGGGAGTTGGGCGCCCGCGGGCTTCTCGGGCAGGCGGAGCCCGGCCGGTGACGGGCCCTTCACCGTGCTCGTCGTGGACGGGGACCCGGGCTCGGCGGGGCTGCGCGAGGCCACCGTGCGGCTCGCCCGGGACGGGGCGCGTGCCGGGATCCACGTCGTGTGCCTCGCCGAGACCCCGGCCGCCTCCCCCGCCTCGCCGGTCCCCTCGACGTACGAGGCGGCGTGCTCGGTGACGCCCGCCTTCCGCGCGTGCGGCGCCGTCGCGCTGCTCAGCGGGGACGTGGCGACGGCGCTGCGGCTGCTGCGCACCGCGGACGGCCACCCCGCGGGGCACGGCACGGTTGCGGCGCTGGACGCGGTCTCGGCGGCCTGGGCCGAGCGGTTCGCCCGCTCCCTCGCCCCGCTGCGCCCGGACGGTGTGCCCGGCGAGGGGCACGCGCGCGTGTCCGCACCGCTGCCTCAATCCGCCCGCCTGCTCGACGAGTTGGGGCTCGCCCGGGCCACCCCGGCGTCCCTGATGGCGCGCTGGGCGGCGGCCGCGGACGACCCGGAGGCGCTGGGCGGGCGGGCCTGGCCGGTCCTGGGCGCCGGGCCGCGCGGCCCCGTCGCCGTGGACCTCGCGACCGAGGGGCCGCATCTGCTGATCGAGGGGCCGACGGGCAGTGGGCGCACGGAGCTGCTGCGCTCCGTCGCCGCGTCCCTCGCCGCCGCCGAGCGGCCCGACCGGCTCGGTCTCGTCCTCATCGACGGCCGGGACAGCGGCAGCGGCACGAGCGGAGGCAACGGCGGGATCGAGCGGGGCGCGGAGGGGCTGCGGGTCTGCACGGACCTGCCCCATGTCACGACGCATCTGAACGCCAACGACCCCGTACGGATGCGGGAGTTCGCCCAGTCCCTGACCGCCGAGCTGAAGCGGCGCGCGGAGCTGCTCGGGCGGCTCGGCTTCGGCGAGTGGCACACGCGGCGCGAGGTCTCGGGGCGGATGGTGGCGCAGCGGGCCGGCGGGGACGGGGCGGGGGACGCGGGCCCGCTCTCTCCGTCCGGGCGCACTCCGTCCGTACCCGCACCGTCCGGACGCACCCCGTCCGTATCCGCCCCGTCCGGGCGCACGCCCTCCGTGCCCGGCCCGGCCGTCCCCGGTCCCTCCGGAGCCGACATCGAGGCGCCGCCCAGCGCCACGCTGCGGCTGCGTCCCGGAGGGCGGGCGCGGCCCGAGCCGGGGCCCCCGCTGCCCCGACTCGTCGTCCTGGTGGACGACTTCGACGCGCTGCTGTCCCCCGCGCTCGGCTCACCGGGCCGACCGGCGGCCGGATCCGTGGTCCGCGCCCTGGAGTCGGTCGCGCGGGACGGGGAGCGGCTCGGGGTGCACCTCGTCGCGGCGGTGGGCCCCGGCGGGCGGGCCGCCGAGACGGAGCTCGCGCGCGGGGCGGGGCTGCGGGTGGCGCTGGACGCGCCCGCTGCCGGGCCGGAGGACCCCGCTCCCGGGCGGGGAGAGCTCGTGCGGGTGGCGGAGGGGCGGGTCACACCGTTCCAGGCGGGGCGGGTGACGGGGCGGATTCCGCGTACGGCGACGCTGCGGCCGACCGTCGTTCCGCTGGAGTGGGAGCGGATGGGCGACCCGCCCGCGCGGCGGCCGGTGCGCGAACTGGGCAATGGGCCAACGGACTTGGCGTTGCTCGCCAGTGCGCTGGAGCGGGCCGCGGGGTCGGTCGCCGTCGCGGAGGTCGCGCCGCTCCTGTAGCGGAGGTCGCGCCGCTCCCGTAGGCGGCGCCGCCCCGCAGCCGGGTTGCCCCACCCCGCGCCGAGGGCGGCGAAGCACCTCCGACAGAAGGCATGACACCACGTCACAACGCCATCACGATCACCTGGTTGACGCCGTTGGCGCTCTTGCCGGGCCTCCATGGGCGGGCGTAGACCAGAGCGCACGGGACTCGCCGGGGAGGGAACGGGGCTGTGATGCGCACTCTTCGTACACGCAGGGCACCGCAAGGCCGACGGAACCGAAGCAGCCGACGGGGCAGGGGCGCAGCCGCTGTCCTGGTCGCCGGGTCGCTCGTTCTCGGCGCCGCCGCGTGCGGTGGCAGCGACGACGACAAGGACGACGGCGGGAAGGAGAGCGGCTCCAAGACCGGGGCCACCGTTCAACTGCCCAAGCTGGACGGGCAGAAGGTGTCCGTCGCCGCCGTGTGGGGCGGCGCGGAGCGGAAAGTCTTCCTCAAGGTCCTCGACGAGTTCGAGAAGCGGACCGGGGCCGAGGTGTCCTTCGTGCCCGCGCAGGACCCGATCATCAGCTTCCTGGAGTCGAAGGTCGCGGGCGGGCAGCCGCCGGACGTCGCGATGCTCCCCCAGGTCGGCGCCATCGAGCAGGCCGTCCAGAACAAGTGGGCCAAGCCCGTCGGGGCCGAGGCCCAGGCCGAGCTCGACAAGAACTACTCCCAGGGGTGGAAGGACCTCGGAGCGGTGGGCGGCAAGCAGTACGGCGTGTACTTCAAGGCCGCCAACAAGTCGCTGATCTGGTACAACACCCAGGTCTTCGAGGGCGCGGCCACCAAGGAGTCGAAGACCTGGGACGAGTTCACCAAGTCCGCGCAGCTGGTCTACGACTCGGGCGTGGAGGCCGTGTCCGTCGCGGGCTCCGACGCATGGACCCTCACCGACTGGTTCGAGAACGTCTACCTCTCCCAGGCGGGCCCCGAGAAGTACGACCAGCTGGCCAAGCACAAGATCAAGTGGACCGATCCGTCGGTGAAGAAGGCCCTCACCACGCTCGGCGCCCTCTGGGGCAAGAAGGGCATGGTCGCGGGCGGCGCCGACGCCGCGCTGCAGACCGACTTCCCGCGCTCGGTGAAGCAGGTCTTCACCGGCGGCGATCAGCCCAAGGCGGGCATGGTCTTCGAGGGCGACATGGTCTCGCTGCCGATCTCGGAGACCAAGGCGGAGATCGGCACGGACGCGAAGGTGTTCCCCTTCCCGGCCGTGGGCGCCGACTCCCCCGCCGTGGTGGGCGGTGACGCCGCCGTCGCCCTGAAGGACAGCAAGGGCGCACAGGCGCTGCTGACCTTCCTCGCCTCGCCGGACGCCGCCAAGATCTGGGCCGAGGCGGGCGGCTTCGTCTCGCCGAACAAGAACCTCGACCTGGCGGCGTACCCGAACGACGTCCAGCGGAAGATCGCCAAGGCCCTCATCGCGGCCGGCGACGACATCCGCTTCGACATGTCCGACCAGGCCCCGCAGTCCTTCGGCGGCACCCCGGGCAAGGGCGAGTGGAAGATCCTCCAGGACTTCCTGAAGAACCCCAAGGACGTCGACGGCACCGCGCAGGCGCTCGAGAGCGCGGCCGCCAAGGCGTACAAGAAGAGCTGACGCGGCGATGACGACCGCAGACGCCGGGGGCACCGCGAAGGTGCCCCCGGGACAGCCCTCCCCGGCCCCGGCCGGCGGGGGGCGCCCGCGCAGAAGCGTGACCGGCACCCGCAAGACCGTGGCGGCGCTGTTCCTGCTGCCCGCCCTGGTGCTGCTCGGCGCGCTCGTCCTGTACCCGATCGGGTACTCCGTCTTCCGCAGCTTCTTCGACAAGTCGGGCGACTTCACGGCGTTCGGCAACTACAAGACGATGTTCACGGACGACGCCATCCGGACCGCGATCAAGAACAACGCGATCTGGGTCGTGTTCGCGCCGAGCGTCGCCACGGCGCTCGGGCTGATCTTCGCCGTGCTCACCGAACGGGTGCGCTGGGGAACCGCGTTCAAGCTCATCATCTTCATGCCGATGGCGATCTCGATGCTCGCCGCCGGCATCATCTTCCGCCTCGTGTACGAGTCCGACCCGGACCGGGGCGTGGCCAACGCGGTCGCGGTGAGCGTGCACGACACCTTCAAGGAGTCCTCGGCGTTCCCGCAGGCCCACCCGGGGCCCGAGTCACCACTGAAGTCCGGGGGCGGCGGCAGCTTCATCACCAAGCAGCCGGTGCGCGCCGGGACCCCGGTCATGCTGCCGCTGCTCGGTGTCGCGCCCGACCAGATGCCGGACAGCGCGGCGAAGGCCGTCGAGGCGAAGGCGGAGGACGGCACCGTCACCGGCACCACCTGGCAGGACTTCACCCGCGGCAAGGGCGCCGGCAAGCGGGGCGGCGTCGACGCGTCGGAGCTCGGCTACTCCGGCATCAGGATCGAGGCGGTCAAGGACGGCAAGGTGGTGGCCTCCACCACGGCCGCCGGCGACGGCACCTTCGCCCTGCCCAAGGAGGCCGACGGGGCCCAACTCAAGTTCCCCGCCTCGAACTTCCGCGAGCCCTACAACGGGATCGAGTGGCTCGGCCCCGCGCTCGTCACGCCCTCGATCATCGGCTCGTACGTGTGGATGTGGGCCGGCTTCGCGATGGTCCTGATCGCGGCCGGGCTCGCGAGCGTGCCGCGGGAACTCCTGGAGGCGGCGCGGGTGGACGGCGCCAACGAGTGGCAGGTGTTCCGTCGTGTGACGGTGCCGCTGCTCGCGCCGGTGCTCGCGGTCGTCCTGGTCACGCTCATCATCAACGTGCTGAAGATCTTCGACCTGGTCTTCGTGATCTCTCCGGGCTCCTCCAAGGACGATGCGAACGTGCTGGCCATCCAGCTCTACAACTCGGCCTTCACCGACAACGACTACGGAGTGTCGAGCGCGATCGCGGTGCTCCTGTTCCTGCTGGTGATTCCCGTGATGATCTTCAACATCCGCCGACTGCGACGGGAGAGTCGGCGATGACGACACAGACCGAGATCGTCAAGGCCAAGCAGTCCCTGGGCGGGCGCGTGGCCGCCTTCGTGAGCGGGACCGCGCTGCGCGTCTTCCTCGTCCTGGTCGGCCTGTTCTGGCTGGTGCCGACCATCGGGCTGCTGCTCGGCTCGCTGCGGACGCCGGAGGACATGAGCGAGAGCGGCTGGTGGAAGGTCTTCAGCACGCCCTCGCAGCTGACGTTCGAGAACTACTCGAACCTCCTCAAGGACGAGACGATCACCGACTCGATCCTGTCCAGCATCACGATCACCGTGCCCGCGACGCTGCTCGTGGTCATCATCGGCTCGCTCGCCGGATACGCCTTCGCGTGGATGGACTTCCCGGGGCGCGACTGGTGGTTCCTCGGCGTGGTCGGGCTGCTCGTGGTGCCCGTGCAGGTCGCGCTGCTCCCGGTGTCGAAGATCTTCGGTGAGATCGGCATCTTCGGGACCACGCTCGGCGTGATCATCTTTCATGTGGCCTTCGGCCTGCCGTTCGCGATCTTCCTGCTGCGGAATTTCTTCGCGGAGATTCCGCGGGAACTCCTGGAGGCCGCGCGGCTCGACGGGGCGGGTGAACTCCGGCTGTTCTTCCGGGTCGTCATGCCGCTCGGCGCGCCCGCGATCGCCTCGCTCGGCATCTTCCAGTTCCTGTGGGTCTGGAACGACATGCTGATCGCGCTGATCTTCGCCGACACCGAGAACCCGCCGATCACGGTCGCGCTCCAGCAACAGGTGCGGTTCTTCGGCGACAACGTGCACGTCCTGGCGCCCGGCGCCTTCATCTCGATGGTGATTCCGCTGGCCGTGTTCTTCGCGTTCCAGCGGCAGTTCGTGTCCGGTGTGATGGCGGGGGCGGTCAAGTGATCCCAACATGACCTGTGCCCCGTGCACTTACGTACCGTGACGGAGACGGCCCTTAACCGGGCCGTCTCCTTGCGTCTATCCCCCGTATGCCACAACCGGCGTAACTCACTCACCCCTTCAGGCGTTTCCGGGCAGTATGCCCGCGCCGACCCATGGATGTGCCTTGCCCCGGTTCAGTGTCATCGTCCCCGCATACAAGGTGCAGGCGTACCTGCACGAATGCATCGAGTCCGTGCTGGAGCAATCCTTCACGGACTTCGAACTCATCGCGGTGGATGATCACTCACCGGATGCGAGCGGCGCGCTCATCGACGAGTTCGCCGCCCGCGACCCGCGCGTGAAGGCCGTCCACCTCGACGAGAACGTCGGGCTCGGCCGCGCCCGCAACGCCGGCATGGAGCACGCCACCGGCGACTACCTGATCTTCCTCGACAGCGACGACTCGCTCACCCCCGGCTCCCTGCACGCGATCTCCGACCGCCTCAAGGAGACCGACGAGCCGGACGTCCTCGTCTACGACTACGCGCGCACCTACTGGTCCGGCGAGACCGTCCGCAACCAGTTCGCCGAGCAGCTCACCGAGCAGGGCCCGGCGTCCTTCCAACTCGCCGACCGGCCCGGCCTGTTGAAGGTCCTCATGGTCGCCTGGAACAAGGCGCACCGCCGCGAGTTCATCGAGCGCCAGGGCTTCACCTTCCCGCCCGGCTACTACGAGGACACCCCCTGGACCTACCCGCTCCTGACGGCGGCCGGCTCCATCACCACCCTCGACCGGGTCTGCGTCCACTACCGCCAGCGCCGCCAGGGCAACATCCTCGGCACCCGCAGCCGCAAGCACTTCGACATCTTCGACCAGTACGACCGGGTGTTCGCGTTCCTCGACGAGCGGCCCAAGCTGTCCCGGGCCTGGCGCGGCGTGCTGTTCCGGCGCATGGTCGACCACCTGGCGACGATCTTCACCAAGCGGGACCGGCTGCCGCGCGGCAGCCGCGCCGAGTTCCTGCGCAAGGCCCGCTCCCACTACCGCCGTTACCGCGTCCCCGGCGCCCGCGTGCGCCCCCGCACCCGGCTGCGGCACGCCCTGGTGCGGCTCGGCTCGCACCGCACCTACCGGGGCATCTGGGCGGCCCTGCGCCTCACGTCGCGCCTTCGCCGGTACGCGGCCTCGGCCCGCCAGAAGCTCAAGGGCGCCGCCCTCCAGGCGCACTACCGGATCCAGCTGCGCCTGCCGGTGCGGGCGGACCGCGCGGTGTTCTCCGCGTACTGGGGGCGCGGCTACGGCTGCAACCCGGGCGCCCTGGAGGCCGCGTTCCGCGAGCACGCCCCGCACATCCGCACCGCGTGGATCGCCGCGCCCGAGCACCACCACACCGTCCCCACGGCGACCCGCAGGCTGCGCCCCGGCACGGCCGCGTACTGGACGGCCCTGGCCCGCTCCAAGTACCTGGTGAACAACGTCAACTTCGACCGCAGGCTGGTGAAGCGCCCCGGCCAGGTGCTGATCCAGACGCAGCACGGCACGCCCCTGAAGCACATGGGCCTCGACCTCCAGGACCGCCCTGCCGCTGCCCGCTCCACCGACTTCGCGGCGCTCCTGCGCAACACCGACAAGTGGGACTACGTCCTGTCGGCCAACCGGCACTCGTCCCTGGTCTGGGAGCGCGTCTTCCCCTCCGGCTACACGACGCTCGAGTACGGCTACCCCCGCAACGACGTGTACCAGCGGGCGACTTCGCACGACGTGGCCCGCATCCGCGAGTCCCTCGGCATCCCCGCCGGAGCCGTCGCGATCCTCTACGCCCCCACCCACCGCGACTACCGCGTGACCCAGCGCCGCACCCTCGACCTGGAGCGGATGCTGCACACACTCGGCCCGCGCTTCGTGATCCTGACCCGCGCCCACCACACGTACGAGGCCCCGCTCATGGCCGCCGGCCTCACGGACCGCATCATCGACGTGTCCGGCCACCCCAGCGTCGAGTCGCTCTGCCTGGCCTCGGACGCGCTGGTCACCGACTACTCGTCGATCATGTTCGACTACGCCAACCTGGACCGCCCCATCGTCCTGCACGCCGACGACTGGGACGCCTACGAGGCCGCCCGCGGCACCTACTTCGACGTGCGCGCCTTCCCGCCGGGCGCCGTCGCGCGCAGCGAGGACGAGCTGACGGACATCTTCGCTACCGGCCACTGGTGCGGCTCGCGCTCGGCGCAGCTGCGGCGGGCGTTCCGCACCCGGTTCTGCGCCCACGACGACGGGCGGGCGGCCGAGCGGGTCGTACGGCACGTGGTGCTCGGCGAGACCGCGGGCCTGCCCTCGGTCGTGCCCCTCGCGGAGCGGCACCCGGCGCCCGCGGCGGCCGGCACGGACTTCGCCCCGGCGACGGCAGGGACCGCCCCTGCGCCCCGCGAGCGGACCCGTTCCTTCGGGCTGCTGCCGTACGACAACGCGTGAACCACCATCGAGAGAGGCTGTCTTGTCGCGCTTCAGCATCATCGTTCCCACCCACGGCGTACCGGGGCGGCTCGCCGACTGCCTCGCCTCGGTGCTCGGGCAGTCCTTCGACGCCTTCGAGCTGATCGCGGTCGTCTCCACGGCCGACGCCGACGCCGACCCGAGCGCCGCGATCGTGGCCGAGCACGCGGCGCGCGACCCGCGCGTACGGGCCGTGGTGGCGCCGCCCGCCGGGGGTCTGCCGGGGGCGCGGAACGCGGGCGCCGCGGTGGCGGGCGGGCAGTTCCTGCTCTTCCTCGACGGGGACGACACGATGGCGCCGGGCGCCCTGCACGCCCTGGACGCGCGCCTGGCCGAGACCGGGGACCCCGATCTGCTGCTCTTCGACCACGAGCGGGTGCACTGGTTCGAGGGCGAGCAGGGTCCGGCCCTTGCCCGGCTGTGGGAGGGCGCGCCGACGGGGGTGTTCAGCGTGGAGCGGCACGCGGCGCTGCCGGATCCGCTGGTGCCCGCGTTCTCGGCGGCGTACCGGCGGCGGTTCGTGACCGAGCACCGTCTTTCGTTCGCGCCGGGCATGTTCACCGACGTGGTGTGGAGCGTCCTGGTCGCCCTGCGGGCCGAGCGGATCGCCGTGCTCGACCGGGTCTGCGTACGGCATCTGCAGCGGCGCCAGGGCATGCGGAACCGGCTGCCGGGGGCCCATCACCAGGAGCTGCTCGACCAGTTCGGGCTCGCGATGGCGGAGACGGCCGCCCTGAAGCCGCCCGCGCCGGTGCTCGCCCGGGTCTTCCTGCGCCTGACCCACGAGGTCCTGAAGACGGCGTCGACGCCCGCGCGGCTGCCGTCGCGGGGCATGCGGCGCCGCTACTTCCGGCGGGCGGCGCGGCTCTACCGCCTCCACCGGCCCGCCGGGTTCCGCCGCCCGGGCGGCAGCATCGGCCTCCAGCACGCGCTCCTCGCGTCCGGCTCGTACGCGGCGTTCAGCGCGGTGCGCGGCCTCAAGTCCCTGCTGGAGAGGGCCCTTTCGGGGCTCGCGGCGGTCAAGCGGCTCTCCGCGAAGCTGCCGTGGCAGCGCGGCAACCGCCCGTACCTGCGCGCGCTGCGCCGCCCCGTCGACGAGAACCTCGCCGTGTTCTCCGCGTACTGGGGCCGCGGCTACACCTGCAACCCGGCCGCGATCCACGCGAAGGCCCGCGAGCTGGCCCCGCACATCCGCTGTGTGTTCCTGGTCGCCGAGGAGAACGCGGACCAGATGCCGGAGGGCGTGGAGTGGGTGGTGACGGGCTCGCCGCGCTACTGGGAGGTCATGGCGACGGCCAAGTACACCTTCAACAACGTCAACTTCGAGGGCCGGGTCGTCAAGCGCCCCGGCACCGTGCACGTCCAGACGCAGCACGGCACGCCCCTCAAGCACATGGGCGTCGACCAGGCCGAGTACCCGGCCGCGGCCGCCGGGCTCGGCCCCTTCGGGAAGATGCTGACCCGCACCGACCGCTGGGACTTCAACCTCTCCTCCAACCGGCACTCCACGGAGGTCTGGGAGCGGGCCTTCCCCAGCGGCTTCGAGCAGCTGGAGTACGGCTATCCGCGCAACGACGCCTACTACGCGGCGACGGCCGACGACGTGCGCCGGGTGCGGCGTGAACTCGGCGTCCCCGAGGGCAAGGTGGCGCTCCTGTACGCGCCGACGCACCGCGACTACCGGCAGGGCTTCACGCCCCAGCTCGACCTGGGCGCGTTCTGCGACGCGCTCGACGAGGGCTTCGTGGTCCTCCTGCGCGCCCACCACTTCTACGAGGGCTCGGCCGGGCTCGAACAGGCCGTGGCGTCCGGCAAGTTGATCGACGTCACCGGGCACCGCTCCCCCGAGGAGGTCTCTCTCGCCTCGGACGCGCTGATCACGGACTACTCGTCGATCATGTTCGACTACGCCAACCTGGACCGGCCCGTCGTCGTGTACGCCGACGACTGGGACGTCTACCGCGACTCGCGCGGCGTCTACTTCGACCTGCCCGGCCAGGCGCCGGGCCCGGTGGCGCGCACCCACGACGAGCTGGTGCGGATCTTCCGGGGCGGCGACTGGCGCGGCGAGCGCTCGCGGCGGCTGCGGGCTCAGTTCCGGGAGCGCTTCTGCGCGTTCGACGACGGGCACGCGGCGGAGCGGGTGGTGCGGCGCGTGCTGCTCGGCGAGGACCCGGCGGCGATCCGGCCCCCGGTGCCCCTGGCGGACCGGGTGCCGGCCCCCGCCGCGGCGCGGCAGCCGGTGCACTGAGGGTCCGCCCTCGCCCCCGACCCATCCGAACCTGGAGCTCCCCTTGCCCCCGTCGCCCCGTACCCCCGCCGCCGCGGCTCCGGTGGCGGCGGTCCCGGCCCAGACCGCGCGGGGGCGGGTGCCCCGGCTGCCGCGGCCGCGCGGTCCACGGGGCTGGAACGGGCTCGTCGTCGTGCTGCCCGCCGCGGCCGTCACGGCGCTCGGATACCACCACCGCTGGCTCGGCGACGACGCGTTGATCTACACCCGGGCCGTCCGGCAGATCCTCGCCGGGAACGGTCCGGTCTACAACGCGGGAGAGCGCGCCGAGACCTCGACGGGCACCCTGTGGCAGTGGCTGGTCGCCCTCGTCTCGCTGGTGAGCCGGGCCGACCCGGCCCTGGTGGCGGTGGCGCTCGGCCTGGTCTGCACGGCGGTGGGCTTCCTGCTCGCCGGGGACGCGGCCCGGCGGCTGCACGGCGGGCGGCGGCTGCTGCCCCTCGGCGTGCTGGTCCTGGTGCCGGTCGCCGCCGTGTGGGACTACGCGACGTCGGGCCTGGAGAGCGGGCTCAGCACGGCGTGGCTCGCCCTGTGCTGGTGGCTCCTCGTCGCCCGGCGTGATCGCCAACTCCCGTTGGTGGCCGTGGTGTTGGGGCTCGGTCCGCTGATCCGGCCGGACCTGGCCCTGGTCAGCGTCGTCTTCCTCGGCACCTGGTGCGCGCTGCTGCGGCCCCGGCCCCGCGCCCTCGCCGGGCTCACCGCCGCGGCCTGCGCGCTCCCCCTCGCGTACGAGATCTTCCGCGCGGGCTACTACGGGGTCCTGGTGCCGCTGCCGGGCCTCACCAAGGAGGCGTCGAACGCCAACTGGGGGCGCGGGCTCTGGTACGCGGAGAACTTCGTGCTGCCGTACCGGCTGTGGCTGCCGCTGGGCGCGCTCGCGGTGTTCGCCGCCTTCTTCGTCGTACGGCGGCGTGCGGCGGCGCCACTGGTGACCGCGCCGCTGCTGTCCGGTGCTCTGTCGCTGCTCTATGTCACCCGCGTCGGCGGTGACTTCATGCACGGGCGGATGCTGCTGCCCGGCCTGTTCCTCCTTGTCCTGCCGCTGTGGGCGGTGCCGTGGAGCCGGGCCGCCGGGGCCGCCTGCGCCGTCGTCGCCGTCTGGGCCGGGTGCTGTCTCGCGCTGTGGCGGCCGCCGCTGGTCTCGGCGCGCGGGGAGATCTGGGACACCCACGTCGGCTACCAGCAGGCCACCCGCCACCTGCATCCGGTCGGCCAGCGCGAGCACGCCGCCCGGCCCACGAAGTTCCGGAAAGAGATCGCGGCCGCACGGCGAACTCCCGTGCCCCAGCTGGCCCTTGAGGTCGAGTACAACCGCCGCTATCTGCGACTTCCGCTGGCCGCGCACGAGCGGGGAGAGCGGGGCGTGCCGGTCGCCGGGGCCATCGAGTTCCTCGGATACGGCGGAGTCGCCGTCCCGCTGGACGGGCTCGCCGTCGACCCGCTGAGCCTCGCCTATCCGCTCGGCGCCCACATGGAGCGCTCCAGGACCGCGCGCGCCGGGCACGAGAAGCCGGTCGCGCTGGAGTGGATGGCCGCCGACCTCGCCGACCCGGCCGCCCCGCTGCCGCCCGGCATCGACCCGCGCGGCGTCGCGGCGGCCCGCCACGCCCTGCGCTGCGGCCCGCTGCGGGAGCTCCAGGACTCCGTGCGCCGGCCCCTGACGCCCGCCCGCTTCTGGCAGAACCTCACCGGGTCCTACGCCCGCACGACGCTGCGCTACCCGGCCGACCCCGTGGCCGCCGAGGCCGCCCTCTGCCGCGGCCCCTGAACCCGCCCCGCCCCGTCCCCACCCGCTCACGACCCGTGGAAGTGTCCGTGCCCCGTTTCAGCATCATCGTCCCCGCCTACCAGGTCCAGGGCTTCCTGCGCGAGTGCCTCGACTCGGTTCTCGCCCAGTCCTTCACGGACTTCGAGGTGATCGCCGTCAACGACTGCTCACCGGACGGCTGCGGCGCGATCATCGACGAGTACGCGGCGCGCGACACCCGGGTCACGGCGGTCCACCTCGAGGAGAACGTGGGGCTCGGCCGCGCCCGCAACGCGGGGATGCCGCACGCGAGCGGCGACTATCTGCTGTTCCTGGACAGCGACGACACCTACACGCCGGGCACCCTCACCGCCCTCACCGAGCGGCTCGACGCCTCCGGCGACCCGGACGTGCTGATCTTCGACTACGCGCGCACGCACTGGTGGGGCGGGTTCCAGCGCAACATCATGCACAAGATCTTCGCCGAGGCCGGGGACAGTGTGTTCACCGCGGCCGAGCGGCCCGAGTTCCTCGACCTGATCATGGTGGTGTGGAACAAGGCGTACCGCAGGGACTTCGTCGAGGAGTACGGCTTCAGCTTCCCGCCGGGCTACTACGAGGACACCCCGTGGACGTTCCCGGTGATGATGTCCGCGGCCCGCATCGCCGTCCTCGACCGGGTCTGTCTGCTGTACCGGCAGCGCCGCCAGGGCAACATCCTGCGCACCACGAGCCGTAAGCACTTCGACATCCTGGACCAGTACGACCGGGTCTTCGCGTTCCTCGACTCCCGCCCGGAGCTGTCGAGTTGGCGCCCGTATCTGCACCGCCGCATGGCCGAGCACTGCCTGGAGATCCTCGACAAGAACAACCGCCTTCCCACCCGCGACAAGCCCGAGTTCTACCGGCTCGCCGCCGGGAGGTTCCGCCGCTACCGGCCCGCCGGCTTCCGGCTCCCGGACGGCGGCCACCGCACGGCGCTGCGCCTCCTGTCCCGCGCCCCGTACGGGACGTTCGCCCTGCACCGCCGCGGCCGCGCCCTGCTCGCCGCCCTGAAGAAGCGCAGGCAGCGCTGGCGCAAGCGCACCGCGAACCGGGTCAAGCTGCTGCTGCACAAGGCCCTTTCGCTGCGCCCCCTCGACCCGAACCTCGCGGTCTACTCGGCCTTCCACCACCGCGGCGTCCTCGGCGACCCAGCCGCGATCCACGCCCGCGCCCGCCAACTCGCCCCGCACATCCGGGGCGTGTGGGTGGTGCGCCCCGACGCGGTGGAGGCGCTGCCGCCCGGCACCGACCACGTGCTGCCGAACTCGCTGCGCTACTGGAAGACGGTGGCCCGCGCCAAGTACTTCGTGAACAACGTCAACTGGGCGCACGAGCTGGTCAAGCGCGAGGGCTCCGTGCACATCCACACCCACCAGGGCACCCCGCTCAAGCACATGGGCCTCGATCTGCTCGGGCACCCGGCGGCCACCCACCGCCTGAACGTCCGGGGCATGCTGCGGCGCTGCGACCGCTGGGACCACAGCCTGGTCGCCAACCAGCACTCGGAGCGGGTCTGGGACCGCGCCTACCCCTGCCACTACACGTCGGAGCGGACCGGCAGCCCGCGCAACGACATCCTGTTCACGGCCGACCCGGGGCACGGCGCCGCCGTCCGCCGCCGCCTCGGCATCCCGGCCGACGACACCGTCGTCCTGTACGCGCCGACGCGCCGCGACCACCACTCCACGGGCTTCGTGCAGCGCGTCGACCTCGACCGCCTCACCCGCGGGCTCGGCCCGGGCCACACCGTCCTGGTCCGCCTCCACTACTCGCTCTCCCGCCACCCGGTGCGCGGCCTGGAGCTGGCGGACCTGGCGCGGCGCGGGCTGATCCTCGACGTCACGGACGAGCCCTCGGCCGAGGACCTCATGCTCGCCTCGGACGCCCTCGTCACGGACTACTCGGCCCTCATGTTCGACTACGCCCACCTGGACCGCCCCATCGTCGTGCACGCCGATGACTGGGAGACCTACCAGGCCAACCGCGGCACCTACCTCGACCTGCCCGCCCAGCCGCCCGGCCATGTCACCCGCTCCACCGAGGAGTTGGCGGGTCTGCTGCGCGACGGCCGCTGGCGGGACGCGGAGTCCGCCCGGCTGCGGGCCGCGTTCCGTGCGCGCTTCTGCCAGTACGACGACGGGCACGCCGCCGCCCGCGTGGTGAGCCGCCTCATGCTCGGCCAGCAGCCGCCGACGGACATCCCGGCGCAGAGCTCCACCCAGGCCGCCGCCGAGGCCCCCCTCCAGATCAGGAACCACGCATGACCCAGACCACCCCCACCATCCCCCGCCCCGGCACGGCGCCCGAGGACGCCGACCCACCCCAGAAGACCAGCCGTTGGCGCCCGCACATGCCCGTCCTCGGCGCCGCCCTCGCGGGCACCGCGCTCATCGGCTCCCAGGGCGCCCGGCTCGGGCAGTGGATCGTCGACGACGCCGCGATCACCTTCGCGTACGCGCGCAGCATCGACGAGGGCCTCGGCCCCGTCCAGCAGGCCGGCTCACCGCCCGTCGAGGGCTATTCGAACCCGCTGTGGCTGCTGCTCCTGCTGGTCGGGCGGCGGCTCGGACTCTTCGACCACCGCGCCTGGTTCGGGGTGCCCGACCTGGTGCTCTACCCGAAGCTCCTTGGCCTGCTGTGCGCGCTCGGCATCCTGCTCGCGGTGGGGTGGGCGGCGCGCTCCATGGTGCGGCACGCGTGGGCGGTGGTCGCGCTCACGGGCGTGCTGCTCGCCGCGAACGTCTCCTTCACCGCGTGGATGTTCTCCGGCCTGGAGAACCCGCTCTACGCCCTCGCGGCGACCGTCCTCGCCGCCGTCCTCGCCCGAGCATCCGTCGACGGCACCCTCCTGGAGCGCCGCCCGGCGGTCCTCGCCGGGCTGCTCGCCCTCGCCGCCGCCCTGACCCGCCCGGACGGCGCGGTCCTGGCGGCGGTCCACCCCCTGCTGCTGCTCCTCCACGTCACCCGGCCCCGGCTCACGGCGTCCGTGCGCGCGGCGGCACTGAGCTGCGGCGCGTTCCTCCTCCCGTACGGGGCGTTCCTCGGCTGGCGGTACGCGGAGTTCGGGCGGCTCGTGCCGAACACGGCGGTGGCGAAGGCGCAGGAGACCCCGACCCTCGAACTCTTCGCCGGGACGGGCGACTTGCTGGCCTTCGCGGGCTGGACGGCGGTGCTCGCGGGCGCGGGGGTGGTGGGCCTCGCGCTCAGCCGCCCCGGGCGCCTGCGCTCCGGCCTGGCCCCGGTCCTCCTCCCCCTGGCCCTCACCCTCACGTCCTTCGGCGTCCTCAAGCCCGACTGGATGGGCATGTACCGCTTCGCGACGCCGGTGTGGGCGCTCGCGTCCTTCGCGGTGAGCGTGGCCCTCGCCGGGGTCCTGCAGCGCGGCACGGTGCGGGCCCGTGCGCTCACGGCCACCGCCGTCTGCGGGGCGCTGCTGCTCGCCTGGGGCGGACAGCGGGAGCGGGCGGCCGAGTTCCGTGCCCACCCCACGCTGCCCATGTGCGTGGTCTCCGACCGCTACGGCCCGGTCTTCAACGAGTACGCGGACCGGCTCGCCCTCGAGCACCCGACGTACCTCATCAACAACCTCGGCGGCACGCTGTTGACCAGTGACCTGAAGGTGTACGACCTCGCGGGCCTCACCGAGCCGACGATCGCCGACGCGTTCGCCGCCCACGACATGCCCGGCCTGCGCCGCTACGTCTTCCAGAAGCTCCGGCCGACCCTCGTGCACGCCCACGGCTACTGGGCGTCCTACCCCGGCCTCACCCCGAAGCGCATGACCGCCGAGGGCTATCTGCCGTTGTACGAGGAGAAGTCCGCCAAGGGCGACGGCGGCGACTGGGTGCGCGCGGACGCCGTGCAGGACCCCAAGAGGCTTGCCGCGACCCAGCGTTGGGCGAAGAAGGAAGTCACCCGGCAGCTGCGGGCACAGGAAGCGGGCCGCCGCGGCGGCTGCGGCGACGTGCTCCGCCCCGGCCGGCGACTGCCGAATTCCTGACGCCCCCTTGAACATCACCACCCCATCCCCATCGAGGAGTTACTCATGAGCGCCACCGACACCACCACCGAGCCCGAGCTGAAGAAGCCGGCCAAGCTGGACGACGTGCCGGGCTGGTTCCAGCGGCTCGACCAGCAGCTGTTCGCCTTCTTCCTGGAGGCCACCGCCGAGCGCGGCGGGAACCTCCTGGAGATGGGCTGTTACCTCGGCAAGTCCACCATCGTGATGGGCCGCCACCTCCAGCAGGGCGAGACCTTCACGGTGTGCGACCTGTTCGGCGAGGAGTCGCAGGGCGCCTACAGCCGCACCGAGACCCGGGACTTCTACCAGAAGACCCTCTCCCTGCGGGCCTTCGAGACCAACTACCTCGCCTTCCACGACGAGCTGCCCGAGATCGTGCAGGCCCGCACGACGGTCCTCGCCGACACGGTCCCGGCGGACAGCTGCCGCTTCGTGCACATCGACGCCTCGCACATGTACGAGGACGTGAGCGTCGACATCGACACGACCCGCGAGATCCTCAAGGGCCACGGCGTCGTCTCCCTCGACGACTACCGCACCGAGCACACGCCGGGCGTCTCGGCGGCCGTGTGGGAGGCCGTCTTCACCAAGGGCATGCGGCCCGTCTGCGTCTCGGGCTCGAAGATGTACGCGACGTGGGGCGACCCGGAGCCCCTCCAGGAGCGGCTGCGGGAGTGGGCGCCGACGGTGCCGGGCTGCGTGGTGAGCGAGAACCTCATCGACGGCGACCCGGTGCTGCGCCTCTCCATCAAGAAGCCGGCCAAGCCCGCCGCCAAGAAGCCGGGCGCCCGCATCCCCGCCCAGCCGGCCGCGACGGCGTCCCCCGCCCCGGCGAAGCGCTCCCTGGCCCGCAGGGTGGCGGTCAACGTCCTGCCGCCCATCGTGACGAAGGCGCTGCGCCGCCGCTGAGGTCACACCACCCCGGCCTCCAGGAAGAGGCGCCGCACGACTCGCTCTGCGGCGCCTCCGTCGTCGTAAGGGCAGAACCGCCGCCGGAACGCGCCGCGCAGCTTCGTCGTCCCGTGGGTGTCCCAACTCCCCGTCCGGAACAGCTCGATGAGCTCCTCCTCGGACGTGGCCACCGCGCCGGGCGTCTCGCCGGGGCGGCCGGAGAGCAGGTCGAAGTAGGTGCCGCGGGCCAGTCGGTACGCCTGCCAGTCGGGGGCGTAGCTGACGATGGGGCGGTCCAGGCAGGCGTAGTCGAACATCAGGGACGAGTAGTCCGTGACGAGTGCGTCGGCGGCGAGGCAGAGGTCCTCGACGCGCGCGTGCCCGGTGACGTCGATGAGCTGGGGGTGCCCGGCGAGGTCGGAGAGGCCCGCGTCCGAGCCGTAGAAGTAGTGGGCGCGCACCAGCACGACGTACGACGGGCCGAGCGCGCGCACGAAGCGGGCGAGGTCCAGGCGGGGCAGGAAGCCCTTCTGGTAGTCGCGGTGGGTGGGGGCGTAGAGGAGGGCGGTCCGGTCTTCCGGGATGCCCAACTCCGCGCGGATGCGGGCGACTTCGTCCGGCCCGGTGGTGAAGTAGACGTCGTTGCGCGGGTAGCCCGCCTCCAGGGCCTGGTAGGAGACCGAGGGGTAGACGCGCTCCCAGATCTCCGTGGAGTGCGGGTTCGAGGAGAGGCTGAGGTCCCACTGGTCGGTGTGGTCGAGGACCTTCTGGAAGCTGATGCCGTGCGTGCCCGCCGGGTAGCGGCGCTGGTCGAGGCCCATCTTCTTCAGGGGCGTGCCGTGGTGGGTCTGGAGGTAGACCTGGCCGGGGCGCTTGGTGAAGCCCCCGGGGAAGCTGGAGTTGTTGATCAGATAGGTGGCGCGGGCCATCGCCCGCCAGTAGCGGCGCGAGCCCTCGATGACATAGTCGACGCCGGGCGGCACGCGGTGCTTGTTGCGGCTGGAGACCACCCAGACGCCCTTGATGTGCGGGGCGAGTTCGCGGGCCTTGGCGTGGATGGCGGCCGGGTTGCAGGAGACGCCCCGGTTCCAATAGGCGCCGTACACGGCCAAGTCGGGGTCGAGAGCGCGGCGGCGGTCGGCGCGGTAGCTGACGCGCATCGCGCGGGCGCGCAGCTTCTTCTTCTGCTGCTTGAGTCTGCGGGTGGCGCGGCGGCGCCTGCTCTCCGCCTTGCGCAGCCCCTCGAAGGCCGGGTACGAGGCGGCGGCGAGCGCCTTCTCCTCGCCGGAGCGGGGCTCGGCACCGGCGGGCGCGTGGGCCGCGTACAGGCGGGCCGTCTCGCGGAAGAAGCGGCGCCGGTCGGCGGCGCGGATCCGGCCCGGGTCGTCGAGGACCGCGAGGAGGTGCGTGACCAGGTGCGGGAAGAGCCGTGCGCGGTCCGTCCCGCCGAGCCCGGCGAGCAGCTCCTCGTACCGCCTCAGGACGGCGAAGTGGTCTTCGCCGGGCGTCTTGGAGAAGCTGCCGCCGCGCCGCTCGCGCCAGCGCACGCAGACCCGGTCGAGGGTCGCGGTCCGCCCGTCCGCCGCGAGGGCCGCGCGCCGCACCGGCTCCACGTCCTCGTACGGGCCGTCCGAGAAGGCGAGGTGCTGCGCGGTCCAGAAGGCGCGCCGGAAGAGGCGGTTCCAGGCGGCCGGGGTGACGGCCAGGGGATCGCCGGTCAGGTCGTCGCCGCCCGCGCGGACGTTCTCCCACCAGTCGACCCGGTCGTGTGCGAAGAGGAGGAGATCGACAGCGCCGGTGTCCGGTGCCTCGGTGAGGGCCGCGTCGAGGGCGCCGAGCGCGCCGGGGCGGAGCACGTCGTCGCCGTCGAGGAAGAGCAGCCAGTCGCCGGTGGCGCGCTCGGCGCCCGCGTTGCGCGCGCCGCCGGTGCCGCGGTGCTCGGGGAGGCGGACGAGTTGCGTGCGCGGGTCGCGCTCCGCATACTCCGCGGCGATCGCGGCGGAGGCGTCCGGCGACGCGTCGTCGACGACGATCAGCTCGACGTCGGCGAAGGACTGTTCCAGCACGGAGTCCAGGCATTCCCGCAGGTAGCCCTGGACGCGATGGGCGGGCACGACAACCGAGAAGCGCGTCATGGGCACCGACCGTAGCCAGCGCGACACCGCCTGTCGAAGACCATTTGTCACTCATTGGGGTGGTTGAGAAGCGAGAAGTTGACGCGGGGGGCGCGCGGCCGGGCAAAGGGGATGAACACCCCCGTACGCCCATGAAAGGCCGGTCGCCGTGCAGCCCCGTCTCAGCGTCGTCGTGCCCATCTACAACGTCGAGGAGTTTCTGCCGGAGTGCCTTGAGTCCATCGCCGTGCAGACGCTGGCCGGACCCGACGGCTGCAGCGCTCACAGCGCACACAGCGCGCTCGAAGTCATCCTCGTCGACGACGGATCCACCGACGGCAGCTCCCGCATCGCCCGCGAGTTCGCCGCCCGCGACCCCCGCTTCGTGTACGTGCGCCAGCCCAACGCCGGGCTCAGCGCCGCCCGCAACACCGGGGTCCGGCACGCCTCGCCCACCGCCGAGTTCCTCACCTTCGTCGACAGCGACGACATCGTGCCCCACGACGCGTACGCGCGGATGGTGGCGAGCCTCGACGCGACCGGCTCCGACTTCGCGAGCGGCAACGTCTGGCGGCTCAACGAGCGCGGGCGCCAGCAGGCGTGGCAGTACAAGTGGCTGACCGGGCCGCGCACCCGCACCCACATCTCCCGCGACCTCCAGCTGCTCGCCGACCGGGTCGCCTGGAACAAGGTGTTCCGGCGGTCGTTCTGGGACCGGCACGCGTTCACCTTCCCCGAGGGGAAGCTGTACGAGGACACGCCCGTCATGATCCCCGCGCACTTCCTCGCCACATCGGTGGACGTGCTGAGCGACCACGTCTACTACTGGCGGGTGCGCGAGGGCTCGATCACGCGGCGGCGCACCGACGTGAAGGGCGTGCGCGACCGGATCTCGGCCTGTGCGCACGTCAGCGCGTTCCTCGCCGAGCAGGCGCCGGAGCACAAGAAGACGTACGACATCTCCTGCCTGCGCGACGACTTCGTGTACTTCCTCGAAGGGCTGCCGATGGGCGGGCCCGAGTACCGGGCCGCGTTCATGGCCGACACCGCCGCGTTCCTGCGCCGCGCCGACCCCTCGGTGATCGAGGCGCTCCCCGTCGACCTGCGCGTGAAGTGGCATCTCGTACGGGAGGGCCGCACCGCCGAGCTGATCGAGCTGCTGTCCTTCGAGCGGCTCGGCGGCGCGGCCTTCCAGGTGCGCGGCACGGTGCGGCGGCGGGCCGTGTATCCGGGGGTGCGCCCGGTGCCCGAGAAGCTCACCCGGCTCGGGCGGCGCGAACTGCCCGTCGTGGCACGGGTCCGCGAGTCCTCCTGGGGCGCCGACGGGCTGCTCCGGATCAGCGGCTACGCGTATGTACGGAACCTGGAGGCGACCCGGCCCGGCCACTCCATCAAGGCCGGGCTGCTCAAGTCGGTGCACCACAAGGGGCAGTTCAGACGGGTGCCGACGCGGACCGTCGCGGCGGCCGAGGCCACCGAGCACTCCCGGCAGCGGCTGCACTGCTACGACCTGTCGGGCTTCGAGATGGTCATCGACCCCGAGCAGCTGAAGACCGGCGGCCGGTGGCGGCCCGGCAACTGGCTGCTCGGCGTGGTCGTCGCGGGCCACGGCTCGGTGCGGCGGGCGGCGGTGCGGGCCCTGGACGGCTCGGCCGCGCAGTCCGTCGTACGGGAGCTGGGCGACGGGCTCCGGCTCGTCCTCGGCTTCAGCAAGGGCCGACTCGTGCTGCGCGTCCAGGAGTACGCGGCCCGGGTCGAGTCCCACCACGGCGACGGCGACGACGTCGTCCTCGACGGGAGCCTCCCGCATATGGGGGGCCGTGCGCAGCACGTCGAGCAGGGTGGCGGTGGGAGACGGGAGGGCTCCGCCCGCCCGACCGCCCTGCGCCTGACGCACCCGCACTCCGAGACCGAGTTCGACTACCCGGTGACGCTGGCCGGCGACCGCTTCCAAGTCCGCGTGTCGCCGGTCGACCTGGCGTCCGTCCCGCCCACCCCGCACCTGGCCCCCAAGGAGGTCGAGCCCCCGCACGGCGACCGCTGGCAGGCCAACCTCGTACTGCCGGACGGCAAGCTGAAGTCCCTCGCCGCCGCGCTCACCCTGCCCCCCGGCCGCTACCCCGCGCGCCCGGGCGCCGAGCTGTGCGCCTCCGCCAACGACCGGGGCCAGCTGGTGGTCGAGCTGACCCGGCAGCCGGTCGCCGACCAGGTGGCCTTCGACGCCGACGGCACCCTCACCATCGAGGGCACGGCGGCCGGGGCGAGCTGGGGCGAGGCCGAGCTGGTGCTCCGGCACAGCGGGCGCGACGACGAGGTGGCCGTCCCCGTGACCCGCGAGGGCGACCGCTTCAGCGCCGTGCTCGCGCCGGGGGGCGGGGTGCTGCGGGAGGGGCGGTGGTACGCGTTCCTGCGCGAGACGGGCGGCACGGAGGGGGCGGCCGGGCGGGCGGACCACGACGGTGTGCCCGTGCGGCTCCTTGCCGCCGTCTCTGCCGCGCTGCCGCTCCACCGGGCCGTCCAGGGACGGGAGTTCACCGTCGACCGGCGCTTCGGCGACCGGCTGCTCATCGAGGCCGGGTCGGTGCTCGCCCGCACCGAGCGCGGCGCCTACCGCCGCCACCGGCTGCGCACCGAGCACTACCCGCACCGGCGCACCCGGCCGCTGCGCGACGCCGTCCTGTACTTCGACGGGGACTCCCCGCGCGCCGTCCACGAGGAGCTGGTCCGGCGCGGCGCCGGCGTCGAGCACCTCTGGGTGACGCGGGACCAGCAGACCCGCGTGCCCGCCGGGGCCACGGGCGTCGAGGAGCACAGCGCCGCCTGGTACGAGGCCCTGGCCCGCTGCCGCCGCATCGTCACCGCGGGCCATCTGCCGGACTTCTTCGAGCGCCGCGCGGGCCAGACCGTCGTCCAGACCTGGAACGGCGCCCCGCTCAAGCGCATCGGCACCGACCTCACCGACACCCTGTACGCGGACCACGGCCACCTGGACGTGCTGCCGCAGCTGTCGCGCCAATGGGACGTCCTGGTCTCCCCGAACCGGCACTCGACTCCCCACCTGGGGCGGGCCCTCGTCTACGACGGCGAGATCCTGGAGGCCGGCTCGCCCCGCAACGACCTGCTCTTCGCCGACGACCGGCGCAAGGTCGCCGAGCGGGTGCGGCGCGAGCTGGGCATCGCACCCGACAAGCGGGTCGTCCTGTACGCGCCGACCTACCGGGACCACCTGGCGTACTCCCCCGGCCGGTTCCGCTACGAGCCCGCCCTGGACTTCCGCGCCGCCGAGCGCGTCCTCGGCGACGACCACGTCCTGCTGGTGCGCAAGCACCCGCTGACCTCCGGCCGTCTCCCGGGCGCCCGCGCCCCCTTCGTACGGGACGTCACCACCCACCCCCGCACGGCCGAACTCCTCCTGGTCTCCGACGTGTTGGTGACCGACTACTCGTCCCTGATGTTCGACTTCGCGCACACCGGGCGCCCGATGCTCTTCCACACCTACGACCTGGAGCACTACCGGGACACGGTGCGCGGCTTCTACCTCGACTTCGAGACCCGCGCCCCCGGCCCGCTGCTCGCCTCCACCGGGGAGGTCGTCGAGGCGCTGCGCGACCTGGATGCCATCGCGGCCCGGCACGCCGAGTCGTACGCCTCCTTCCGTGAGGCGTACTGCGACCTCGACGACGGCCATGCGGCGGCCCGGGTCGCCGAGAGGCTGCTGCGGTGAGCGCGGGCACGACGCTCGTGCGGCGGCGCACCGCCCACGGCGCGACCGCCACCGGGCTCGGCCGCCGCTGGCGCCCCACCCCCTACTTCGTCTTCGGCGGGCTGTTCTGGGTGGTGATGTCGCTGGCCTTCTGGCGGGTGCCGATGTGCTGCGACTTCGGCCAGCACGCCGCCGTCGTGGAGCGCCTCAAGGAGAACCTCCTCCACCCGGCCCACCCCATGGCCGACCTGCCGGGCGACGGCAGCGCCTACTACTCGCCGTACGCGGTGGCGCAGGCCCTGTTCGCCAAGGCGACGGGCCTCGCGGGCTGGGAGGTCGTGAAGCTCTCCGGCCCCGTGAACCTGCTGGTGCTCCTGACGGGCGTCAACCGCTTCGTCCGCACCCTGACGGACCGTCAATGGGCCGCCGTGCTGGCCCTGTTCGCGATGGTCCTACTCTGGGGCACCCGGATGGCCTGGTGGAGCGGCTACCTCGGCCTGATGTCGATGACGGGCAACCTCGGCTACCCGTCGACCTTCGGCATCGGCCTCGCCTTCTGGGCCTGGGCCTGGGCGGGCTCCCTGTCCCGTGCACCCCGGGGGCTGTGGCCGTACGCGGGCCTGGGCGCCCTGTGCGGCGTGATCCTGCTGGTCCACCCGATCTCCTCGGTGGCGGCGGTGATCGGGCTCGTGGCGTTCCTGCCGCGGCTGTGGCGCTCGCTCGGCGGCCGCCCGCGGCGGGCCCTGACCCGGTGCGCGCTCGCCGCGGCCACCGCCGTCGCCGTGGCCCTGTGCTGGCCGTACTACAGCGTCTTCTCCCTGGTCGGAGACCCCAGTGTCGACGCGATCCACCGCCAGCTCTACACCGAGATGCCCCAGCGCTTCTGGCTCGCCCTGCTCGGCCTGCCGGCCCTCTGGCTGCGGTGGCGCAGGGACCGCCGCGACCCCCTGGTCCTGATGTTCGCCCTGGAGCTCGCGGTCGTCGCGTACGGCTGGTTCTCCGGCCACTACACCTACGGCCGCATCCTCGGACTCACCCTCGTCCCGCTCCAGTTCGCGCTCGCCGTCGAGCTCGCGGCGCCGCTGCCGTGGGGCTGGCGGCGCGGCGCGCTCGCGGGGGCCACCGCGCTCGGCGCCTGCGTCGGGTTCCTCCAGCTCCAGGCGGGCGCCGTCGTGCCGCGCGCCCTCGACCCGGTCGGCTTCGACCAGCCGCCGCGCTGGCCCGACTACACCTGGGCCACCGACCACATGCGCGCGGGCGACGTGGTCCTCACCGACGGCTACCGGCCCACCCGTTCGGTCCCCGGCTACGGCGCCAACCTCGTCGCGCCCGCCTGGCCGGACCCCTCCCTCGACGAGACCGTGCGGGGCCGCCGCCTGAAGGACGTGCGCACCTACCTCTCCCCCGGCTCCACCCGCCCCGAGCGCCAGGCCATCGTCCGCCGCTACCACGTCCGCTGGCTCCTCCTCGAACCCGACCAGCGGGTGCCGAAGGAGGCCGTCGTGGTGGCGTGGGGCCCGCACACGGGCGAGGTACTCGCGCGCGTGGGCGGCGGGGGTCCCCGGACCCAGGAGCAGGCCCGCCGGTGAGGCGGCGGCTCAGCGGCGCACGTACAGCCGCAGCTCCGCCCCCGGCTGCCGGTACCCGGCCCGCACCCTGAACTGCCTTTCCAGTACGGCGACTTTGACCCGCTCCGCCGCCGCTTCCCGCGGCGGCTGTGCCCGCAGCGCCGGCGGGTCGGCGAGGACCCACACCCGGTCCACGGCCGCGAGCCGGCGGGCCAGGGCGGTGGGGGTGAGCTCCTCGCCGTAGAGGGTGCCGGAGGCCGCGGCGGACTCGCGCAGCGCGAGGTCCCTCGTGCCCCGGAACGCCTTCGGGTAGACGAGGGCGACCCGCCGGGCGACCGAGGGCAGGTACAGGACCCGGTCCCCGGCGCGCAGTTCGCGGGCGGCGACGGCCGAGATCGCCGCGTGCCGCTCGCTCCCGTGCCCGGCCGCCCTGTCCTGCCGCAGCACCGGCAGCTGCCACCAGAAGACCCCCGCGACCCCCACCACCCCCGCGACGACCGCGGCCCCCGGCCGCACCACCGCCCCGCTCCGCCGCAGCACCGCCCCCGCCGCCCCCGCGACCCGGTCCGCCCCCGCCGCGACCAGCAACGGCGCGCCCGCGAGCGCGAACAGCACATACCGCTCGTGGTAGAGCGGCGCCCGCTGCGACACGGCGAACAGCACCACGGGCGGGACCAGGAGCAGCGGCAGCGCCACCGTGACCGCCGAGAGGCGGCCCCGGCGCGGCCACGGCGCGGCCACCGCGCAGAGGGCGAGCAGCAGCTGCGCCACGAACAGCGGCTCGGGATACCCGAGGAACGAGTGCAGCAGCCGGTCCGCCTCCCGTCCGTCGGGCGCCCGCAGCCACGCCACCTGCCCGGCCTGCCCCCGCGAGACGAGCAGCAGCGGCAGCAGCGCGAGCGCGCACCCGCCCGCCGCGGCGCCCCAGGCCCGCCACACGGCGCGCGGCACCCGTGAGAGAAGCAGCGTCACGGCGTGCGCGAGCAGCAGCAGCGCGGCGAGTTCGTGCAGCAGCGCGGTCCCGGTGACGGCCGCCCCGTACGCCCACCAGGCGCGCCCCCCGGTGCCGGTGCGCTCGACGGCCCGCAGGAGAAGGAGCGTCGCGCCCACGGCCCCGGCGGCGACGGCGGCGTAGGAGCGGCCCTCCTGCGCGTAGTGCCCGGCGACCGGCGTGATCGCGTACAGGAGCCCGGCCCACAGGCCGACGCGGGGGCGGACCAGGCGGGCGCCGAGCGCGGCGACGAGCCCGGTGGCCGCGGCGGCCGCGGCCACGGACGGCAGGCGCAGCATGACCTCGCCCGGGTGCAGCGCGAGCACCGGGTGCATGAGGAGGTAGTAGAGGCCGTGCACCGCGTCGACGTGGTGCAGCAGCCACCAGATCTCCGGCAGCGAGCGCCGCGCGACCTGGAACGTGGCCCCCTCGTCGCGCCATATGGTGCCCCGGTCCAGGCCCCAGAGGCCGAGGGCGGTCATCACGGCGACGGGCACGACGACGGGCACGACGGCGGTGCGCGTCCGCCGGGACGTGAGGGCTTCCGTGACCTGCATGAAGCCGAGTTTGTGCTATTTACTCACTTTTGCTGCGCATTGACGCCACGTCGGCTCCGACCAAACAGCCTTTATCGGATAATTATCAGCAAGCCCTAAGATTCCTCCCGTGGAACGCACAGCGCCCCAAGAGCCCACCGCAGACCTGGCCACCGACCAGGTCTGCGTCGTTGTGATCGGCTACAACGACGCAGCGCACGTCGCCGACGCGGTGCGCTCCGCCCTCGCCCAGGGCCCCGCCGTGCGCGAGGTCATCGCCGTCGACGACTGCTCCACGGACGACAGCGAGAGCCTGCTGCGCTCCCTCGCCGCGGCCGAGCCCCGTCTCCAGGTCGTGCGCCGCGCGACCAACAGCGGCGGCTGCGGCACACCGCGCAACGACGGGATCGACGCCGCCACGGCCCCGTACCTGATGTTCCTCGACAGCGACGACGTGCTCCCGCCGGGCGCCGTCGACGCGCTCCTCGCGGCGGCCGCCGCCCAGGACGCCGAGGTCGTCTCCGGCCTGTGCATGCGCCGCGAGCTGCCCTCGGGGCGCGAGGTGCCCTGGCAGCCGGTGCTCTACAAGAAGGCGCGCTTCGTGGCGCGGCCCGAGCTGCGCCCGCGCCTCGTGCACGACACGCTCTGCGTCAACAAGCTCTACCGCACGGACTTCCTGCGCGCGCACGCGATCCGGTTCCCCGAAGGCCCCTTCATCTACGAGGACTTCGTCTTCACCGCGCGCGTGCTCGCCGCCGGGCCGCGCATCGCGCTGATCACCGACACCGTCTACATCTGGCATGTGCGCCGCGCCGCCGCCAAGCTGTCGATCTCCCTCGACCGCTCCGGCATCGCCAACTGGCAGGCCCGCCTGGAGGCGCACCGCCAGTCCGTGGAGATCCTGCGCGAGTCGAGCGGCTCCGGGGGCAAGCAGCTCGCGCGGGCGGCCCGCGCCAAGTTCATCGAGCACAGCCTGCGCATGTACACGCGCGAACTGGCCGCGCGCGGGCCGGAGTACCAGCGCGAGTGGTGGGCGCTCACGCGCGCGTACCTCGCGGAGTTCGACACCGCCGACCTGGAGGCGGCGCCCGCGCCCGGCCGGGTGATCGCCCGGGTCGTCCTCGCCTCCGAGCAGCCGCGCGACCTGACCCGGCTGAAGCAGGTCGCGGCGCGCCCGGCGCGCCTCGTCCCCCCGTATGTGAAGGACCGGGCGGGCACTCCGGTCTGGTCGGACGAGCTGCCGCAGGTCACCCTGGAGCACCTCCTGGTCCGTCCGATGCGGCTGCTGCCGCTCGCCGTCGACGGTGAACTGCGGCCCCGTGCGGGCGGATCGACGCTCACGCTGCGGCTGCACGAGCTGTACGGGCGGGTCGCGGACGCGGGCCCCGAGTCGGTCGACGTGGAGCTGGCCGACCGCTCGGGCCGCGGGCCCACGCTGCGGCGCACGGCGGTCTTCCGGCCGGACGGGCCCGACCTGTGGACGGCGCAGGTCCTGGTCGACCTCGGGACGCTGCCGGGGCGCGGAGTGTGGGACGTGCGGCTGCGGCTGCTCTTCGCGGACGGCACGGCGCGCGACTCGACGGCCCGCGCCGTCGCCGGGCCGGGGCTGCTGCGGCGCGCCGTGGTGCCGAGCCGTCGCCGCGGGGTGCTGCTCACGCATCCGTACGCGACACAGGCGGGCAATCTCGCGGTGCGCGTCGCCCCCGGGGTGCGCGGAGTCGCGGGGATCGCGCGGGGGCGGCTCGCCCGGCTCCTGAAGAAGGCGTCGGGAGCGGGCCGCTGAGCCGGGGGCCCAACTGGGCGGGACCGCCGACCGGGGGCCGCCGGGCAGGTGCCGTGGGGCCCTCTGCGACACTGGACGCGCTGGACGAGCAAAACCGACAAGACAGGACAAGCTGACCATGACCTGGCTGATCACCGGCGGCGCCGGATACATCGGGGCCCATGTCGTCCGCGCCATGACGGAGGCGGGCGAGCAGGCGGTCGTGTACGACGACCTGTCCACCGGCATCGCGGAGCGCGTCCCGGACGGCGTGCCGCTGGCCGTCGGCTCGGTCCTCGACGGCGAGACGCTCGCGCAGGTGCTCAAGGAACACGCGGTCACCGGGGTCGTGCACCTCGCGGGCAAGAAGCAGGTCGGCGAGTCCGTGGAGCGGCCGCTGCACTACTACCACGAGAACGTGGAGGGCCTGCGGGTCCTCCTGGACGCCGTGGTCACCGCGGGCGTCGAGTCCTTCGTCTTCTCCTCCTCCGCCTCGGTGTACGGCATGCCGGATGCCGGGGTCTCGGGCCTGGTGACGGAGGAGACGCCCTGTCTGCCGCTGAGCCCGTACGGCGAGACGAAGCTCGCGGGCGAGTGGCTGGTGCGCGCGACGGGCCGGGCGACGGGCCTGCGGACGGCGTCGCTGCGCTACTTCAACGTGGCGGGCGCGGCCCGCCCCGACCTGGCCGACACCGGGGTTTTCAACCTCGTGCCGATGGTCTTCGAGCGGCTCACCGCCGGGGAGGCGCCGCGCATCTTCGGCGCCGACTACCCGACGCCGGACGGCACCTGTGTACGCGACTACATCCACGTCGTCGACCTGGCCGAGGCCCATGTGTCGACGGCGCGGAAGCTGGCGGGGGCGCCCGGCGGCAGCGATCTGACGCTCAACATCGGCCGGGGCGAGGGGGTTTCGGTCCGCGAGATGGCCGAGCTCATCAACGAGACCACCGGGTACGACATCCCGCCCGTGGTGACCGCGCGGCGCCCCGGCGACCCGGCGCGGGTCGTCGCCTCGGCCGGCCGGATCGCCACGGAGCTCGGCTGGCACGCCCGGTACGACGTGCGGGACATGGTGACGTCCGCCTGGGCGGGCTGGGTGCGGCTGCACCCGGAGGCGGCCCGCGCCTGAGCACCGCGGTCCCAGCGGTTCCTACAGCTCCGTCGCCCTGGGGTGGCGCGGCTCGTAGAGCCGTACCTCCGAGCCGCCCGGCAGCCGGAACGCGGTGACCGCCCCCCACCCCGCCTGCGTCACCTCCTGCGTGAACTCGACGCCCTGCGAGGCGAGTTCGGCGACCGTGGCGGCGAGGTCCGCACACATGAAGAACACCTCGTGCGAGCCACCGCCCCCGCCGTCCGCCGGGTGCACCGCGAGCTCGGCGGGCGGCAGCTTGAAGATCAGCCACCCGTGGCCCGCGTCGACGTGCGGATATCGGAGCACGTCCCGGAAGAAGGCCCGGTCGGCCTCGGCGTCGTTGCTGTAGATGATGAGGTGCGCGCCATCGATCATGCGCCGAGGGTAGGGCCCCCGGGGGCGGCACCGGCTCTCGATGGCCCGGCGGGGCGGCCGTTAGGGTGACTCCGTGCCTGCCATCGCCGAGTTGATCACCTATCCCGTCAAGGGCTGTGCCGGACGGCCGCAGCCACGCGCCGCCCTGGCCCGGACCGGCCTCGCGCACGACCGCGCGTTCCTGGTCGTCGACGGCGACGGCGTCTTCCGTACGCAGCGCAACGAGCCACGCCTCGCGGTGATCACACCCGAGGTCGGCGCCGACGGCCGCGAGCTCACCCTGAGCGCGCCCGGCACCGAGCCGCTCCGCCTCGACGTGGACACCGCCTCGCCCCCACGGCCCGTCGAGCTGTTCGGCGCGGCCCACCAGGGCATCGACCAGGGCGACACGGTGGCCCGCTGGCTCTCCGAAGTCCTGGGCGCCGAGCGGCGGTTGGTGCGGGTGCCGCCGGAGTACGAGCGGACCACCGACGGCCTGGTCCCCGGCCGCTCCCTCTACGCCGACAGCGGCTCCCTGCACGTCCTGTCGCGGGCCAGCCTCGGCGAGCTGAACCGGCGCATCGTGGCGGCGGGCCGCGAGCCGCTGCCCCTCTCCCGCTTCCGACCCAACATCGTGCTCGACGGCTGGGCCGAGCCGCACCTGGAGGACCAGGCCCGGCACGTCACCGCGGGCGGCACCGAACTCGCCTTCGCCAAGCTCGCGGTGCGCTGCGCGGTCACCCTCGTCGACCAGGAGCGCGGCGAGCGGGCCGGGCCCGAGCCGCTGCGGACGCTCGCCACCTATCGGCGCGTGCCCGAGGGCAAGGGCGTCTCGCTCGGCGCGAAGTACACGGTCCTGCGCACCGGCGAGCTCGCCGTGGGCGATGAGTTCGCCGTGCGGGAGTGGGCGGTGGAGAAGCCCGGG
The DNA here is from genome assembly GCF_042740175.1 of Streptomyces sp. NPDC059009. Taxonomy (NCBI): domain Bacteria; kingdom Bacillati; phylum Actinomycetota; class Actinomycetes; order Kitasatosporales; family Streptomycetaceae; genus Streptomyces; species Streptomyces sp. NPDC059009. The sequence continues at coordinate 55,807 of NZ_JBHYJB010000020.1, read as the reverse complement.
GACGCGGCCGACAGGGCGGGCTAAGGCACCTCGGCGGTGACCGTGATCTCGTGCACCGAGTTCCGGGAGCCGGGCGGGGGCTGGACGCGGCCCGTGCGGTCGGTGGCGCGGGAGCGGACGCGGTGCGGGCCCGCCGTGAGCGGCCGGGTCAGGGTGAAGCGCTGCCAGACCGGGCCGTCGTCGGCGCCGAGCGCGTCGAGGGCGGCGCGCTCCCAGGGGCCCTCGTCGACGGACACCTCGACGGCCGCGACCTCCGTCGTGCTCCAGGCGTGGCCGGTGATCTCCACGTCTCCCACGGGGAGTCGGGCACCGTCCGCCGGAGCGGAGAGCTTGCTGTTCACGTCGACGTCGCGCACGGGTGTCGGGGCGTCGGCACCGGGCAGGACGCGGGTGTAGAAGCGGGTGGTGAACATGTGCTCCGGGCGCCGCGCCGCCAGCACGACGCGCGTCAGCCACTTCACCGAGTTCGTGCCGAACATGCGCGGCACCACCGCCCGTACGGGAGAGCCGTGCTCCGCCGTGAGCGGCTCGCCATTCATGCGGTGGGCGAGGAACACGCGGCCGTGCGCGTCCTTCAGGGGCAGGTCCTTGGTGTACGTCAGTCCGTCCTCGCCGTGGAAGGAGCCGGTGTCCACGCCCTCGAACCACACGTGCCGGGCCTGCGCCAACGGCCGTGCCTCGTCGAGGAGTTCGGCCAGCGGGAAGCCGGTCCACGCCACGTTGGCCACCGCGCGCGTCGGCACGTCCGGGGCGAAGGGGCTGCCGAAGCACTCGTGGACGGCGGCGAGCCTGCGGGCGGGCCGGGCGAGGAGCTCGGCCAGTCCGATCCGCAGGGGCCGCTCGACGAGCCCTTCCACCGACAGGGTCCAGCGGTCGGCGTCGACATCGGGGACGCCCATGTGCGTGCGGACGAAGACGTCGGGGACGGGCGTGAAGAAGCCGGGTGCGCGTTCGGGAGCGAAGCCGGGCGTGACGTCGGGCGTGGCGTCGGGCGTGACGTCGGGTGCCTGAGCCATCTCCGGGAGACCCGATGTAGGGGGCGTAACCATGCAACGACCCTAACGCGCCCCGGAGTTGGACGCAGCTCCCGGATACCGCCCCCGCAGCACCGCCCACGCAGGCGGCAGCGTGCCCGCGAGAGCCGTCACGGCGACCACGGCGACGATCAGCGCCGCCTGCCCGGGCGGCAGATACGGCACCGTGCGCGCCACCGCCAGGCTGAACGCGAGCAGCGGCACCGAGGCCGCCACCGCGCCCACCACCAGTCCCGTCACGGCCGTCGCCGCCGCCTCCAGGCGGAGCATGCGGCGCAGCTGGCCCCGGCCCGCGCCGGCGAGCCGCAGCAGGGTCAGTTCGGGGCGCCGCCCGACCGTGATCAGGGCCAGGGTGCTGAGGACGGCGATGACCGTGTAGCCGCCGATCGCGCCGACCGCCGCCCCGGTGACCACCTCGCCGAGGGCCTGGTCACCGGCCTCGACGCGGACGGGCTCCGGGTGCCGCAGCACCTGGGCACCGGGCACCGCACGGGCGAGGGCGTCGGCGGCCCGCTGCTCCGCCCGGCCGTGGCCGGTGGCGACCAGGACCTGCTCGCCTCGGCCGGGCACCGCCGTGTGCCGGGCGAGTTCCTCGCGGGAGAACAGGAAGTCGCCCAGGGCAAGGGCGCGTTCATAGGTCGCGACGACCTTGAGGCGGGCCTCCTGCCCGTCCCCGAACCGCAGCGTCACCGTCGAGCCGGGGTGCGCGTCGAGGGCGCGCGCCCGGTCCCCGCCCACGGCGACGGTGCCGGGCCGCAGCGCGCGCAGGTCCCCACCGGTCACGTCCGGGTCGAGGGTGCGCTCCAGGCCCTGCGGGGTGACGCCGAGCACGGGCAGCCGCTCCAGCTTGGGCGACCCCGTCTCACGGCCGGCGAGGACGACGGTGCCGCGCAGGACGCCGGTCGCCGCCCGCACACCGTCGACGGCGCGGATCCGCTCCACCGCGTCGCCGGGCAGGCCGCCGTCCGCGCGCACCGCGAGGTCCGCACGGGCCGCCCGCTCCGCCTGCCCGCCGCCCGCGTGGGTGAGGGTGGCGCCCGCCGAGAGCTGCACCGCGACGAACGCCGTGACCAGCACGACCGGAGTGATCGCCGCCCCCAACCGCCGTGCGGACGCAGCACAGTTGGCGGCCGCGAGCGCACCGCCCGGACCGCCGAAGCGGCGCATCGGGGTGCCGAGGACCCGCAGGGCGCCCTGGGCGATCCAGGGTCCGAGCAGGGCGCAGGCGATGACGAGGGTGACGGTGGCGGCACCCGCCGCCGCGGCCGCGGCGGCACCGTGCTGCAGGGTGGCCGTCCCGGCCGAGCTGAAGCCGACGAAGAGCAGCACAAGTCCGCTGATCCGCCGGGCCGTTCCGGGTTCCGCGGCGCGCAGGGCCTGCGCCGGGCGCACCTTCGCCGTCCGCGCACAGGCGATGAGCGCCGCGATCCGCGCGACCAGGATGGTGAGCCCGGCGGTGACGAGCGGCGCGGCCAACAGGTAGGGGGGCAGCGGCAGTTCGAACCCCTCGGGGAGGGCGCCGCGCGCGTGCAGCAGGGCACGCAGCCCGACGTACGCGGGAACGGCCCCGACCGCCCCGACGAGCGCCGCCCCTGCGGCGACCCGTCCCACCTCCCGGCCGACGGCGCCCCGCAGTTGCCGCGGCGTGGCACCGACGGCACGCAACAGGCCGAGCTCATGGGCGCGTTGCTGCAGGGCCTGCACGATCGTGGAGGAGACGACGAGCAGTGCGACGAGGACCATGGTGGCGGCGACGGAGGCGAGCAGCCCCAGCATCTCCTGGCGCGCGGGCGCGACCTCCAGGAACTCGGCCGCGCCCCGCCCGTTTCCGGTCAGCACACGCAGTCGGGCGGAGTCTCCGTCGGCCCGCCGGCCGACGCTCTTGAGGTGCTTATCGTCCAGGGCGTGCCGCACGCGCTCGTACAACTGCTGTGTGGATACGCCCTGTTGGGCGCGGATGCCGATGGCGGCGAGGGAGTCCGGGTGGCCGGCGAGGCGGTGGGCCTGGGCGGTGGAGAAGTAGACGGCGGTGCCGACATCGGCCTCGGTGCTGGTGCTGATGCCAATGCCGGTGCCGGTGTTCGGTCCGTGGGTGCGTCCGACGACGGTGTACGGGCGGTCGGCGCCGTGCACGCGGATGGTGACGCGGTCGCCGAGCCGCACCCGCTGACGGCTGTGACCGTCGCTCACGACGACTTCGTCGGCGGCGCGCGGGGCACGCCCCTCACTGAGACTGCAGGACGCCAACCGGGCCGCGCCCCAAGGGCGTCCGACGCCCGCGCGGCCGCCGACCCCGACAGGGAACACCTCATCGGGAACGGCCGCCCGTACGCCCGGAACCTTTCGCACGACAGCGAGGGCCGCCGCCGGAACCCGTACCCGCTCGGTGAGCCCGGCCTCCGCGGTCTCCGGGTCGCTGCCCCACGGCTTCGCGGTGTAGCGGGTGTTCTGGTCCCCGGCGACGACGAGGTCGGCGGCGGCATACCGCTCCACGCGTGCGTGCCCGAGCCCCGCGGAGGCGAGAGTGAGCCCGAAGACGCCGAGGAGGAGCGAGGTCAGGGCGAGCGCGGCGAAGACGGCGGCCCAGGCGCGGCGGTGGGTGCGGGCGGCACGGGTGGCGAGGAGGCGCGTGGCGGTGCTCATGCGTGCACCTCCTGGGCGGCGCTCGCCGCACGCCTGCCCAACTCCCGCATGATGCGCCCGACTTCGGCGGCACCGGGCCGGGCCAGCCGACCGGCGACCCGCCCCTCCGCGAGGAAGAGCACCTCGTCCGCCCAGGCCGCCGCCGCCGGATCGTGGGTCACCATCACCACGGCGTGGCCGTCCGCGTCGACGGCCCGGCGCAGGAGGGCGAGGACGTCGTCGGCGGTGGCGGGGTCGAGGGCACCGGTGGGTTCGTCGGCGAAGACGACCTCGGGGCGGGTGACGAGGGCGCGGGCGATGGCGACGCGCTGGCGCTGGCCGCCGGAGAGTTCGGCGGGCCGGTCGCCGCCACGGTCCCCGAGCCCGACGGCGTCCAGCCCCGACCGGGGCCGCTCTCCCGGGTCCTCGCCGCCGAGGAGGAGAGGCAGGGCGACGTTCTCGGCGACGCTGAGGGAGGGCACGAGGTTGTGGTCCTGGAAGACGAACCCGACGCGTTCACGGCGCAGACGCGACAGCTTGGCCTCGCCGAGTCCGCCGATGGCGGTGCCGCCGATGCGGACGGTGCCGGCGGTGGGGCGGTCAAGCCCCGCGGCGCACTGGAGGAGGGTCGACTTGCCGGAGCCCGAGGGGCCCATGACGGCGAGGAAGCGGGCGCGGGGGACGGTGAGGTCGAGGGGGTGCAGGGCGGGGGCGGAGGCGGGGGCGCGGGTGCCGCGCCGGTAGGTCCGGCTGACGCCTTCGAGGGTGAGGGCGTCGAGGGTGCCCTTCATGTCCGTACGTCCTTCCAGTGGGCCTTGCGTACCACTGAAACGCTAGGAAGCGCAGGTCAGAGGGGCGAGAGAGGAGACTCCCGGGTTCGTGGTGCAGCTGGCTACACCCCCCCTATCGGCGCTGAACGCGCCTCGTCCTCAATCGCCGGACGGGCTGGAACCACTCAGCCCGTCCGGCGTTTGAGGACGAGCCGTTCAGGCGATATCGGGTGCCCCAGGGCCGCGGAGCGGCGGATTCGGGAAGGGGCGGGACTGGGGAAAGAACCGCCGGAGGCAGCCCCAGCCCCCAGCCCCCTCACCCCTTGTTCAAGTAGGCCAGCACAGCCAGAACCCGCCGATGCCCCGAATCACTCGGCGGCAGCCCCAGCTTCAGAAACACGTTGCCGATGTGCTTGCTGACCGCCCGGTCGGAGACCACCAGCGCGGACGCGATCGTCGCGTTGTCCCGCCCCTCCGCCATGAGTTGGAGCACCTCCCGCTCCCGAGGCGTCAGCGAGTCGAGCGGGTCGTCCTTGCGCCGGGTCAGCAGCTCCGTCACCACCTCGGGGTCGAGCGCCGTCCCCCCGTCCGCCACCCTCTCCAGCGCGTCCAGGAACTCGTCCACCCGCCCCACCCGGTCCTTGAGCAGATAGCCGACCCCGCTCGCGCCCCCGCCCAGCAGCTCCGCCGCGTACGTCTCCTCGACGTACTGGGAGAGGACGAGGACAGGGAGCCCGGGGATCTCGGTGCGCGCCGCGAGCGCCGCCCGCAGCCCCTCGTCCCGGAAGCCCGGCGGCATCCGGACGTCCAGCACCGCGACGTCCGGGCGGTGTTCGAGGAGCGCGGGCAGGACCTCGGGCCCGGTCGCGGCCACCGCCGCCACCTCGTGGCCCGCCGACGTGAGCAGCAGGACCATCCCCTCCCGCAACAGGGCGTTGTCCTCGGCGATCACCACGCGCACGGCAGCTCCACTTCGATCACGGTCGGCCCCCCGACGGGGCTCGACACCACCACGGTCCCGTCGAGCGCGGCGACCCGGCGCCGCATGCCGAGCAGCCCACTGCCCCCGCCGGCGCCCGCGCCCTCGGCGCCGCCCCGCCCCTCGTCCCGTACGGAAATCCTCAAGCCGCCCGTCTCCCGCACCAGTTGGACGGCCGCCCGTTCCGAGCCGCTGTGCTTGGCCGCGTTCGTCAGCGCCTCCGCCACCACGAAGTACGCCGCGGCCTCCACGGCGGCGGGCGGCCGCGAGCCGTCGGCCACGCCCTCGTCGGCCACCGCCACGTCGAGACCGCTACTGGCCGCCAACGCCCGCACCGCGCCCACGAGTCCACGGTCCGTGAGGATCGGCGGGTGGATGCCGCGCACGACGTGGCGCAGCTCGGTGAGGGCCTCCTCGGCCTGGTCCTGGGCGTCGTCGAGGAGCTTGCGGGCGGCTTCCGGGTTCTTCTCGTACGCGCGCTTGGCGAGCCCCACCCGCATGGAGAGGGAGACCAGGCGGGCCTGCGTGCCGTCGTGCAGGTCCCGTTCGATGCGGCGGAGTTCGGCGCCGTGCGCGGCGACGGCGTCGGCGCGCGTCACGGTCAGCTCCTCGACCCGCTCGGCCAGGTCCACGGCCCGCTGCGCCTCCGGCGACGGCGTGAGCAGCGCCCGCGACCACGTCGCGTCGAGGTCGGCGAGGCGCGGCACGAGACGCAGCAGCACGGGCGGCTGCCGGAAGAGTCCGCACCACACGCCGTCGACGATCAGCCCGACGACGGTCAGCGGCAGCGCCACGTACAGCAGGACCCAGCCGTACGCGAAGTGCGCCACCAGCCACCGCAGATCGCGCCAGGTGCCGGGATCCTGCAGGGCCTTGGTGACCCGCTCCCGCACGTCCCCGGTCAGCGGCGCGTACGCCTCTGCGACCGGCTCACCCGTCCACTCGGCGATGAACCGCCGCTTGAGCCCCGCGGTCCTGCGCAGCAGCAGCACCGTCTCGGGCAGCACGGCCGCGCCGACGACGAGCAGCGTGACGACGGCGGTGAACAGGATCAGCGCCATGAAGAGATACGAGAGGAGCGCGAGCACCGCCGCCCTGCCCAGCTGGGCAAGGGCGAGACCCGCTCGGCGCACCGACTCCCACAACATGCCGCAAGGCTAGGCGACCTGGGCGGGGCGCGCGGGCGCGGCCGCTCCCCGGCCGATGGTGTAGCCCGCTACACCCCCGGTTCGGGAGGGCACTCCCTCGTCGCGGCGGCGGGGCGTTCGGCAGGATGGATCCCGATCACAGGCCGCCCGCCGCACGGTGCGGTGGCCCTCCCCGTCCCCGGAAGGAACCGACCCGTCATGAAGGCCCTGCTCTGGCTCATCCTCACCGCCGCGCTCGCCGTCAACGTCGCCACCAGCTTCGCCTTCGACGGCGTGCAGCAGGCGCTGATCAGCGTAGGGACGGGGGTGACGGCACTGGCGTCGGGGATCACGCTGTTCGTGACGCGGGAGAGGCGGTCGGAGGCGTGAGGGCGCGGCGCGGAGCGGCGGAGAAGGGCGCCCCACCCCTTACAGCCCCCTGAGCGCCGCCCCCGTGGCCGTCGCCAGACTCCCCAGATACCCCGCCGGCAACGGCGCCCGCACCACCACGGCCCGCCAGTACAAGGGCCCCGAGATCAGGTCGAGGGCAAGGTCCTCGTCGACCCCCTCGGAGAGCTCGCCGCGGGCGACGGCCGCCTGCACGATGCCGCTGGCCACCCCGTGCTGCCCCTCCCGCAGCGCCTTCTGCAACGCCTCCGCGATCTCCGGATTGCGGGCCGCCTCCGCCTGGAGGTCGGGGATCACCTGAGAGGCCACGGGGTGCCGCAGGGCGCGCGAGGTCACCTCGTACAGCAGTCGCAGATCTCCCTCCAGGGAGCCGGTGTCCGGGGCGGGCAGCCCCTGCACCGCGAGCGCCGAGACCAGGTCGAGGACCAGGTGCAGCTTGGAGCGCCAGCGCCGGTAGACGGCGGTCTTGCCGACGCCCGCGCGGCGCGCGATGCCCTCGATGGACATGCGCGCGTAGCCGACCGCGGCGAGCTCGGCGAAGACGGCCGCCCGGATGGCGTCGGTCACGTCCTCCCGCAGCACGGCCGCCCCCGCGGGCGCCCGCTTGGCCCCCTGTCTCTGCGGCGGGCCCGGCTTCTTTCCGCTGCTGTCTGCGCTGGTCGTCATACGGACAGCATAAAGCGTGACGACGATACGGTTGCGTTCCGACGTAGAGACGCCCTACTCTCGGCGTTGCGACGATACGGTCCCGTCCCGACGTGAAGACGCCCTTCCGGCGTCGCGGCGTCCCGACGCAACGACGAAAGCAGCGGATGTGAGCCAGGTCCTCGACGCACCGCCCCCGGCCTCCCGGACGGCCCCACCCCAGCCCCCCGCCCCCCTCACCCCGGCGGAGCTCGCCGCGCACCACGGCCTGACCGTCAGCGGCGCCCGCCCGTCCCCCGGCCAGTACGTGCGCCAGCTGTGGGGGCGGCGCCACTTCATCACCGCCTTCGCCACCGCCAAGCTCACCTCGCAGTACAGCGAGGCCAAGCTCGGCCAGGTCTGGCAGCTGATGACGCCGCTGCTCAACGCGGTCGTCTACTACTTCATCTTCGGCATCCTGATGGGGGTGAACCGGGGCATCCCGGACTACATCTCCTTCCTGGTGACCGGCGTCTTCGTCTGGAGCTTCACCTCACAGACCGTCACCAGCGGCACCCGCGCCATCTCCGGCAGCCTCGGCCTGGTCCGGGCCCTGCACTTCCCGCGCGCCAGCCTCCCCATCGCGTACTGCATCCAGCAGCTCCAGCAGCTGGCGTTCTCGATGGGCGCGCTCGCGATCATCGTGGTCTGCTTCGGGGTGCCGATCACCGGGGCCTGGCTGCTCGCGGTGCCCGCACTCTTCCTGCAGACCGTCTTCAACACCGGACTCGCCCTGCTCTTCGCCCGGCTCGGCAGCAAGGTGCCGGACACGGCGCAGCTGATGCCGTTCATCCTGCGGGTGTGGATGTACATGTCGGGCGTGATGTACAGCCTGTCCGGGCAGCTCAAGCACAGCTCGATGCCGCACTGGGTGGGCGAGGTCATGCAGCTCAACCCGGCGAGCATCTATCTGGACCTGATGCGGTTCGCCCTCATCGACAGCTTCAAGGCTTCGCAGCTGCCCCCGCACGTGTGGGTGCTCGCCGCGGGCTGGGCCCTGGCCGCGGGCATCGGCGGCTTCATCTACTTCTGGCGCGGAGAAGAGGAGTACGGCCGTGGCTGACCGCAACGAGAGGACCGGCCTCACCGAGGAAGCCGTCCCCACCGTCATCGCCGACCGCGTCGACATCGTCTACCGCGTCAACGGCACCGGCGCGGGCCGGGGCAGCGCCACCGCCGCCCTCAACCGCATCATCGGCGGCCGCAAGCGCGCCGAGAAGCGGGCCGGGGTGCGCCGGGTGCACGCCGTCAAGAACGTCTCCTTCACCGCGTACAAGGGCGAGGCCATCGGCCTGATCGGGACGAACGGCTCCGGGAAGTCCACGCTCCTCAAGGCCGTCGCGGGCCTGCTGCCCTGCGAGAGCGGGCGGATCTACACCAACGGCCAGCCCTCCCTGCTCGGCGTGAACGCCGCCCTCATGAACGACCTGACCGGCGAGCGCAACGTCCACCTGGGCGGCCTCGCCATGGGCATGAGCCGCGAGGAGGTGCGCGAGCGCTACGACGACATCGTCGACTTCTCCGGGATCAACGAGAAGGGCGACTTCATCACGCTGCCCATGCGCACGTACTCCTCCGGCATGTCCGCCCGGCTCCGCTTCTCCATCGCCGCCGCCAAGGACCACGACGTGCTCCTCGTCGACGAGGCCCTGGCCACCGGCGACCGCTCCTTCCAGAAGCGCTCCGAGGAGCGGATCCGCGAGCTGCGCGAGCGGGCGGGCACCGTCTTCCTGGTCAGCCACAGCAACAAGTCGATCCGCGACACCTGCGACCGCGTCCTGTGGCTGGAGCGCGGCGAGCTGCGCATGGACGGGCCGACGGGCGAGGTCCTGGAGGCGTACGAGGCGTTCACCGGCGGCCCCGACAGGAAGTCGGGCCCCGAGAAGAAGGCCACTAAGGAGCCCGTAAAGGCGAAAAGGGAACCAAAAGCCGCAGAAGCCCTTCTTACCGCGTGAGGCGCGGGGACTGCTGCTCGGCCGCCGGGGCCGCCCGGACCATCCGGGCCGCCTGGACTGCCCGGATAGACCGTCCCCTTTGTCCGCCTTGAGCGCGGCTCATTACACTATGGGTGCGTTTACCTACAGAACTGCAGAAATGCAAGGAGCCACGTGCAGCCGCGCCTAAGTGTCGTCGTCCCCGTCTACAACGTCGAGCTGTACCTCGACGAATGCCTGGAGTCCCTCGCGGCCCAGACCTTCACGGACTTCGAAGTGCTCATGGTCGACGACGGCTCCACGGACTCCAGCGCCGCCATCGCCGAGCGGTTCGCCGCCGCCGACCCCCGCTTCCGCCTGATATCCCAGGAGAACAAGGGCCTCGGCGCCGCCCGCAACACGGGTGTGCGGGAGATGGCCGACGCCAGCGAGTACCTGGCCTTCGTCGACAGCGACGACACCCTGCCCGCCACCGCGTACGCCCTCCTGATCGACACCCTCGACAAGACCGGCTCGGACTTCGCCGCGGGCAACGTGACCCGCTTCCGCTCCGCAGGACACGTCCAGTCCCCGGTCCACCGGGTGCCCTTCGCGGCGACCCGGCTGCGCACCCACGTGTCGAAGTTCCGGCCGCTGCTCACCGACCGCACCGCCTGGAACAAGGTCTACCGCCGCACCTTCTGGGCGAAGCACCACCTCGCCTACCCCGAGGGCATGCTCTACGAGGACGCCCCGGTCTCCGTCCCCGCGCACTACCTCGCCGAGTCCGTCGACGTCCTGAGCGAGCCCATCTACAACTGGCGCGAGCGCGAGATCGGCGAGCGCTCCATCACCCAGAACCGCACCAACCCGCAGGGCCTCATCGACCGCGTGAAGTCGATCCGCATGGTCCGCGACTTCATGCTCGGCCACAGCGACCCGATGTACGCCGAGCACCTGGCCGTCTACGACAACAACGCCCTCGCCGAGGAGATCCCCCTCTTCTGGAAGGTCCTGCCCGGCTCGGACGCCGCCTACCAGGAGGCGTTCCTGGAGCACGTGGGCCGCCTGGTCCGCGAGATCGGCCAGGACGCGGTGCGCGCGCTGCCCGTGCCGCACAAGCTGAAGCTGTATCTGACCGTGCACCGCCGCATGGACGAGCTGATCGAGCTCCTGGAGTTCGAGAAGGAGCACGGCGGCTCCATCCCGGTCACCGGCACCCTCCACCCCAAGGCCGACTACCCCTTCCTCGACACCGCCGCGCACCCCGTCCCCGACGCGGTGCTCCGCCTCGACCAGGAGCTGCGCCTGCGCACCCGCCTCGACGAGGCCGCCTGGCACGACGGCAAGCTGTGGCTGGCCGGCTGGGCCTTCGCCCGCCAGCTCGGCGCCGAGTCCCGCGCCAAGTCCCTGAAGTCGCTGATCCTCAAGGAGAAGGGCAGCCGCCGCACGGTCCTCGTGCCCGCCCGCTCCCACCTCGACCCGGAAGCCACGGTCGCCTCCGGCGCCGAGTTCCGGCACGCCGACTGGGCGGGCTTCGGCGCGTTCGTGAACCCGAACCGGCTCAAGCACCGCGGCAAGTGGGTCGACGGCCGGTGGTACGTGCGCATCGCCGTCGCCGGTACGGGCTCGACGCCCCGCCGCGGCCCCGTCCAGGGCGCGGGCACCGGCACCGGCCAGACCCCGCCCGCCCACTGGGTCACCGAGGACGTCCGCATCGCCCCGCAGATCCAGGACGGCGAGCTCTGCATCCGGGTGGAGACCGCGCACGCCCGCTGCCTCGAAGTCCGGTCACAGGACGGCGAGTTGACGGTGCGCGGCATCCTGCGCACCGCCCCCGACGGCCCCACACGGCTGCGCCTGCGCCACCGCGAGTCCGGGCACATCCTGACGGTGCCGCTGGACCTGGGCGCCCCGGCCGACGGCCGCGTGCCCTTCACGGCCACCGTCGCCCTGGCCGAGCTGACCCACGTACGAGAAGACCACGAGCGCCTGCGCCCCACACAGGCCGAGCGGTCCATCGCCCGCTGGGACACCTCCGTCGAGGTCGGCCCCGTAGCCGAGTCCCCCGAGGGCCCGCACCCCACCCGCCTCGCCCTGGTCCTGGACGACCGGGAGGGCTGCTCCGGCGCCCAATTCCCTTACGAGGGACGGGCCTTGTACGCGCGCCGCAGCCCCGGCGGCTACCTCCAGCTCTGCGACCAGCCCGCCCAGCCGCTGATCGAGAACGTCTCCGTCGACCCCGACGGCACGGTCACCCTCACCGGCACCTACCCGGCGGGCGGCGAGCACGAGCTGCGCCTCGTCCTTCGCCAGACCTGGTCCGGGCATGAATTCACCTTCCCCGCGCGCGCGGCGGACGGCCGCTTCGAGGCCCGCTTCGTGCCCGCGCCCACCTACCTTCCCCAAGCTCTCGACTTCGCTCGAGCAGGGGAGACCCCATTCGCCACGACGCCGCTGCGCGCCGGGTTCTGGTGGCCCTCGGTGGAGCGCCCCGACGGCGTCCGCACCGCCGTGCAGCTCGCCCCGACCGTGCAGGACCGACTCCCCCTGGAAGTGGACGCGCACGGCAAGCGGGTGGAGCTCCAGGCGCGCCAGTACGACCAGTTGGCGCTCCTCGCCCACTCCGAGCTGCGCCCCGAGGAGCGCTCCCGCTACCGCCAGACGCGGCTGCGCACCGAGACCTACCCGGCGGCCCGGCACGAGCCGCTGCGCGAGGCGGTCCTGTACGACGTGTTCGGCGGCCGCATGTACGGCGACTCGCCGCGCGCCATCCACGAGGAGCTGGTCCGGCGGGGCACGCCCGTCGAGCACCTGTGGGTCGTCAAGGACGGCCAGTGCGAGGTCCCGGCCACCGCCAAGGCCGTCCGCGTGCACAGCCCCGAGTGGTACGAGGCGATGGCGCGCTCCCGCTACATCGTCGGCAACACCCACTTCCCGCGCTGGCTGGAGCGGCGCGAGGGCCAGCAGATCGTCCAGACCTGGCACGGCACCCCGCTCAAGCGCATCGGCTTCGACTTCGACAACGACCACTTCGCGTCCACGCAGTACCTCGCCGACCTGGACCGCGAGCGCCACCAGTGGACGATGCTGGTCTCCCCGAACCGCTTCTCCACGCCGATCCTGGAGCGCGCCTTCCGCTTCCAGGGCGACGTCGACGGCGAGCTGGTGGAGACCGGCTACCCGCGCAACGACGTGCTGCTCGCCCCCGACCGCGCCAAGCGCGCCGAGAAGGTGCGCCGCGCGCTCGGCCTGCCCGAGGGCAAGAAGGTCGTCCTGTACGCCCCCACCTGGCGCGAGGACAAGCAGCGCCACCGCGGCGGCTTCCTGCTCGACCTGCGCATCGACCTGGACGCGGCGCGTGAGCAACTGGGCGACGACCACGTCCTGTTGGTCCGCCCGCACGCCCACATCGTGGAGCCGGTGCCGGGCGCGGGCGACGGCTTCGTGTGGGACGTGGCGGGCTACCCCGACATCATGGACCTGCTCCTGGTCGCCGACGTCCTGATCACCGACTACTCCTCGGTGATGTTCGACTTCGCGGTCACGGGCAAGCCGATGCTGTTCTTCACCTACGACCTGGAGCACTACCGCGACCGGCTGCGCGGCTTCTACTTCGACTTCGAGGAGCGCGCCCCTGGCCCGCTGCTCCAGGACTCCGGCGCCCTGGTGGCGGCGGTGCGGGACGTGACGGCGGCGACGGCACCGTACGCGGAGGCGTACGAGCGGTTCCGCGCCGAGTTCTGCGACCTGGAGGACGGGCACGCCGCGCGCCGCGTCGTCGACCGGATGCTGGCGCACCGGGGCGGGGCCGGGGCGGGCGCATGAGCACGGGAGACCGTACGGGAGCGAGTACGAGAGAGGCGGGCACCGCAGTGCCACAACCGAGCGTCGCCGAACCGCAGTTGACCGTCGTCGTGTACGGCCGCAATGTCCAGGGCCGCCTGGACGAGTGCCTGGACAGCGTCACCGGGCAGGCCGCCCCCGCCGACACCGAGGTGATCGTCGCCGCCGTGGGCGCCTCCGCGCGCTCCGCCGCCGAGCAGCACCCCGGCGTCACGGTGGTCCCGCTGCCCGACGACACCCCGGACGGTGCGGCCCGCACCGCCGGCGCCGAGCGCGCGAGCGGCCGCCATCTGCTCTTCGTGCACAGCAAGGACACGGTGCCGACCGGCGCCCTGCGCGCCGTCACCGAGCGCGCCGCCGAACTCCCCGACACCGTCGACGTGCTCCTGCTCGACCACGTCCGCTCGACCTGGCGCCACCAGGGCATGCCCAGCGAGGACGGCCCGCACCTGGCGAAGGCGGGCCGCCGCGCGCCGGCCCTCGCGGACTGCCCGGACCTGCTGAAGGTCACCCCGCTGCTCGGCACCCGCGTGCTGCGCACGGACTTCTGGCGCGCGCACCAGGAGCAGCTCTCCGGCGGCGGCGAACGGGCACAGCTCTCCGGCGACGGCGAGACGGCACAGCACTCCGGCGACGGCGAGATGGTCGCCGCGTACGCCTCCCTGCTCCTCGCACGGCAGGTCGCCACCCTCGACCAAGTGGCCCTGAACAGCCTGGAGTTGCGCCCCGAGAGCCGGCCGCGGCCGAGCGCCGAGGACCGCTTCCGGCTGATCGAGGAGTACGAGGGCCTGCTCGCCCTCGCCGCCGATCCGGGCCCGCGCCGGGTCCTCTACAACATCATGACGGGCACCTGTCTGCGGATCGTGGCCCGTGAGCCGATGCCGGAGAAGGTCGCCCGCGAGTTCTTCCACCGCGCCTCGCGCGCGGCCGTCACCTGGCGCCCCGAGGGCTACCAGCCCCCCGGCGGCCTCGAAGGGGTGCGGCGCAGACTCCTCGAAGAGGACGCGTTCACGAAGTACCGCGCCTTCCAGAGCGCCAACCAGAAGCGCCGCAAGCTCAAGTCGGCGGTCGTCGCGCGCAAGCACCAGCTGGGCAAGAAGGTCCGCGACGTCCGCTACCACCGCGACCTGAACAAGCCCGTCGACCCCAACCTGGCGGTCTTCACGGCGTATTGGGACCGGGGCGTGGCCTGCAACCCGGCGGCGATCGCGGCGAAGCTCGCGGAACTGGCCCCGCAGATCCACCCGGTGTGGGTGGTCTCGGCGGCGAACGTCCCGCTCCTCCCGCCCGGCACGGACCACATCGTGCCCGGCACCCGCCGCTACTGGGAGGTCATGGCCCGCGCCAAGTACCTCACCAACAACGTCAACTTCCCCAACGCCGTGGTGAAGCGCCCGGACGCGATCCACCTCCAGACCCACCACGGCACCCCGCTCAAGCGCATGGGCCTGGACCAGCTGGACTACCCGGCGGCCTCCAAGGGCCTGAACTTCTACAGCCTCCTGTCGCGCGTCGACAAGTGGGACTACAGCGTCTCCGCGAACAGCCACACCACGCAGATGTGGGAGCGCGCCTACCCCGCGGACTACGTCTCCCTCGACTACGGCTACCCGCGCAACGACGTCTACTACAGCGCGACGGCGGCGGACGTCCGCTCCATCCGCGAGAAGCTCGGCATCGCCCCCGGCAAGCGGGCCCTCCTCTACGCGCCCACGCACCGCGACTACGAGGCGGCGTGGACCCCGCGCCTCGACCTGGCCGCACTCTCCGAGTCCCTGGGCGAGGACACGGTGCTCCTGGTCCGCGGCCACTACTTCTACGGCGGCGCGGCGTCCCCGCTCTCGGGGCTGCGCCGCAGCGGCCGGGTCATCGACGTGTCGTCGTACGACCCGGTGGAGGAGCTGGCCCTGGCGGCGGACGCCCTGATCACCGACTACTCGTCCATCATGTTCGACTACGCCAACCTGGACCGCCCCCTCGTCATCTACGCGGACGACTGGGAGACCTACGCGAAGACGCGCGGCGTGTACTTCGACCTGATGGCGCACGCGCCCGGCCACGTGGCCCGAACCCAGGCCGAGTTGACGGAGATCTTCACCTCCGGCGCCTGGCGGGACGAGACGGCGGCGAAGGCCCGTGCCGCCTTCCGGCGCACGTTCTGCGAGTTCGACGACGGGCGGGCGGCGGAGCGCGTCGTACGCCGGGTGTTCCTGGACGAACCGGCGGAGTCCCTGCCTCCGATCACGCCCGTGGACGAGCGCACTCCGGCGCCGAGCCCCGAGGAGGCGGCCACGTCATGACGACAACCCCCGATGTCACGGTGACGGTGATCGTCTACAACGACGCGGAACGCCTACCGCGCGCGGTGGCCTCCCTCCTCCGCCAGACGCACACGAACATCGAGATCGTCATCAGCGACGACCACTCGACGGACCACACCCCCGAGGTGGCCCGGCAGTTGGCGTCGACGGACGACCGCATCACGTACCTCCGACTCCCGGAGAACAGCGGCGGCTGCAGCGCCCCGCGCAACCGATCCCTGGACATCGCGCGCGCCCCGTACGTGATGTTCCTGGACAGCGACGACGAACTCCCCGAGCGGGCGGTGGAGTTGCTGCTCGCCGCCCACCGCGAGCGCCCGGAGATCGACTTCGCGATGGGCGCGGTGGAGCGGATCCGCGTGGACACGGGCCGCACGTCGACGTGGATGCCGCACCTGGTGGCGGAGCGCCGCACGGTGCCGGGCATCGAAGCCGAACCGGCCCTGTTCTTCGAGCACTTGTCGACGAGCAAGATGTACAAGAAGTCCTTCCTGGACGGGAACGACCTGCGCTTCCCGGAGGGCATCCACTACGAGGACCAGCTCTTCTCGGCCCAGGCATACTGCCTCGCCACGTCCTTCACGGTGATCCCGGACCCGGTCTACCGCTGGTACATAGCCCCCTACGAGGCGGCGGAATCGGCCTCGATCTCGAACCAGCGCCACAAGCTGACGAACGTCCGCGACCGCATCCATGTGCAGCGCCTGATCGACGAGTTCTTGACGACGAGCGGCCACGCGGGCGTGCGCCCCGCCAAGGACTACAAATTCCTGAAGCACGACTTCCGCATGTACGCGGGTGACCTGCCGTACCGCGACGAGGAGTGGCTGACGGGCTTCGCGGAGATCGTGAACCCGTATCTGGCGGAGCTCTCCCCCGACGCCTACGCGCGCCTGCCACGGGCCGAGCGGGTCGTGGCCCAACTGGTCCGGGACGGCCGCCTGTCCGACGCGCAGCTGGCGGCGCGGGGCCTGGGCCACGGGGTGGCACCGCGGTCGACGGTGACGGACACGGACGGCCACGTGTACTGGGGCGAGGCACTCCCCACCTCCCCCCTCTCCCGCCGCGAACTGGACCTGACGGACCAGGGCCTGGACACGCGCCCGTTCCCCGGCGCCCAGTTCCGCCACGAGATCACCCGCCTCGAACGGGGCCAGGGCGCGTCCGTGCAGCTGTCCGTGCGGACGTACGACCCGGGCCTGCGCCTCCCGGTGGGCCCGCAGATCGCGTCCCTCGTGGTGGCGCCGGGCCGCCGCCGGATGACGACCCGCTTCCGCCTGGACCCGGTCGCCCCCGGCATCTTCGAGGGCACGGTCCGCCTGGACCTCGCCGCGGCCCCCCTCCCCGTGAACGGCTTCGAGGGCGCACGCCACCCCCTCGTACAGCTGACCTCACCGGACAACCTCCGCAACACGGGCCTGCTCCTGGCCCCCCTGCACTTCCCTTCCCTGACGGCCCGGGTCGACTACAAGGGCGGCACCCTGCCCCACGAGGTCGCGGTGGAACCGGAGGGCCGGGGAGCGGGCCGCCTACAACTCCGCTGGATGCCGGTGGGGGTGACGTCGCGGGTGGTACGGCCGCTGGCACGGAGGGCGGGGGGCCGGGTGGGCTCCCGGGTCCGCAGGGCGGCAAAGCTGGTGGCGAGCGTGGCGCGCTGAGCCTCAACTCGCCGGGTGGCCACCTGCGTTACGAAGCAGGGGGTCACCCGCGGTGCGGGATTCGCACCACACCGATGGAGCAGCCCCACGCCAGGCGTCACACACGTCGCACTGACCGGGCGACCGTCCTCCGCCCCGCACCGCTTTGCGCCGCACCACCCGTGCGGCACGTCTCCCACCCAGCGGCCGCCCTGGCCCACCCACCACCCCCCTCCCACCCGGCCTGCCCCGGCAGCAGCCAGCCCCCGTCGCGGTGGTCCGCAGGCGGGGGCCAGGCGGCTCCGCTACCCAGGGACGGAGCTCTGCGTTTCGCCCGGGCCGGTCATGGACGCGTTGAAGTACTGGAAGCCGGACACCTCATAGCCGGTGTGCCGGGTGGCACCCGCGTGCTTGAGGCACCACACCTGCGCGTCGTCCGCCTCGGCGGTGTCGGCACAACGTGCCCCGCAGGCAAGGCACTTGCCGACGTAGCGCGCGGCCATGCCCGTGATGGCACTCAGCGTCCAGTCGGCGAACCGGTAGCGCCCCCGCGTCCCGCCGCTCATCCGAACACCCCGGCGGGAAGCTGCGGCCCCTCGTCAGGACCGTCGTCTGCCCCGGCGTCAGCCATACGGGCA
Organism: Streptomyces sp. NPDC059009; assembly: GCF_042740175.1. NCBI lineage: Bacteria > Bacillati > Actinomycetota > Actinomycetes > Kitasatosporales > Streptomycetaceae > Streptomyces > Streptomyces sp. NPDC059009. Next base: position 37,828 of record NZ_JBHYJB010000020.1, on the reverse strand, counting down.
CCTCTGCTGTCCGCGATGCGCTTCACATCGCGGAGCGACGTATTCAAGCAGGAGACGGCGAACCGGAGTTCTTCGGTGGTGACCTCGGTGTCTCCCAGCAAGTCACCGACATGATCGAGGAGTTCACCCGCCATGCCGAGCTGCACGGATTCGATGTTGTCCGCGACGCGGGAGACGTAGCCGTTCTCCGCGCCGGCGAGGTAGCAGGGCTTGCCGTCCGGGGTCTGCCACGGCAACAGTCGCGGCCTGTAAGAGGAGTTCGTCACGCGGACACCTCCACGCCGTGGATCCAGCAGGGCCCGCAGGTCGGTGCCGTGCACGACAAACCCTTGTGGTCGCCGCCGAGTCTCGCGATAGCTTGAGCCATGTCGTCAACTCCCTTGTAGTTGGTGGCCATGCCCCCGGACCGGTCGCACGGTCGCGGGGGTCTTCACGTCGCACGTCGTCCCGTCCATGGGTGGGGCTCTCAGGCACTAAGAACGACTACTGAAGCGGCGTGGGACCAGTGCACCGGATCGGGCTCCGCCACGGGTGACGATGGAGCGGACGTTTGGGCGGACGTTTCCGACTTCGCCGTAGCGGCCAGGTGACTACGGTGAAAGGAAATCCGCAGCCGCGAGGGGAGCACATGGCGGGCACGGCGGCCGGGAACAGCCTGGCGCGGCTACGGCGAGCGGCCGGGTACACGCAGCGTTCATTCGTGACGGCCTTTGCCGAGGAAGTGGCGCGGCTCGGCGTCGATGCCTCGGTGAGTGTCCGACAGCTACGCCGCTGGGAGTGCGAGGCACCTCCGCCCTTGCCCCATCCCGGCCAACAGATCGTGCTGGAAGCGATGTTCGGTGTGCCATTGACTGAGATGGGATTCGATGTCCCCCGGCATCGTCAAGCAGTATCAGCGCCCGTCAACGACCCTGAAGAGGTGAAGCGAAGGACCTTCGTCGCCGATGCTGGAGCGCTGGCCGTGACAGCTCTGGTCCCCGCGCGGCCCGGTCCACGGATCGGCGCCGCCGACATTGCCCGGCTGCGCGCGAGGCTCGACGGGCTGTACCGGACGGACCACACGGCAGGCAGCCTGCCCGCCATGATGCGGGCGCACCGGATCGAGGACGAGATCACAGGTGCGCTCGGAGCAGCCGCGTACACGAGCCGTGTCGGCCGCGAGCTACAGACAATGCTCGCCGAACTGCACGGGCACCGGGCCTGGTACGGCTATGACGGTGGCCGCATCGACGAGGGACGTTCCGCCTGTATGGAAGCGCTCGCAGCGGCGCACTTTGTCGAGAACCCATTGCTCCAGGTCTCGGTGTTGGAGACCCTCGTACTCCTCGCCGTCAAGGCGGATCGAGTGTGGGAGGCCGCGAGCGCGGTCGAGACCGCACACCGGCTCGCTACCCGTGCGGGTGCCGGGCACACCGTGCACCTCGTGATCGCACTGCGGGACGCCAACGTCGCCACGCACACCGGAGACCTGTCGGGGGCGCGCCGTGCCCTGAGTCGCGCCGTCCATCATCAGAGCTGTGCGGACACCGACCCCGAGGTGCCCAACTGGGCGCAGTTCGTGGGCCCGTTCGAGGTCGACTACGCCACTGCCGACATGTACGTACGGGCCGAGCGGCCCACCCGCGCCGTGCCGTTCCTACGCGCTGCCGTACGCGGTATCGGGGGAGACCTGGCCCGCAACAGCGCGTCGTACCGAGTGAAACTCGCGGGCGTTCTCCTCGATGCCGGGGAGATCGACGAGGCATGTGCAGAGATGGGTGCGGTACTCGACATGTGCGGCGGCATCTCCTCGCCTCGGCTGCTCGGCAAGATCCGGGAGTTCCAGCGAGCCGCTGCCCGAGTCGACAGCATGGCAGCCCGTGAGTGCGGTGAGCGCATCCGCGAGACCGTCCGAACTGTCCGAGAAGGCACAACGTGAGAGGCACTACGTGACGCAGCAGACCACCATCACGGTGGAGCGCCTGGACGGACCGGCCGCGGCGCGGTCCGAGGCCGCATTCAGGCTGGTCTACGCCGAGGCATTCGCCGAGCCGCCCTACCACGAGACCGAGGAGGACGTCGCAGCCGCATTCCGGCGTTTCCGCTCCCAGACACACAAGGCGGCTTTCCGCGCAGTCCTGGCCCGTACCGAAGGTGGTGAGGCGGTCGGCATGGCCTACGGCCACCCTCTCAGCCCCCGCACCCGTTGGTGGGACGAACTCACCGAACCCGTCTCCGCCGAGATGCGCCGCGAGGACGGGCGCCGGACCTTCGGCCTCCTGGAGCTTGCCGTACGCGAGCAATGGCGCGAGCTGGGCATCGCGCGCCGATTGCACGACGCGCTGCTCGACGGCGTCACCGCTGAGCGCGTTCTACTCAACGTTCACCCCGACAGCAGGGCGGCATCAATCGTGTACCGGTCATGGGGATACCGAAAGATCGGCGATGCCTGCCCGTGGGAGGACGCCGACCTTCATGACGTCATGCTGCTCGACCTGCCCCGATGACCGCGCCTCCGGTGGCACCGGCACCGGCACCGGCATCCAGGGAATGACACCTACTTGGCGAGGCCGGGACCGACAGCCGTCACCACTCACCGCAGATACGCGGCAGCCCCGACAACTGACGGAGAACGCCATGGTCGACCACACATGGGCCAGCACCTCAATGCCCTACCTGACGCCACGCGCGCAGGGCGAAGCCGACGCCTGGGGAGCCGAAGCCGCCGCCCGAGGAGGCAAGGGCACCCAACGCATCACGCACGCCGGCGAGGAGCCTGCTCCGGACGAGGTGGCCGCCCTGCTCGGCGTAGGCAGTGGCGACACAGTCGTCGTGCGTCGCCGGATCATCGAACTCGACGGCGATCCCTGCGAGTTGACGGACACGTACTACCCACTGGACATCGCCCACGGCACCCCACTCGCCGAGACGGGAAAGATCCGCGGCGGAGCCGTGACACTCCTCGCCGGGCTCGGCCACATCGGCGTACGCGTCCGCGAGGACGTGACCGCCCGCATGCCCGACGCCGACGAGCGCGCGGCCCTGCGCCTGGGCCGGGCCGAGCCGGTCCTCCGCCTCAGCAGAGTCACTCTGGACGCCCACGACCGGGCGATCCAGGCCGACTTGATGGTCATGCCCGCCCACCGCCAACTGCTGCGCTACGAGATCAGGATCGGCTGACCGAATGCCCGGGCCCGGGCCTGCCCTACACGAACAGCAACGCCCGCAGGCAGGGTCACCCCACCACCTCAAACAACCCCTGCCCCTTAGGCCCCTCCCCCACCCACCGCAACGCAGGATCCCCCGCCGACAGCCCCCCGTCCCCCGGGTACGCCACCACCCACCGCACCTCATACCGCCGCAGCACCTCAAGCCGCTCGGCCCGAGACGTACCCGCGGCGAAGTACCGGTTCACGGCGTCGAGGCGCCGCTGCTGGTCCGGCAGGAAAAAGTCCGGGTACCCGGGCGCCACCGTGTACGGCCCGTACGCGGGGATCTGCCGGGCCGGGAAGGTCTTGGCCATCACCACGTCCCCGTACCGCACCCCCCGGTCCATGATCCACTGGTAACCCGCCCACGGCGCCTTGTACTTGGCGGCGACCCGCGACGGCAGGTCCCGCTTCGGGATCACGTAACCCAGCGTCCCCACCTGCGTCCAGGCACCCACAAGCAGCGCGAGCCCCAGCACCCCCGCGAAGAGCCTCCGCCCCCCGGCCCGGTGCACCTCGGCCCGCTGCACCCCGGCTCTCCGCACCCTGGCCCGCCGCCCCGCCTCGAACACCTCGAGCGCCGCCGCCAGCTGCGCCGGGATCAGGGCGGCCGGCAGGACCCGCCCCCACGAGTAGTGGCCGCTGAGCCCGCCCGCCGCGAACATCAGGGCGCCCAGCACGAAGAAGATCACCAGAGGGTCGCGGCGGTCCCGGCGCCAGCGCAGGGCGAGGGCCGCCACCCCCACCAGCACCAGGCCGAAGTGCCCGAGCAAGTGCCGGTAGAGCGACCGGTGGATCTCCTCCAGGCCGCTCACCCCGAACAGGTCGAAGAAGGAGTAGTACGGCCAGGCCAGCAGGACCACGAGGCCCAGCGCCAGTCCCCCGCCCAGGCGCAGCAGCACCGTCCGCGAGGGCCACGGCCGCGCCCCGAGCACCATCGCGAGCACCCCGAACGACGCGACCACGCCCGTGAACTGGTGGCTGAGCAGGATGACGGACCAGAGCAGACCCAGGCCGAGGAAGACCGGCAGGCCCGACGCGGAGCGCAGGGCGCGGCGCAGCGACGCCCACAGGTGGAAGGACAGGCCCAGCGCGAACGTACTCGGATACGAGATCGTCAGCGCAAGGGAGTTGAGGCCGAGGAAGCCGCTCCAGTTGAAGAGTGACGGGCCCCAGAGCAGGAGCAGGCACAGCAGGGCGAGCGGCGCCGCCGCCCGTCGCGTGCTGAAGGTCCGTACGAGATTCCAGACCCCCGTCACCAGCAGGGCGAGGCCCGCCACCGCCGCCACCCGCAGCACCACGAACGTCCCGAGCCCCGTCACCTTGGCCAGGCAGCCGAGCAGCAGCATCCAGGGGGAGTAATAGGGGCTGGGGGTGTTCGCGTCGACGAGGGGGTTGCCGGGGTCGATCAGGTCGTGGCGGAGCCGTTCGATCGTCGCCGCGTGGACGCCGAGGTCGCCCGCCCAGGGCAGCCTGGCGATCACGGCGACGAGCAGGATCAGCAGGAGCAGGGCGCCGCCCCACAGGAGCAGCCGCGCGCCCCGGACGGCCACGTCAGTGGCTGCGCGCATCACGCTTCGCGTGCCCCCGCTGGTCCTTGTTCCCGCGGTGCTGGAACACCCACGTCCGGTACACCAGGAAGCGGAACGCCGACGCCAGCACGATCGACAGCGCCTTCGCGATGTTCGAGCCGAGCGGCCCGCTCATGCCCGCCAGGTGGTAGCCCCCGTAGAACAGCGCGCTCTCCATCACCACGCCGATCCCGCTGAAGACGAAGAACAGCGCCATCTGCCGCTTCGTGCGCGCGGACCGGTCCCGGTAGGTGAAGAAGCGGAAGCCCAGGTAGTTGGTGCCCATGGCGATGCAGCTGGCCAGCACCGTCGCGGTCATCGGGCCCCAACCGAGGCCGTGCAGAAGGAGGTTGAAGACGACGAAGTTGACCAGCACGCCGCTGCCGCCGACCACACCGAACTTCACCAGCTCGAGGGTGAGGCGGCGCAGACGCGCGAAGGTGAGTCGGCCGCCGCCCGTGCGCGCGGGCTCCACGACGGGCGCGGGCGCCCCAGGGGTGGCGGAGGTCGTCGTGGGGGCCTGGTCCAGCATCGTCATCGTCGCGACCTCGCCCGTAGCTTCCACGGCATCGCGATCGACTCCAGCTGCACCATCAGGTTCATCTTCGACTCGCCGACCGTGCGGTCCTCGAAGTGGATCGGCACCTCCACGACGTCGAAGCCGCGGCGCAGCGCCCGGTACTTCATCTCGACCTGGAAGCTGTAGCCCGCGCTGTCCACGGACGCCAGGTCGATGGCGCGCAGCGCATCCGCCCGCCACAGGTTGAAGCCGCCGGTGATGTCGCGGACGCGGGTGCCGAGGATGGTGCCCGCGTACGTGTTGGCCCAGCGCGAGAGCAGCTTGCGGTGCGCGCCCCACGCGTCGGAGAGGGTGCCGCCCTGCACATAGCGGCTGCCGATGACGACGCCCGCCTCGGTGGCGAGGGCGACTCCGAGCAGCTCGGCGATCTTGTCGGCGGGGTGGCTGCCGTCCGCGTCCATCTGCAGCACGTACCGCGCGCCGTCCGCGACGGCCTGCGCCATCCCGGCCGCGTAGGCCCGGCCGAGGCCGTCCTTCTCGGTGCGGTGCAGCACCGAGATCCGGGCGGCCCCCTCGCGCTCCGCGTACTCCTGCGCCTTGCTCTCCGCGAGGTCGCCGGTGCCGTCCGGGCTGGAGTCGTCGACGACGAGCAGGCGCAGTCCCGGCAGCGGGAGCGCCATCAGCGCGTCGGCCATCCCGGGCAGATTGCCCGCCTCGTTGTACGTCGGCATGACGACGGTCAGCGGCGTCCGCGCCCACGCTTCGGGCAGACGCCCCGTATGGCGCTCGGAGATGTTCACAGTCACGCTTGAGCCCTTCCTCAGTCCGACCACTGCCGACCACTGATCGCGGAGACGCCCTGGAAGACGTCTGGATACCGGAAGACGTTCAGCCGGGCCTTCCTCGTGCGGCCTCGTAGTACGCCTCGTAGTACGCCTCGTACGGGCCCCGCAGACCTCCGTCAGACAATCTCATCCACCTTAGCCCATATGCCCGAATTATTGGGATATGGCGAATCTCATCACGCGTTCCGCACCCCAGAGACAACCTCCCGCCCCGCGATACGCTCCGCTGCACCACCGGCGACAGGGGCCGACAGAGGCCGACAGGGACCGACGGGGACCGACACGGACGGGGAGCAGTCATGGGGGGTGCGGTACCGAAGCCGCTGCGGGAGCAGGACCCGCGCGAGGTGTCCGGCTACCCGGTGCGGGCCCGGATCGGCGAGGGCGGCATGGGCACCGTCTACCTCTCGTACAGCCGCGGCGGCCAGCCCGTCGCCCTGAAACTGATCCGCGCCGAGTACGCCGAGGGTTCCGGCTCCACCGCCTTCCGCGAGCGCTTCGCCCGCGAGATCGCCGCCGCCCACCACGTCGCGGGCTACCACCTCGTGCCCGTCGTCGACCACGACGCTCACGCCGCCCGCCCCTGGCTCGCCACCCGGTACGTCCCCGGGATCCCCCTGGACGACGCCCTCGACGACCACGGGCCGCTGCCCGCCGCCACCGTGCTCCAGCTCGCCGCGTGCACCGCCCGCGCCCTGTCCGCCGTGCACCTCGCCGGGGTCATCCACCGCGACGTCAAGCCGGGCAACCTGCTACTCGCCGCCGACGGCCCCTGGCTCCTGGACTTCGGCATCGCCCGCGCCGCCGGGGCGACGCTGACCACGGTGGGCCGCCTCGTCGGCACGCCCCGTTACATGTCGCCCGAGCACGCCCTCGGGCAGCCGCTCACGCCCGCCGCCGACGTGTTCGCACTCGGTCTGGTCGCCGCCGAGGCCGCCGCCGGCCGCCATCCCTTCGGGCGCGGCAACGGCCTGGCCATCGCCGCGCGCATCGCGGGCACCGACCGCGAGCCCCCGGCCCTGGACGACGTGCCGGAGCCGGTCCGCGCCCTCGTCCGCTCCTGCCTGGCCGCCCGCCCCGAGGACCGGCCGACGGCGGCGCGGGCGGCCGAGCTGTTCGCCGCGGCGTTCGCGGAGACGGCGGGGCGCGACGCCCAGGAGGTGCGCGATGCCCATGACGTGGGCGAGGACGGCGGCCAGGACGCCGTCGGCGGCGTCCGCGACATCCGTGACTTCACCGGCTGGCTCCCGGCCCCGGTCGCCGCCGACGTCACCCGCGTCCAGGCGTCCCTGAGCCCCGCCGTGCCCGCCCCGTCCCCCGTCCCCCTGGCGGACGCGGAGACGGTACGGGCGCTGCCCCCGACCGCCCCCCTCACGGTCCGGGACGAGTCGGGCACCTCGTCCGAGTGGTCCCGCCGGGTGCGCCGCGAACCCTGACGCCCCTCCCCTCCCTTCGTGCAGCGCACCCCCAACTCCTCGCGTACGAGAGGAACTTCGGCACCCTCAACGGTGTCGTAAGCTCTGTACGCTTCAGCGGCGCCGCACGGCACAGGCGCACCGCATGTCACCGGGGGAGGCACTCACACCATGAGCGGCAGCGCACCACAGGGCGGCAGCGCACCACAGGGCGGCACCGGCGGCCGCGGCGGCGGCAACCGGCGCGACATCCTGAGCCCCCTCGGGCCGCAGGACCCCCGCGAGACCTCCGGCTACCGGCTCCTCGCCCGGATCGGCGAGGGCGGCATGGGCACCGTCTACCTCTCCCACACCCGCGGCGGCCAGCCCGTCGCGCTCAAGGTGATCCGCCGCGAGTACGGCCAGGACCCCGACTTCCGGCGCCGCTTCGAGCAGGAGGTGCAGGCCGCCCGCCGCGTCCAGGGCTACCACCTGGTGCCGGTCGTCGACCACGACACCAGCGGCGAACTCCCCTGGCTCGCCTCGGCGTTCATCCCCGGCATCCCCCTCGACGACGCCCTGGCCGCGCACGGCCCGCTGCCGCTGCCCGCCGTCTTCCAGCTCGTCGGCTGCGCGGCTCGCGCGCTCTCCGCGATCCACAGCGCGGGCGTGATCCACCGCGACCTGAAGCCCAGCAACATCCTGCTGGGCTCCGGAGGCCCGTACGTCATCGACTTCGGCATCGCCCGCGCCGCCGACGCCACCCAGCTCACCCAGTCCGGCGGTCTGATCGGCACCCCGCAGTACATGTCGCCCGAGCACGCCCTCGGCGAGCAGGTCACCGCGGCCACCGACGTCTTCTCGCTCGGCCTGATCGCCGCGATCGCCGCCACCGGCCGCCACCCTTACGGCGACGGCGGCGCCATCACCATCGCCGCCCAGATCGCCAACACGGCCCACCGCCCGCCCCAACTCACCGCGTACGACGACCAGTTGCGCCCGCTCCTGGAGCGCTGCCTCACCGGTGACCCGGCCGCCCGCATCGGCACCGCCGAGCTCGCCGAGTGGTGCGAGCGGGCGTCGGGCCGTGCGCTGAGCGACTTCGGCGGCTGGCTGCCGCTCGCCCTGGCCGAGGAGATCGCCCGGCGCGAGCAGACGGCCCAGAACCCGCCCCCGCCCGAGGCTCCCGCCGCCCCGCCGACGGCGCCCACCACCCCGCCGCCCACGGGCTACGGCTACCCGGCGCCCCCGACCCAGGGCTACCCCGCACAGGGCACCGCTCCGGGCACCCCGGGCGCGCACGGCCCCGCCACGACGGGCCCCCAGACCTTCAACCTCTCCCCCGCTCCCGCCCCCGCACCGGCCAGGCCCCGGCGCCGCGGCCGACTCGCCCTGATCGCCGCCGCCCTGGTCCTCGCGGTCGGAGCGGGCGCGGGCGCGGCGGTGTGGGTGCTCGGCAAGGACGACAAGGGCGACAGCGGCGACGAGGCGCAGGGCAACGACGGCAAGCACACGTCATCGCCCGCCAACTCCCCCAAGGAGGAAGAGAGTTCCGATGATCCCGGTGACCCCACCGGGGATGCCTCGACTCCCCCCGCCGGCACCACGTACAAGGCGCTGTTCAAGGACCGGCCGATGACACTGCGCACCCCGGCCGGCTCACTGGACCGCACCTATGTGGACCTCGACGGCCCCAAGGTCGACCCGACCGGGAGCATGGACAGCGAGGACTACGACTTCTCGGCGGAGTACCAGCAGCTGACGTTCGACCACCCCATGGGCAAGGCGGCCGGCGCCACCCCGGAGCAGTGCCGGGAAGGCGCCGAGCAGAACCCCTTCAGGGAGACCCTGAGCGGCGACTCGATCAACAAGTCCCAGCAGATCGTCAAGGGCGACCGGCTCTGCATGATCACCGGCGACGGCAACCTCGCCATGTGGACCATCACCGACGTCGACGCCCCCGGCGACCCCGACTACCTCCCCGACCTCAAGGGGACGGTCACCGTCTGGGAAACCGGCACCTGACCCCGGAAACCGGCTCCTGGCCCCGGAAACCGGCTTCTGACCCCGCCCGGCCGGACGCGCGCGAGGGGGCGCCCACATCACTCGCTGTGGGCGCCCCCTCGGCGCGGTGATGCCTACGAGTGCGTACGCAGCAACGTACGCATGGTCCTCATGGCCACGGACAGGTTCGCCAGGTCGAACGCGTCCGAGCCCTGGATCTCGTCCAGTGTCGTCCGCGCGCGGCCCAGAATCGCCGCGTTCTTCTCCTCCCACGCCTTGAACCGCTGCTCCGGCGTCGACGCGCCGTTGCCCACCGAGAGCACGTCGGACGTCAGCGCCGCGTGCGCCGCGTACAGGTCCTCGCGGATCGACGCGCGCGCCATGGACTGCCAGCGGTCCGCGCGCGGCAGCTCGATGATGCGGTCCATGAGCCGGGTGATGTGCAGCCGGTCGGCGAGGTCGTAGTACACCTCGGCGACCGCCATCGGGTCCTTGTCGGTGCGGTCCGCGATCGCGACGATGTCGAGCGCCGGGAAGACCGAGGAGAACCCGGCGACCCGCTGCGCCAGCTCCTCCGGGACCCCGGCCTCCGTCAGCTCCTCCCGGATGCCCTGGTACCACTCCAGGTCCGAACCGCTCAGCAGCTTCGGCAGCTCCGCCCAGACCTGGGCGACGCCCTCGCTGAAGAAGTCGATGGTGTCGGCGAGCTGCAGCGGCTGCGGCCGGTTGTTGAGCAGCCAGCGCGTGCCGCGCTCCACGAGGCGGCGCGAGTGCAGCCGGATCTGCGTCTGGATCTCGGCCTGCACCTCGTTGTCGAGGGACTCGACGGCGTCCCAGACCTCGCTGAGACCGAAGATCTCGCGGGCCGCGAGCTGCGCCCGCACGATCTCCTCGAGCGAGGCGCCCGTCTCCTCCCTGAGCCGGTGCAGGAAGGTCGAACCACCGGTGTTCACCGTGTCGTTGACCAGCACCGTCGTCACGATCTCGCGGCGCAGCGCGTGCCCGTCGACCTGCTCGGGGAACTTCTCGCGCAGCGCCTGCGGGAAGTAGGCGTGCAGCAGGCGACGCAGATACGCGTCGTCGGGCAGCGTCGTCTGGATCAGCTCGTCCGCCGTGGTGATCTTCGTGTACGCGAGGAGCACGGCGAGCTCCGGCTGCGACAGGCCGCGCCCCGCGTTGAGCAGCTCACGGATCTGCCGGTCGGTGGGCAGGAACTCCAGGCCCCGGTCGAGGTGGCCCTGCTTGCCGAGCCTGCGCATGAAGCGCTGGTGGGCGTGGAGCAGCGACGGCGACTGGGCCACGGCGTTGGCGAGGGCGGTGTTCTGCGCGTAGTTGTTGCGCAGCACCAACTGGCCGACCTCGTCGGTCATTTCGGCGAGCAGCTTGTTGCGCTGCTTGACCGTCATGTCGCCGTTGGCCACGACCGCGTTCAGCAGGATCTTGATGTTCACCTCGTGGTCGGAGGTGTCCACGCCCGCGCTGTTGTCGATCGCGTCGGTGTTGATGCGGCCGCCGGAGCGCGCGAACTCGATGCGCCCGAGCTGCGTCAGGCCGAGGTTGCCGCCCTCGCCGACGACCTTGACCCGCAGGTCCTGGCCGTCCACGCGGATCGCGTCGTTCGCCTTGTCGCCCACGTCGGCGTTGGACTCGGCGCTCGACTTCACATACGTGCCGATGCCGCCGTTCCACAGCAGGTCGACGGGGGCCTGGAGGATGGCCTTCATCAGGTCGGCCGGGGTCATCTTGGCGACGCCCGTCTCGATGCCGAGGGCCTCGCGGATGTGCGCGTTGAGCTGGATCGCCTTGGCGCTGCGCGGGAAGATCCCGCCGCCGGACGAAAGGAGCTCCTTGTTGTAGTCGGCCCAGGAGCTGCGCGGCAGCTCGAACAGGCGGCGCCGCTCCGCGTACGAGGTGGCCGCGTCCGGGTTCGGGTCGATGAAGATGTGCCGGTGGTCGAAGGCCGCGACCAGCCGGATGTGCTCGCTGAGCAGCATGCCGTTGCCGAACACGTCGCCGCTCATGTCGCCGACGCCGACCGCCGTGAAGTCCTCGGTCTGGGTGTCGTGGCCGAGCTCCCGGAAGTGCCGCTTCACGGACTCCCAGGCGCCGCGCGCGGTGATGCCCATGCCCTTGTGGTCGTAGCCGGCCGAGCCACCGGAGGCGAAGGCGTCCCCGAGCCAGAAGTTGTAGCTCTCGGCGACCTCGTTGGCGATGTCGGAGAACGTGGCGGTGCCCTTGTCTGCGGCGACCACGAGGTAGGTGTCGTCCTCGTCGTGCCGCACGACGTCCGCCGGGGGCACGACCTCTCCGGCCACCAGGTTGTCGGTGATGTCGAGCAGCGCCGAGATGAAGATCTTGTAGCAGGCGACGCCCTCGGCCAGCCACGCGTCCCGGTCCACGGACGGGTCGGGCAGCTGCTTGGCGACGAAGCCGCCCTTGGCGCCGACCGGCACGATGACGGTGTTCTTCACCATCTGCGCCTTCACCAGGCCGAGGATCTCCGTACGGAAGTCCTCGCGGCGGTCGGACCAGCGCAGACCACCGCGCGCGACCTTGCCGAAGCGCAGATGCACTCCCTCGACCCGCGGCGAGTACACCCAGATCTCGTACGCCGGGCGGGGCGCCGGAAGGTCCGGGATGGCCTGCGGGTCGAACTTCATGGAGACGTACGCGTGCGGCTTGCCACCCGCCGCCTCCTGGAAGAAGTTGGTGCGCAGCGTCGCCTTGATCACCGTGAGGAACGAGCGCAGGATGCGGTCCTCGTCCAGGCTCGCCACCTGGTCGAGGGCGCCGTCCAGCTCCTCCAGGATGCCGTCGATGAGCTCGGTGCCCGCGCTCTGCCGGTCCGGCGACATCCGGGCCTCGAACAGGGAGATGAGCAGCCGCGTCGTGTGGACGTTGTTCCGGAGGGTGTCCTCCATGTAGTCCTGGCTGAACGTGGAGCCCGCCTGGCGCAGGTACTTGGCGTAGGCGCGCAGCACCATCGCCTGCCGCCAGCTCAGCCCGGCGCCGAGCACCAGGGAGTTGAAGCCGTCGACCTCGGCCTCGCCGGACCAGGCGGCGGCGAACGCCTCCTGGAAGCGCTCGCGGGCGTCGTCGGCCATGTAGTCGCCGTTGCCGTTGAGCGCCTTGGGCATGCGCAGACCGAAGTCGTAGACCCACGCGTTGGTCCGGTCCGAGCAGCGCAGCTCGTACGGGCGCTCGTCGGTGACCTCGACGCCGAGGCGCTGCAGCACGGGCAGGACGGCCGAGAGGGAGACCTGGCCGCCGAGCCGGTAGATCTTGAAGCGGCGCTCACCGGGGGCGGCGCCCACCGGCTCGTACAGGCTGAGCGCGAAGTCGCCCTTGCCGTGCGTCAGTTGCTCGAGGTGCACCAGGTCGGCGACGGCGGCACGCGGCGTGTGGTCCGCCTTGTAGCCCTCGGGGAAGGCGGAGCCGTACCGGCGAAGGAGCTCCGCGGCCCGCTCCTCGCCGCACTCGGCGGTCAGCGCCTCGGCGAAGCCGTCGGCCCAGGAGCGGGCGGCCTCGACGAGACGGGCCTCGATGCGCTCCTTGTCGGCGTCGGACAGCTCCGGGAGCTCGCTGCCGGGAGCGACGCGGATGACGAAGTGGATGCGGGAGAGGATCGACTCGGTGTTCCAGGCGGTGAAGTCGACGCTGGTGCCGCCCAGTTCCTCCTTGAGGATGTCGATGATCCGCAGCCGCACGCCCGTGGTGTAGCGGTCCCGGGGCAGGTAGACGAGCGCCGAGTAGTAGCGCCCGTACTCGTCCTGTCGCAGGTAGAGCCGCAGCCGCCGCCGCTCCTGCAAATACAGGACGCTCGTGACGATGGAGCGCAGCTCGTCGGCCGGGGTCTGGAACAGCTCGTCGCGCGGGTACGTCTCCATGATCTGCAGCAGGTCACGGCCGTCGTGGCTGTTGCGCGAGAACCCGGCGCCCTTGAGGACCTCGTCGACCTTGCGGCGGATCACGGGGACGCGCAGCACCGACTCGGTGTAGGCGGCCGAGGAGAACAGACCGAGGAAGCGGCGCTCACCGATGACGTTGCCCTCGGCGTCGAACTTCTTCACGCCGACGTAGTCGAGGTAGCTCGGGCGGTGCACGGTGGCCCGGCTGTTGGCCTTCGTCAGGACCAGGAGCTTGTGCTCGCGGGCCTTGGCGCGGGCGTCGGCGGGCAGCCGGCTGAAGGACGGGCTGACGGGGTGGTGGTCCTCGCCGTCGTGCGGCGGGTCGGCGCGCAGGATGCCGAGGCCGGTGCCGGGGACCGCGGTGAGGGAGTCGTCCTCGGTGAGGTCGTACTCGCGGAAGCCGAGGAACGTGAAGTGGTTGTCGGCGAGCCAGCGCAGCAGCTCGCGGGCCTCCTCGACCTCCTGGTCGCGCAGGTCGACGGCGGTCGGCTCACCGGGCAGCTCATCGGCGATGCGCAGCGCCGCGTCGCGCATCTTCTCCCAGTCCTCGACGGTCTCGCGGACGTCGGACAGGACGCGCACCAGGTCGGCGGTGATCTGCTTCAGGTCGGCCCGGTCGGTCTCGCGGTCCATCTCGACGTGGATCCACGACTCGGTGAGCGCGTCGTGCGGGCGCTCCGTCGAGGCGTCGGCGGACAGGACCTCGAGGAGCTTGCCCGTGACGTCGCGGCGGACGATGACCTGGGGGTGGATCACGACGTGGATGCCGCGGCCCTGGCGGGAGAGCTCATTGGTGACGGAGTCGACGAGGAACGGCATGTCGTCGGTGACCACCTCGACGACGGAGTGGCTGCACGTCCAGCCGTTCTCCTCGACCGTCGGGGTGTGCACCCGGACGTTGGCGGTTCCCTGCGGGCGGTTCTCGGCCAGCCGGTAGTGCGAGAAGGCGGCTCCGAAGACGTCGACCGGGTCACGGTCGGCAAGGTCCTCGGGGGCGGTGTGCAGGTAGTAGCGCTGGAGGAACGCGAGTGCGGTGTCCTGGTCGGGCGCGGCCTCGCTCGTCGACCCGGTCGGAGCCCCTGTGGGTAGGCGCCCCCCAACCGGGCTGTTCTCAGCTACCCGGGCGGCCCGTGCGAGCAGCTCGGCCTTGGCTTCGTCCAGCTTGGTCTGCATTGTCCTCTGACTCCTGTCGCGCGCCGTTGCGTGACGTAGAAGGAAGTGATGTGACATAACGCCGCGACGCGGGGTCTCCGGTCCAGGTCGACGTTATGCCGCGATGAGCGATGAGCGGGCGGTTATCCGCCAAATTCAGCGGCTTCGCTGAGTGGCTTGCCGGCCGGCTCGGCCGGCCGCACCGCGAGGAAGCGTCAGCGACCGCCCGGGCACGGATGTACTCCGTGGCTCCCGGGCGCAGGGCGGGGACACTCGTGCCCCCGCGGGATATCGCGCTGATCACGGGACAAGGCTATCGCCCCGCACCGGTAACCCGTCATGAGCCGCATGTGTACAAAAGATGAGGTGAAACTTTGCCACTCTGCACAGAAACCAGCCATGACCGAGCCACTCCCCCTCTCCTTGCCTCGTGGACGCTCTCGTGGACGGTCGTGCGGACGGCTTCCGGCTCTCTTGTGGCTTCCGGCTCTCTCCGACTTATGGGTGGCCCTCTTGGCAAAGGGGCGCGGTGGAGGCACGTTGGCCAAGGCGATCCGCCCGACGGGCGGGCGGGCCCGGCCGAGGGGAGTGCGGCGAGATGCCAGCGAAGATCCTGATAGTGACCGGTGACGCGGCGGAGTCACTGGAGGTGCTCTACCCCTATCAACGGCTGCGCGAGGAGGGCTACGACGTCGACATCGCCGCCCCCGCCCGCAAGAAGCTCCAGTTCGTCGTGCACGACTTCGAGCCGGGCTTCGACACCTACACCGAGAAGCCGGGCTACACCTGGCCCGCCGACCTCGCCTTCTCCGAGGTCGACCCCGGGCAGTACGCCGCCCTGGTGATCCCCGGCGGCCGGGCCCCCGAGTATCTGCGCAACGACCCCGAGCTCCGGAAGATCCTCAAGGCGTTCTTCGACTCCGACAAACCGGTGGCCCAGATCTGCCACGGCCCCCTCCTGACCGCGGCCATCGGCGGGCTCCAGGGCCGCCGCGTGACCGCCTATCCGGCCCTCGAGCTGGACATCCA
Source organism: Streptomyces sp. NPDC059009 (assembly GCF_042740175.1). Lineage (NCBI taxonomy): Bacteria > Bacillati > Actinomycetota > Actinomycetes > Kitasatosporales > Streptomycetaceae > Streptomyces > Streptomyces sp. NPDC059009. The sequence continues at coordinate 22,217 of NZ_JBHYJB010000020.1, read as the reverse complement.
GTCCGCGGGCGCGACCTTCCAGGACGCCGAGACGGTGGTCGACGGGACCCTCGTCTCCGCCCGCGCCTGGCCGGACCACTCCCGCTGGATGCGCGAGTTCCTGACGGTGCTGCGGGCGAAGGCACCGGTCACCTGAGGCGGCCCCTGAGGCAGCCGCGCCCCGACGCCGACGACGGCCCCGGCGCGGCCCCGCCCAGGCGGGCCCAGGCCGGCTCAGGCCGCGAACCCGTCCGCCACCCGCACCGCCTCGGCCAGCGTGTCCACCACGGGCACGCCCGCCTCCTCCAGGCTGGCGCGGCTGTGCGAGCCACCGGTGTAGAGGACCGCGTGAGCGCCCGCGTGGGCCGCCGCCACCGCGTCGTCGACCGCGTCACCGATCACCACCGTGCGCGCCGCCGGTATGCCGTCGAGCGCGGCGAGGTGGCGCACCATGCGGTCGGCCTTGCCCGCGTGCGAGGTGTCCATCCGCCCGTCGATGCGTATGAAGTGCTCCTCGATGCCGTGCTTGCGGACGATCGGCACCAGATGTTCGTGCGGGGCGAGCGAGAGCAGCGACTGCGTGCGCCCCGCCGCCCGGCGCTGCGCGAGCAGCTCGGCCGCGCCGTCCGCGAGGCCGCAGGACTCCGCCCGCGCCCAGTAGTGCTTGTGGAACACGGCGTCCATCACCTCCCACTCGGCCTCGGTGGGCAGCCGCCCCATGAGCCGCTCGTAGAAGCGCGGTATGGGCACGCAGTACAGATCGCGGTACCGCTCCAGCGTGATCGGCGCCAGGCCGATCTCCGCGAACGAGGCATTGGTCGCCTCGATCACCGTGTGGATGTCGTGCAGGAGCGTGCCGTTCCAGTCCCAGACGATGTGTGCTGCGTGTGCGTGCTTCCCCATGTCGAAGAACGTACCCGCCGCCACCGGCCGCCCACCATCGGCAGATCCCTGACCGTCCCCGGACCCGACCCTGATCACCACCGAGGGTCGCTCAGGCCAAAGCTCGGCCGGCGCCCCGTGAGAGCTGCGCCCGACCTGAGCCCGTGAGCCCGTGCCGAGCCCGAGCCCGGCCCGCACACAGACGCACGCGGCCACACCCGGCCGATCAGCCGCTCAGCCGACCAGCCCCGGAATCTCCTGCGTCGCGAACCACAGCAGCTCGTGGTCCTCGGCCCCGTCCACCGTGAACTGCGCGTCGTCGTCACCCTGGTCCGCCGCGCCCAGCACCGCCGCGGCCGCGGACACATCGGCCTCCGCGTCGTCCGCGTCCACATGCACGGCCGCCGCCTTGGCCAGCGGCAGCGCACCCGCGATCCGCACCTCGCCGAGCGCACCCTCGTCAAGGCCCCGGTCAGGATCGGCCATCGCGGCACCGTCCGGCACGTCCGCCGCCACGACGACCCGGCGCCGCACCGCCGACGGATCCCCCGCAAGCAGCCGCAGCGAGGCGAGCGCGGCCCGGTTGAGCGCCGCGTACTCCAGCTCCTCGATGTCGTCCGAGACGTACCACTCCCGCAGCGCGGGCGTGACGGCGTACGCGGTCAGCGGCCCGGGCCCCAGTTCGCCCGCCTGGTGCGCCTCCGCGAGCCGGGGCAGGGTCAGGGGGACATAGACGCGCATGGCTGGCCGCTTTCGTTCGGGGGACCGCTCCGGCCGGACTGCCGGCAGGCTCCGGGAAGGGCCTTCAGGATACGTGCGGCGTCCCCGATCGGGCTGCCGCCCAAGCCCGTTCCGACGTCAACCCAGGCCCCGTTCTTCACTCTGCCCACCCCCGGGATTTCGGGGATTCGGCCCGCCCGGAACACCTGATAGGTGAATCTCCGGGCCACCCTCCCCGGGCTCCGGGCCGCCTTGCGGAGGCCGCCGCCACCCCCGTACAAGATCTTCCGACGGAAGTTACCTCCCGGTACCCGAGATCGGGGCCGGACGTCCGAGCGGAGGCGATGCAGCGTGCGCAAGGTGATGACCAGGCCGAGGTCACGACCGGGCACCCGGCCCCCCGGCGCACGGCCGGGCACGGGCCGGCCGCCGGGCCGCCAGGACACCCGCCACCCCGGCGGCCGCCCCCTGCGCACCCCGCCCCGGCCCCCACAGCCCCCACCGCACCCCACCGAGCTGTTCACGGACCGACTGCTGCTCGTCCTCAGCGGACAGCGCCCGATGCACTGGGTGGCCCGCCACATCGCGCACACCGCCTACGACGACCTGGCCGAGCTCGCGGAACGCCGCCCGCTGAACGTGAACGGCCACGCCCCCGCCGTCCACCGCATCGGCCACTACCAGCCGCAGCCCGGCGTGTACGAGGTCTTCGCCCGCATCGGCGCGGGCACCAGCCTGCGCGCCCTCGCCTTCCGCCTCCACCTGGGCGCCGACCAGAGGTGGAAGTGCACCGCCGTCCAGACCGGCTGAGGCAAGGACGCGCCCCGGCACGACGAAGGGCCGGGCGCTCAACAGCGCCCGGCCCTCCGCCGGTTCGGGCCCCGCCTCAGAGCGGGCGCCCTCACCTCAGGTCACTTCTTGCGGCGACGGCCGCCCTTCTGGGCCTTACGGCGCTCCGCGCGCGTGAGGCCGTCCGACTCGGAACGGACGCCCCCGTCCGGCTCCGTGGCGAAGTCGCCCTCGTCGACGCCGCCTTCGGCGTTCGGCGCCTGGAAGTGGAGCTGAGCCGGGCGCTGCGGGGCCTCCAGGCCCTTCGCGCGGATCTCCGGACGCCCGGCGGCGGCGGGAACCGCGTCCTGCGCGCCGTCCTTGTCCAGCGAGGTCTGCGCGGCGTCCTCGACCGGCACCTCCTCGACCTGCTGCTCGACCTGGACCTCCAGGTTGAACAGGTAGCCGACCGACTCCTCCTTGATGCCTTCCATCATGGCGTTGAACATGTCGAAGCCCTCGCGCTGGTACTCGACCAGCGGGTCCTTCTGCGCCATCGCCCGCAGGCCGATGCCCTCCTGGAGATAGTCCATCTCGTAGAGGTGCTCACGCCACTTGCGGTCCAGGACCGACAGGACCACGCGCCGCTCCAGCTCACGCATGATCTCGGAGCCGAGCTGCTCCTCACGCGCGTCGTACTGCTGGTGGATGTCGTCCTTCACGGACTCGGAGATGAACTCGGCGGTCAGACCCTGACGGTCGCCCGCCGCGTCCTCCAGCTCCTCGATGGTGACCTTCACCGGGTAGAGCTGCTTGAAGGCGCCCCACAGCCGGTCCAGGTCCCACTCCTCGGCGAAGCCCTCGGCGGTCTCCGCCGAGATGTACGCGTCGATCGTGTCGTCCATGAAGTGCTGGATCTGCTCCTGCAGGTCCTCGCCCTCCAGGACGCGGCGGCGCTCGCCGTAGATGACCTCGCGCTGGCGGTTGAGGACCTCGTCGTACTTGAGGACGTTCTTCCGCGTCTCGAAGTTCTGCTGCTCGACCTGGGACTGCGCGGAGGCGATCGCGCGGGTCACCATCTTGTTCTCGATCGGCACGTCGTCCGGGACGTTCGCCATCGCCATGACGCGCTCGACCATCTGGGCCTTGAACAGGCGCATCAGGTCGTCACCGAGCGACAGGTAGAAGCGGGACTCGCCGGGGTCGCCCTGACGGCCGGAACGACCGCGCAGCTGGTTGTCGATACGGCGCGACTCGTGCCGCTCCGTGCCCAGCACATAGAGCCCGCCGAGGTCCTTGACCTCCTCGAACTCCGCCTTCACAGCCCTCTCGGCCTTCTCCAGGGCGGCGGGCAGCGCGGCAGCCCACTCCTCGATGTGCTCCTCGGGGTCGAGGCCGCGCTGGCGCAGCTCCGCCTCGGCGAGGTCGTCGGGGTTGCCGCCGAGCTTGATGTCCGTGCCTCGTCCGGCCATGTTCGTGGCGACGGTGACGGCGCCCTTGCGGCCGGCCTGGGCGACGATCGTCGCCTCACGGTCATGCTGCTTGGCGTTGAGCACCTCGTGCTGGACGCCGCGCTTGGAGAGCTGCTGCGAGAGGTACTCGGACTTCTCGACCGAGGTGGTGCCGACCAGGATCGGCTGGCCCTTCTCGTGCTTCTCGGCGATGTCGTCGACCACCGCAGCGAACTTCGCGACCTCGGTGCGGTAGATCAGGTCCGACTGGTCGGCGCGGACCATCGGCCTGTTGGTCGGGATCGGCACGACACCGAGCTTGTAGATCTGGTGGAACTCTGCGGCCTCGGTCATGGCCGTACCCGTCATGCCGGACAGGCCACTCGCGTAACCCTCACGCTTGTAGAGGCGGAAGAAGTTCTGCAGGGTGATCGTCGCGAGCGTCTGGTTCTCGTCCTTGATGTCCACCCCTTCCTTCGCCTCGATCGCCTGGTGCATGCCCTCGTTGTAGCGGCGGCCCGCGAGGATACGGCCGGTGTGCTCGTCGACGATCATGACTTCGCCGTCGATGACGACGTAGTCCTTGTCCTTCTTGAAGAGTTCCTTGGCCTTGATGGCGTTGTTCAGGTAACCCACGAGCGGGGTGTTCACCGACTCGTAGAGGTTGTCGATGCCCAGCCAGTCCTCGACCTTGGAGACACCGGACTCGTGGATGCCGACGGTGCGCTTCTTCTCGTCGACCTCGTAGTCCCCGGTCTCCTCGATGCCCTTGAGGGGCTCGCCCGCCTCGCCCTTGGTCAGGCGCGTCACCAGCTTGGCGAAGTCGCCGTACCACTTGGTGGCCTGGTCGGCGGGACCGGAGATGATCAACGGCGTACGGGCCTCGTCCACGAGGATCGAGTCGACCTCGTCGACAATCGCGAAGTTGTGGCCGCGCTGGACGAGCTCGTCCTTCGACCACGCCATGTTGTCGCGCAGGTAGTCGAAGCCGAACTCGTTGTTCGTGCCGTAGGTGATGTCGCAGTTGTACTGCTCGCGGCGCTGTGCCGGCGTCATGTTGGCCAGGATGCAACCGACCGTCAGGCCAAGGAACTTGTGGACGCGGCCCATCATCTCGGAGTCGCGCTCGGCCAAGTAGTCATTGACCGTGATCAGGTGCACACCCTTGCCCGACAGGGCGTTCAGGTACGCGGGCAGCGTGCCGACGAGGGTCTTGCCCTCACCGGTCTTCATCTCGGCGACATAGCCGAGGTGCAGGGCGGCTCCGCCCATCATCTGGACGTCGTAGTGCCGCTGGCCGAGGACGCGCTTGGCGGCCTCACGGACCGTGGCGAACGCCTCGGGGAGCAGGTCGTCGAGGGACTCGCCGTCGGCGTACCGCTCCTTGTACTCATCGGTCAGGGCGCGCAGCTCGGCGTCGGAGAGGCTGACGAAGTCCTCTTCGATGGACTTGACCTGGTCCGCGATGCGGTGCAGCTTGCGCAGGATCTTGCCTTCGCCTGCACGCATGATCTTCGAGAGGACGGACACGGGGGTTGGTCTCCTTGCCGGTCGGGCCTGGCACGGTCGGTTTACTCGTAGGGCAACGGCCATCGTAAGCGAGGACCCGGCCGCGCCGGGAGGTCTGCCATGACGTCAACGGACGGGGAGCGCCGAAGGTGCCGGATCCGACCACGAAAAGTGATGACCTCCTCACAGAGACCTCACAGACATCCAAAAATCATGGCGCCCCCGGGCACCGTCCACGCAGAATCGGCCGATGGAGCCCGTCACCCTGACCACCGAACGCCTGTCGCTGCGCGCCGTCACCCCCGAGGACACCGACGAGGTGTACGCCGCGTGCCAGGACCCGGACATCCAGCGCTGGACCACCATCCCCTCCCCGTACTCCCTCACCGACGCGGAAATCTTCACCGGCCGCATCGCACCGGAGGGCTGGCGCGACGACACCGAGTACGTCTTCTCCGTACGCCCGCACGAAGGCGGCCCCCTCGTCGCCGCGGCCAGCCTGCACCACCCGCGCGCGGGTGGCTGGGAAGTGGGCTTCTGGACGGCCAAGGAACACCGCGGCCGCGGCTACATGACGGAGACCGTCCTCGGCCTCGCCCGCTGGGCCTTCACCGACCTCTCCTGCACCCGCCTGGAATGGCGTGCGGAAGTCGGCAACACGGGCTCGCGCGGCGTCATCGAGAAGGCGGGCTTCCGCGTCGAGGGCGTGCTCCGGGCCGGCCTGTTCAACAAGGGCACACTCCGCGACTGCTGGGTCGGCGCCCTGCTGCCCGCGGACCTCGGCATCGTCTCCCGCCTGCCGTATCTGCCGCCCCGGGCCTGATTGTCAGTGCCGCCGCCTAAGGTTCCCGACATGACGATCCTGCCGCCCGTCACCACGCTCTCCGCCGACGAGGCCCGCCGTATCGCGCTGCGCGCCCAGGGCTTCCTCGGCGCCCCGGACCGCAGGGCGGGCGTGCGGGGTGTGCTCCGGCACCTCGGTGCCGTCCAGCTCGACACGATCTCCGTGCTCGCCCGCTCCCACGAGCTCATTCCGTACGCACGCCTGGGCGCCGTCGGCCGCGACAGGATCGAATCGGCGTACTGGAGCACCACATCCGACAGCGCGTCTCCGGCACGACCCCACGCCTTCGAGTACTGGTCGCACGCCGCGTGCATCCTGCCCATCGAGGAGTGGCCCCACTTCGCCTTCCGCCGCCGCGCCTACCGCGACCGCCCGCACTGGAACCACCAGCTGCCCGACGGCGCGTACGACGCCGTGATCAAGCAGCTCCACGCCGAAGGCCCCCTCACCGCCACGGAGTTGGGCGGCGCGAAGAACAAGGGCGAGTGGTGGGACTGGTCGGACTCGAAGGTCGCCGTCGAGCGGGCGCTGATGTACGGGGAGGTGGTGTGCACCGAGCGGCGCAGCTGGAAGCGGGTGTACGACCTCGCCGAGCGCGCGATCCCCGACGCCCTGTTCCACGACGACCTGGAGGACGCCGAGTGCCTGCGCCGCCTGGTGCGCCTGGCCGGGCAGTCGCTGGGCGTCGGCACGCGCGCGGACATCGCCGACTACCACCGCCTCAAGGGCGAGCAGTTCGACGAGGTGGTCGCGGACTCGGGCCTGGTGCCCGTCACCGTGGAGGGCTGGTCCAAGCCCGCCTGGGCCGATCCGGCGGCCCTGGAGAGCGCCCCGCGCGGGCGGCACCGCACGACTCTCCTGTCGCCCTTCGACTCCCTCATCTGGGAGCGGGCCCGCACGGAGCGGATCTTCGGCTTCACTCACCGCCTGGAGGCATACGTCCCCAAGCCGAAGCGGGTGTACGGCTACTTCGCGATGCCACTGCTCTCCGGCGGCCGCATCATGGGCCGCGTCGACCCCGCGCGCGAGGGCCGCACACTGGTCGCCAAGCAGGTGTCGCTGCACTCCCCGAAGGCCGTCGAGCCGATGGCCCAGGCCCTGGTCGAGGCGGCGCAGTGGGTCGGCTGCGACTCCGTGCGCGTGGAGCGCATGGACCAGCCGGAACTGGCGGGCCCGCTGGTCGAAGCCATCGGCTAGCCGACCGGCAAGGCCCCGTGACTAGCGGATCTCTAGGATCTTCTCCCGCATCGCGTAGACCACGGCCTCCATCCTGGAGTGCAGCTGCAGCTTCTCCAGGATGTTGCGCACATGGTTCTTCACGGTGTTCTCGGAGATGAACAACTCCTTCGCGATGTCACGGTTGTTCATCCCCGTGGCCACCAGCTTCAGGACCTCCAGCTCACGGTCGGTGAGCCGCGGCGCGGGCACGAGTCTGCGCTCGTCGGTGCGCTGGATCATCGACTTGAACTCCGTGAGCAGCTTGGACGCCATGGACGGGCTGATCTGCGACTGCCCGTCGGCCACCGCGCGGATCGCCGTGGCCACCTCGTCCGTGGAGATCTCCTTCAGGAGATAGCCCGTGGCGCCCGCCTTGATCGCGTCGTAGAGGTCCGCCTCCTCGTCGCTGATCGTCAGCATGATGATCTTGGCGCTCGGGGCCACTTCCTTGATGGACGTGCATGCCTCGATGCCGCCCCGCTTGGGCATGCGTACGTCCATCAGCACGATGTCCGGCAGCAGGTCGGCCGCCTTGTCCACCGCCTCGGCGCCGTCCCCGGCCTCCCCCACCACCTGGATGTCCTCCTCGGCGGCGAGGACGATCTCGAGGCCCCGGCGGAAGAGCGCATGGTCGTCCACCACAAGAACCCTGATGGGCTCTTTGCGTGGGACGCCCGCATCCGTGCCGATGCCGATGCCGTCGTCGGCATCACCGTCGCGCATCGGACCGAAGCTGTCCGCCATCGTTCCTCCCCCTGAAGGCCATGGCCTGTCTTGCCTTGGCTGCGCCAACCCGACGCAGCAGCACACCGGTTGGACCGGAGCGCCCATGATTTCATGCCGGGCGACAGAGCGCTGCTCGCAGTGGTCGCACGTTGGTGCCCCTGGGGGCGCACACACGCTCCAGGGGCACCAAATCAGCGGTCACCGGGGCCCGTCAGCCGCCGAGCGCGCCACCGCCGCCCGCCGACTCGGCCTGGGCGACCATGGGGTCGGTGTTGAGGCGGATGACGCCGTAGTCGTAGGCGTGGCGCCGGTAGACGACGCTGGGCTCCTTCGACTCGGAGTCGACGAACAGGTAGAAGTCGTGCCCGACCAGCTCCATCTCGTAGAGCGCCTGGTCGAGCGTCATCGGAGCGGCTACGTGGGTCTTCTCGCGGACCACGAGCGGGCCTTCGCCCTGGATCTCGAGCGATCCGATCCTGGTGGTGGGGATCGCGTCCGCGGCCTCTTCTGCGGCCGTCTCGCCCTCTTGGTTGAGCGAGGCCACACCGGGCACCACGTCCACGACTTCGGCCGCGGAGAGGCGGCCGTTGCCACGGCGCGTGCGGCGCTTGTCGTGCTGCTTGCGCAGCCGGGCGTCGAGCTTGGCCGTGGCGAGGTCCAACGCCGCGTACGGATCGGCAGCCGATGCCTCCGCGCGGATCACGGGCCCACGGGTGCGGACGGTGATCTCCACACGGTCGGAACGGTCGGCCTGACGCGGGTTGGCTTCCTTGGACACCTCGACGTCCAGGCTGATCACCTTGCCGTCGAGCTTCTGGATCTTCTCCAGGTTCAGCTTCTCGGCCACGTGCTTGCGGAACCGCTCGGGCACCTCGGTCTTGCGGCCCTTGACGACGATGTCCACGCAGAACTCCGTTCCCGGATCGCCCCGCTCCTGTGGCGGAGCATCTCCCTTTTGCACCAGACCCCGGTGAATCCCGGAGCCTCGGACTCGGTGACTTCCACCTCCTCCTCCCCCGTGGGCAAGATCTCCACCCCACCGGTCCGGGTGATTGCAGAAAACCCAAAGACCGGCATTCCGATATGCGAGGGACAGCGTCCGCCATTCCTCACAACCGAACATATCTCGCCCGGGCGGATGTCGTCACCCTCTACTGCCGCGTACCTCCATTCGGCTGGATGAACCCACTCACTACCTGCAACGACGCAAGTTCTCTATCAGTTCCGGTTTATTTCGAAGGATTCCGGTGAAGCGGCGACAACGGCCGCGCCGACCACGTTCACGGACCCCCTATCCCCGCTATCCCCGCCCGCCGACAGGGCCTCCTCGGCGCCCTCTTCCCTGGTACGCCGCGTGGTTCCCGCACCTCTCCCCGCACGCCTTTCCGCACGTACGGAAAACATGCCCAAGGCACCTACCGCCCGCGCGGCCTCGGCCAGCGAAGCCCCCGTCGTCATGAGATCGTCCACGATGACGACCCGGGCCCCCGGCCCCGCACCAGACCTTTGACAGGAACGGACACCGGGAGCGGCACTGGCACTGGCACTGGCACTGGCACTGGCACTGGCCAACAGCCTCGCCCCACCCGCCGAAACCTCCAGCGCACCACTGAGATTGGCCAGCCGCTGCCGCGCGTCGAGCCCCGACTGATCGGCCACGACGCGACGTTGACGCAGCACAGCCAGCACCCGGGCCCGCACCCCGCACCGCCGCAACTCCCCCGCGGCAGCCAGCGCGATCCGCCGAGCCGGGTCATGTCCCCGAGCTCTCACGGCACTTGGGGCGGAGGGGACCGGGACGAGGAGGAGGGAAGCAGCCGATCCGGCGACGGCTCCGGTGGGGCCCTCTCCCCCCACCCCACCCCCCGCCTCCACCACACCCGCCCGCACCGCCCCCGCCAGTGCCACTCCCAGCGGTCCCGCGAGCCCCAACACACCCCTCTCCTTGTGTGCGAGCAGCGCTGCTCGCACCGCGTCCTCGTACGGGGCTGCCGCGTGCACCACGGGCAGCCCCGGCGGCATCGGTATCGGTCGCACCCGGCGCGGTGCGGCTCCGTACAGAGAGGCACGGCACTCCTCACAGAGCGTCGTCCGGGGCCTCCCGCAGCCTCCGCACTCGGCCGGCAGCACCAGATCGGTGAGGTCCTGCCACCAGCCCCGCATGTCCACCACTGTGCCAAGAGGTGAGCCGTGCGGCCACCCCTGTGGATAACCCCTGTGCACAACTTCTGTACCCCACACGGGTGTTGTGGGAGGTCGCTCGACAGCGGACACCAGTGCGGGGCGGGTACCAGTACCCGCCCCGCACACCACGCCTCAGCCGCCCAGCCGCCCAACGGGCCCAGCCGGCGCAACCGTTCGCCGTCCCACCCGGCAGACCCGGCAGACCCAGCCGACTACCCGGGATAGACCGGCGACTTGCCCTTCTCCACCACCGTCTGCCACTGCGCCCCCGTCGGCAGCCGCACGATCCCGTCGTCCGAGTGCGCGAGCAGCGGCTGCCGGTCGTCCTCGGACGCGGCGATCTCGTCGACGCCGGTGAGCCCGGGCAGGTTCGAGGCCGCCGGCGCCGAGCCGTCGCACTGGACATAGCGCATCTGCTGCACCCCGCCGTACTCGCGCCCGACCACCACGAGCCTGCTACCGCCGGCCCAGGACATCGCGGTGACCTCTTCCATCTGCGGTGCCGCCTGCCGCAGTCCGTCGACCAGGATGTCGGGCTTGTCGCCGTCGCCACCCTGCCGTTCGATGCGGCCGATCCGCAGGGCCGTCTTGCCGTCCTTCCGCACGATCAGGGCGATGCGCACACCGTCGGCCGCTACCCGTACCGCCTCGATACGCCCGTCGAGATCCGGGATCCTGACGTCCACGGGTTCGCCCGCGCCCTGGGAGAGCCAGAGGAGCCGGGAGTGCTCCCCGTCCCGGTCGGCCACCCACAGGTCACCTCTGCCGTCCCAACTGGGCGTGGACAGACGGTCCTCCTCCGACTTGGCCTTGCTGTGCACCTCCGCCTTGCCGAGCTCACCGCCGGAGACCAGCGACCCCATGTAGAGCGACTTGCCGTCCAGCGACACCCCGGCCGCGCGCTCCTCGTCCCGCGACACCGCGGCCGAGCGCAGCGGCTGCTCACCGCTGCCCAGCGGTCCGGACACCGGGGAGGGGTCGGCACCGCGGCGTGCGTTGGCCGACATCCGTACCAGCCGGCGCTTGTCGTCGATGAAGTACTGGTAGTCGGGGTGGTCCGCGGTGCGGTACGACGCGACGCTCTCGGCCTGGTCCTCGCTCAGCACGCACAGCTGGGAGCCGTTGGACCGCTGCAGCTCCACGCTCTTGACGCCCGACGACGTCAAGTCCTGGAGGGTGAACAGGAGTTGCGCGGCCATCTTCCGGCACAGGCCGAGGCCGACCGGGTCGGCGCGTTCGTTCAGCGGCACGACCAGCTTGCCCTGGTCGTCGGGGGCCAGCGTCCTGGTCCCCTCCTTGAGCTGCGTCCGCGTCGGGAAACGCGACTCCACCACCGGGCGAAGCCACGTGGTGGGCCCGTCGAGGAGCGACTTCACCGTCTGGGTCACCGGGTCTATGCGCTGGCGCACGTAGACCGGGTCGGCGACGAGCCCTTCCGGGGCACCCGCTCCGGACGAACTCGAGGCGAAGTAGAACTTGTTGACCGACTGATAGGTGCGCTGGAAGTCGGACTCACCGAGCACGACACCCTGCGGCAGGGCGTTGATGCGCCACTCACTGCCGTTCGCCCCCTTCACCTGGACAAGGTGGATGTTCTCCCCGTAGGGGCGCCCTTGGGGCCGATACGCGTGCTGCTCGTCCACCTGCGCCACCTCGGTGCCGCTCAGCGGGTAGTTGCGGCCGCCCTCCCGGTCGTTGGACGCCTTCGCCGGGTCCGCGTTGGGGCCGTCGGCGAGCACGGTGGTGGACACGTCGGGATTCCAGCGCTTCGACGCGCTCTTGGTCAGGTACTTGCGCGCGATCTCGAACCCCGGGTCGTCACTGGTCAGCGCCTCCAGGAAGCCCTGCACGATCTGGAGCGGCCCGGCACCCTCGGGCGGCGGCATCGCGTAGACGCGGACCTGCGACTGGGAATCCGGCCGCTGGGAGGCGTTGACCGGGTTGAGGTTGCCGCTGTCGGGCATGGACGCACAGCCCGCGAGGAGCACGGCGCAGGCACCGAGCAGCGCCCCGGTACGCAGCAGGGGCCGACGACGGCCGCGCCGTCGCAGGTCAGCGGTCACGTGTCGACTCCCCGTCCGGGTGCGGTCGAGCTTCTCCGGCGCTGTCGCGCGCCGGTCCCGTCGGCTCCCCACGCCGCCCCTCCGCTGCGTCGTCCTGTGCGTCTTCCCGTACGTCTCGTACGTCTTCTTGTACGTGGTTCCGTGCTTCTTCCCGTACGGGCCCCTGGCCCGGGGCCCGCGTCTCATGGGCTCTCCGGGGGACGACCCGTGCGCCGCTGCCGGGCAGGGCCGTCGGGTCCGCCGCTGCCGTCTGCGCGAGCCGCGGTGCGATCGGTGCCCGCGCCGGTACGGGCGCTGGCATGCGCTCCGCGGACGCCTGGGCCGGCACCGTGGCGAGCTTGGTGCCGCCTCCGGTGGGCAGCCCGGCGTCGTTCAGGCCGCGGTGGCGCCTGGAGTCGTCGGGTTCCAGCGGTATCGGCGAACCGCGCAGCGCCTCGTCGGCCGTACGCGGCAGGGTGAGCCGGAACTGTGAACCGCCACCCGGCTCGCCCCACGCCTGCAGCCAGCCGCCGTGCAACCGCGCGTCCTCCAGGGCGATGGAGAGGCCGAGACCCGTGCCGCCGGTGGTACGCGCGCGTGCCGGGTCGGCCCGCCAGAAGCGGCTGAACACCCGGGTCGCCTCGCCGGGCTTGAGCCCCACCCCGTAGTCCCGCACGGCGACCGCGACCGCGCCGCCCGCCGCCGCGAGCCGCACCATGACGTCCTTGCCCTCGCCGTGCTCCACGGCATTGACCACCAGGTTGCGCAGGACCCGCTCCACGCGGCGGGCGTCGGCCTCGGCGACCACAGGTTGCTGGTCGCCGACGATCCGGATGTGGGTGCCCTTGCGCTCGGCCAGCGGTTCCGCGCCGCCGACGACCCGTCGTACGACCTCCCGCAGGTCTATCGGCTCGGCCTCCAGCGCGGCCGCTCCCGCGTCGAAGCGGCTGATCTCCAGGAGGTCGGCGAGCAGCGACTCGAAGCGGTCCAGCTGGTCTGCGAGCAGCTCCGCGGAGCGCGCCGTCACCGGGTCGAAGTCCACGCGCGCCTCGTGGATCACGTCGGCCGCCATTCGCACCGTGGTCAGCGGCGTGCGCAGCTCGTGCGACACGTCGGACACGAAGCGCCGCTGCATCCGCGACAGCTCCTCCAGCTGCTGGATCTTCAGCTGGAGGTTCTGCGCCATCTTGTTGAACGCCTCACCGAGGCGCGCGATGTCGTCCTCCCCGGTGACCTTCATGCGTTCCTGGAGCCGCCCGGCGGACAGCCGCTCGGCGATGCCCGCGGCCATCCGCACGGGCGTGACGACCTGGCGCACGACGAGCCAGGCGATAGCGCCGAGGAGCACCACGACGAACAGCCCGGCCGTCGCGAGGGTCCCTCTGACGAGCTTGAGCGACTCCTCTTCCTGGGTCAGCGGGAAGAGGTAGTAGAGCTGGTACGGGTCTCCGTTGAGGTCGCTCAGGCGCTTGCCGATGACGAGGCCGGGCTGAGCCTCCTTGCCCTCGCGGTACACGATCCGCGTGTTGCTCTGGTACGCCCCCGTGCCCTCGTCGACGCGGCGGCGCAGCTCCTCGGGCACGCTCAGGATCGGCTCCACGCCGCCCGATGCACGCGGCCCGCGGACACTCCCTGAGCCCCCCGTGGAGGCGGGGCTGAGCGTCACCACGGCGAAGGCGTTCTGACCGCCGCTGGACAACTGCTCGACCAGGTCGGACATCCACACGGCGGCGTTCTGCCCGGTACGCCCGTCGGCCGTGCTGTTTCCGCCGTCCCGCGCAGCGCCCTGCCGCGCGGAGTTGGCGGTGTCCTGAGCGGCCCGGAAACCGCCGTCGGCCTGGCTCTGTGACGCCTTCACCTTGGCCTTGAGCAGGCCGTTGTTCACGGAACTCATGACGGCGAAGCCCAGCATCAGCACGACGCCGAGCGACATCAGCAGCGTGGTCACGACGACCTTCAGCTGAATGTTGCGTCGCCACAGCCGCAGGGCGGGCAGCAGCGGCCGCCGCACCCAGCGCACGAACAGCCGCACGACGGGGCTGCCCTGCATCCCGCCCTGCAGCAGCAGCCCGCCGTCCACGATCCGGCTGAACCCGGCGGAGCGCCGGGACGGCCGTACAGTCCGCCCCGGGCGGCCTCCGGAATCCCCGGGCCCCGCAGGGGAACTGTCCCGGGACATGTCAGCTCGGTCCGGCCTTGTAGCCGACGCCGCGGACCGTCACCACGATCTCCGGCCGCTCCGGATCCCGCTCGACCTTGGAGCGCAGCCGCTGCACATGCACGTTGACCAGGCGGGTGTCGGCCGCGTGCCGATAGCCCCACACCTGCTCGAGCAGCACCTCACGCGTGAACACCTGCCACGGCTTGCGCGCCAGCGCGACAAGCAGGTCGAACTCCAGCGGTGTCAGCGCGATCGACTGCCCGTCCCGCTTCACGGAGTGCCCGGCCACGTCGATGACCAGGTCACCGATGGCGAGCTGCTCCGGCGCGGGCTCCTCGGACCGACGCAGGCGTGCCCGGATCCGGGCCACCAGCTCCTTCGGCTTGAACGGCTTCACGATGTAGTCGTCGGCCCCCGACTCGAGGCCGACGACGACATCGACGGTGTCGCTCTTCGCGGTCAGCATGACGATCGGCACGCCGGACTCCGCCCTGATCAGGCGGCACACCTCGATGCCGTCCCGACCGGGCAGCATCAGATCGAGCAGCACCAGATCCGGCTTGGCTTCCCGGAAAGCAGCAAGCGCCTTGTCGCCATCAGCTACGAACGACGGCTCAAAACCTTCTCCACGCAGCACAATCCCGAGCATCTCGGCCAGTGCGGTGTCGTCGTCGACGACAAGGACTCGTCCCTTCATGCCTGACATCATCCCATTAGCTAATCGTTACCTGGCGTGACCTGGCACACAGCTCGGCAAGGCCCTCTGCTGTCACGGGCGAAACAACGCCCTGTTCGGTGACGATCGCCGTCACCAGTTCGGGCGGCGTCACATCGAAGGCGGGGTTGTACGCCTGCGTCCCCAGGGGTGCCACCGGTATACCGCCTCCCGCTTCCGTCCCGGCCACCGGCGCCTGAGGCGCTGTGACCTCCGTCACCTCATGTCCGGCCCGCTGCTCGACCTCGATGCACGCGCCGTCCGGGGTGTCCGGATCCACGGTCGTCACCGGCGCCACCACGATGAACGGCACGTGGTGGTACCGGGCGAGGACCGCGAGCGGATAGCTCCCCACCTTGTTGGCCACCGAACCGTCGGCCGCGATGCGATCCGCGCCGATCAGCACGGCATCCACCTCACCCGCCGCGAACAGCGACCCCGCCGCATTGTCCGTCAGCAGCGTGTACGCCATGCCGCTGCGCGCCGCCTCGTACGCGGTGAGGCGCGCCCCCTGCAGCAGCGGCCGCGTCTCGTCGACCCACAGCCTGCGCAGCCGCCCTTCCCGGTGCGCGGCGAGCGCCACCGCGAACGCCGTGCCCTCGCCGCCGGAGACCAGCGCCCCCGTATTGCAGTGCGTGAGGACCCGGTGGCCGCCGCCGGGCAGCAGCTCGTCGAGCAGCGTCAGACCATGCACCGCCATGCGGGCACTGGCCTGGGCGTCCTCGTCGTGCAGCGCCCTCGCCTCGCGGAGCACCGCCGCCGCGGCTCCCTCGTCATCGGCGCCGCCCGCGCACGCGCTGCGGTAGGCCGCGAGAGCGCGGTCCACCCCGTACGCGAGGTTGACGGCGGTGGGCCGCGCCGCGGCCAGTGCCGCCGCGGCCTCGTCCACGTCGTAGCCCCGGGCCGCGGCGAGCGCGACTCCGTATGCCCCGGCGATGCCGAGGAGCGGAGCGCCCCGCACGGCAAGGGTGCGGATCGCCTCGACCAGGGCCGGAGCGTCGGTACACACCAACTCGGTCTCTTCGGCCGGCAGCCTGGTCTGGTCGAGGAGGACCAGTACGGGGCCCTCCGGTGGTTCGTCCCAACGGATCGCGGGGATCTCCGACGGCCGTACGTCCTCGCTGAATTGCACGCCCTGATCAGCCATCCGCCCAGTCTGCCCCGTACCTGACGGACAATTGAAGGTGTGCAGCCCATACGGTGCCCGGTCCCGCGCCGGGCACAGCGTGACACGATGGCTGCCAACCTGCCGCCGCACCTGCGGACGGGCGGCACTGTGAAGGAGCGACGATGAACGACACTCCGGGCTGGGCCTCGCCCGGATCTGCACCCTCCGACGGCCAGGACTCCGGCACCCCGGAGCCGACCGAGCCCGCGGACCAGGAGACCGGTCCGGGTTCGAAGTGGTCCAAGGAGCAGCCGCCGCCCGCCCAGTGGTCCGCCCCCAGCGCGCCCGCACCCGGCCAGGCCCCGCCCCCGCCGCCCGCTCCGACGAGCGGTCAGGGCTGGGGCGGCGGACAGCCCGGTGGCCGAGGCGGCCGCGGAGGTCCGGCCGGTCCCGGCGGCCCCTACCGCGGCTGGGGTGCCTGGCAGGGCCCGCCGCCCGCCGCCAAGCCCGGTGTCATCCCGCTCCGCCCCCTCGGCGTCGGCGAGATCCTCGACGGCGCGGTGTCGACGATGCGTGCGCACTGGCGCACAGTGCTCGGCATCTCCCTGACCGTCGCCGTGGTCACGGAGATCATCGTCATCCTGCTGCAGGGCCTCGTCCTGGACGACAGCGCCAGCACCGACGCCCTGAACGATCCGAACAGCGCCACCGCCGGCGAACTGTCCCGGGCGATGGGCGACGCCATGTTGAACTCCGGGGTGGTCTTCCTCGTCGCCCTGCTCGGCACGATCGTGGCGACCGCCCTGCTGACGATGGTCACCAGCCGGGCCGTGCTCGGAAAGTCCGTCACCACCGCCGAGGCATGGCAGGACTCCCGGCCTCAGCTGCTCAGACTGCTCGGTCTGACGCTCCTCCTCCCGCTGATCGGTGTGGGAATCCTGGCCATCGGCACGCTCCCCGGCGGACTGATCGCACTCGCCGGATCCACCGAAGCCGGTGTCGGCCTCGCCTCGCTGGGGCTGCTGGGCGCCGCGGTCGTCGCCGTCTGGCTGCTGATCCGCTTCTCGCTCGCCTCGCCCGCGCTGATGCTGGAGAAGCAGGGCGTGAAGAAGTCGATGATCCGCTCCGCCAAGCTCGTGCGCGGCTCCTGGTGGCGGGTCTTCGGCATCCAACTGCTCGCCGGGGTCATCGCGAACATCGTCGCGTCGATCATCGTCATCCCCTTCACCCTCATCGCGAGCGCAGTGAGCGGGGAGGGCGTGACCGGCTTCCTCAACAGCGGCACGAGCGACCTCGGGTGGACCTTCCTGATCATCAGCGGAATCGGTTCGGTGATCGGCTCCACGCTCACCTTCCCGATCACCGCCGGGGTCACGGTGCTCCTCTACATCGACCAGCGCATCCGCCGCGAGGCACTCGACCTCGAACTCGCTCGCGCCGCCGGCACCACCGGCCAAGCAACCGGCTCCGGCGCCTCCGACACTCCCGGGAGCTGATGCGGTGATCGCGGCGGGGGCAGTTCTCAGGGCGGCACAGGCATCACTGCTGCCCCGCACCGGCGACGAGCCGCCCGTGACGATCCCACGCGACCCCGCGCGGGAGGCGGCCGAACGCGAACTGTCCAAGCCGCAATACCACCAAGACGACCCCAGCCTCCTCCAACGCGCCCTCGACCGCTTCTGGGACTGGGTAGGCGACCTGTTCAGCGCGGCCTCCCAGGCCACCCCGGGCGGCGGACTCGGCCTCCTGGTCATCGTCGTCGCCGTGATCCTGCTCGTCGTGGCCCTCTGGTGGCGCCTCGGCCCCCCGCAGCGCACCCCGGCGACGTCTGCCGCACTCTTCGACGACCGCCCCCGCAGCGCCGCAGAGCACCGCGCGGCCGCCGAGGCACATGCCGCCCAGGGCCACTGGAACCAGGCCGTGCAGGAACGCATGCGGGCCATCGTCCGTGCCCTGGAAGAGCGCGCCCTGCTCGACCCCCGCCCCGGCCGCACGGCCGACGAGGCAGCAGCTGAAGCAGGCCGCACCCTGCCCGCCCACACGAGCCAACTCCATGCCGCGGCCAGAGAGTTCGACGACGTGACATACGGCGGCCGCACCACCGACCAACCGGCGTACCTCCGCCTCACCGAACTCGACCACGACCTGGACCGCACCAAGCCGACGCTCGCCGAAACCACCGCCACCAGCGCAGCCCACAGCAACGGACCCGCCGTATGACCGGCGCCCCCGCCCCGCGCACCGAGCCGCCCACGACGGCCCCGCAGCCACCCACCACCTCGACCGCGGCTTCGCCCCGCCAGGTGTGGACCCGCACCCGCGGCATCCTCCTCGCGCTGGTCATCCTCCTCGCTGCCGGTGTCGCCATCGCCGCGGTCCGCTCCGGCGCCCAGCACGGCCGCCTCGACCCGCGCTCCGCAGACCCCTACGGCAGTCTCGCTGTCGCCGAACTCCTCGCCGACCGAGGCGTCTCGACCCGCGTGGTCACCACCACCGAAGAGGCCCGGACCGCCACGGGCCCCGACACCACTCTCCTGGTGACCAACCCCGACCTGCTCACCAAGCACCAGCGGTCCCAACTCCACGACGCCACCCAGGACTCCGGAGGCCGCACGGTCCTCCTGTCCCCCGGCCCCTCGTCCGTCGGCACCCTCGCCCCCGGAGTCACCGCGGACGCCACACCCAGCATCGACTCGAAGCTCTCCCCCAGCTGCTCCCTCCCCGAGGCCCATCGTGCGGGCACCGCGGACGTGGGCGGCATCCGCTACGACACCCTCGCCCCGGAGGCAGACACCTGCTACCTCAGCGACGGACTGCCCAGCCTGCTGCGCCTCCCCGACTCCGACGGAGCAGGCGACACCGTCGTCCTCGGCGCCCCCGACATCCTCTTCAACAACCGTCTCGACAAGCACGGCAACGCCTCGCTCGCCCTGCAACTCCTCGGCTCCCGCCCCCACTTGGTCTGGTACCTCCCCTCGCTCTCCGATGACGCCGCAGACAACTCCGACGACCGCCGCGGCTTCTTCGACCTGATCCCCTCCGGCTGGCTCTGGGGCACACTCCAACTCACCATCGCCGCCGCGCTCGCCGCCCTGTGGCGAGCCCGCCGCCTCGGCCCCCTGGTCCCCGAACGGCTCCCCGTCGCCGTACGCGCCTCCGAAACCGTCGAAGGCCGTGCCCGCCTCTATCGCAAGGCAGACGCCCGCGACCGCGCGGCCATGACACTGCGCTCGGCCACCCGCACCCGTCTCGCCCCCCTCATCGGTGTCTCCCCCACTCAGGCACACACGCCCGAGACCCTGATCCCCGCCCTGACCTCCCGGCTCCCCAGCCCCGGCCACGACTTGCACGCCCTCCTCTTCGGGCCCCCGCCCGGCAACGACGCAGCACTCATCTCCCTCGCCGACCAACTCGACGCCCTCGAGAGAGAGGTACGCCACTCATGATGGACCCGACCACTGACAACGCCGGGCCCACCGGAGACCCCCGCGACAGCCGGGCCGCACTCGAAGCCCTGCGCACCGAGATCTCCAAGGCAGTGGTCGGCCAGGACCCCGCCGTCACCGGACTCGTCGTCGCCCTGCTCTGCCGGGGCCACGTCCTACTAGAAGGAGTCCCCGGGGTAGCAAAAACGTTGCTCGTCCGCGCGCTCGCGGCCAGCCTCGAACTCGACACCAAGCGCGTCCAGTTCACGCCCGACCTCATGCCCAGCGACGTCACGGGCTCCCTCGTCTACGACGCCCACACCACCAAGTTCTCCTTCCAGCCCGGCCCGGTCTTCACCAACGTCCTCCTCGCCGACGAGATCAACCGCACCCCGCCCAAGACCCAGTCCTCCCTCCTCGAAGCCATGGAGGAACGCCAGGTCACCGTCGACGGCACCCCTCGCCCGCTCCCCGAGCCCTTCCTCGTCGCCGCCACCCAGAACCCCGTCGAATACGAGGGCACCTACCCCCTGCCGGAAGCCCAACTGGACCGCTTCCTCCTCAAACTCACCGTCCCCCTCCCGTCCCGGCAGGACGAGATCGACGTCCTCACCCGGCACGCCCACGGCTTCAACCCACGCGACCTGCGCGCCGCCGGCGTCCACCCCGTCGCGGGCCGCGCCGACCTCGAAGCCGCCCGCACCGCCGTGGCGAAGACGGCGGTCTCCCCCGAAATCACCGCCTACGTGGTCGACATCTGCCGCGCCACCCGCGAATCCCCGTCACTGACACTCGGCGTTTCCCCACGAGGTGCCACGGCGCTCCTGTCCACGGCACGCGCCTGGGCCTGGCTGACCGGCCGCGACTACGTCATCCCGGACGATGTGAAGGCCTTGGCTCTGCCCACGCTCCGCCACCGCATCCAACTCCGCCCCGAGGCCGAGATGGAGGGTGTCACCGCCGACTCCGTCATCAACGCGATCCTCACCCACGTCCCGGTCCCCCGCTGATGGCGCTCACCGGCCGCACCGCGCTCCTCGCCGCCCTGGGCTCACTCCCCATCGGCATCCTGGAGCCCAGCTGGACAGGCATCCTCGCCGTCAACGGCCCCCTGGCCCTCGCCTGCGCCTGTGACTTCGCCCTGGCCGCACCCGTACGCCGCCTGAACCTGACCCGCTCAGGCGACACCTCAATACGCCTCGACGAGTCCGCCGACATCCAGCTCACCGTCACCAACCCGTCGCGCCGTCGGCTCCGCGCCCAGCTGCGCGACGCCTGGCCCCCCAGCAGCTGGCAGCCCGGCACCGAAGTCACGGCATCCCGCCACACGTTGACGATCCCCGCAGGCGAGCGCCGCCGACTCACCACACGCCTGCGCCCCACCCGCCGCGGCGACCACCAGGCCGACCGCGTCACCATCCGTTCCTTCGGCCCCCTCGGCCTCTACGCCCGCCAAGGCAGCCACCGAGTCCCCTGGACCTTGCGCGTCCTACCTCGCTTCGCCAGCCGCAAGCATCTGCCGTCCAAGCTGGCCCGCCTCCGCGAACTCGACGGCCGCACCAGCGTGTTGACCCGCGGCCAAGGCACGGAGTTCGACAGTCTCCGCGACTACGTCCCAGGCGACGACACACGCTCCATCGACTGGCGCGCCACCGCCCGCCAGTCCTCAGTAGCCATCCGCACCTGGCGCCCCGAACGCGACCGCCACATCTTGCTGGTCCTGGACACCGGCCGCACTTCCGCAGGCCGCGTGGACGACGCCCCTCGCCTCGACGCCGCGATGGACGCCGCTCTGCTCCTAACCGCCCTGGCCACCCGCGCAGGCGATCGCGTCGATCTCCTCGCATACGACCGTCGTGTACGCGCCCTGGTCCAAGGTCGCACTGCCGGCGACATCCTGCCTTCCCTCGTGAACGCACTGGCCACCATCGAGCCCGAACTCGTCGAGACGGACGCTCGGGGCCTGACCGCCACGGCACTCCGCACGGCCCCCCGCAGCTCACTGATCGTTCTCATCACCAGTCTCGAAGCAGCCCCCGTCGAAGAGGGCCTCCTCTCCGTGCTGTCCCAACTGACCACGCGGAACAAGGTCTTGGTGGCTTCGGTCGCCGATCCTCATATCGAGCGCATGGCAACGGCCAGAGGAAGCATCGATGCGGTGTACGACGCGGCAGCGGCCGCTCAGGCCCAGTCAGAGCGCCGCCGCACAGCGGAACAACTCATGCGCCACGGGGTCACGATCGTGGACGCCACTCCATCCGAGCTACCCCCAGCTTTGGCGGACGCCTACTTGTCCCTGAAGGCAGCGGGCCGCCTCTAGTCAGGCGGTCCTTCCGGGCCCAAAACGCAAGAAAGCCGTATTCCCGGACCAAGGTCCGGGAATACGGCTTTCTCTAAAAGGAGTTCGGCGGCGTCCTACTCTCCCACAGGGTCCCCCCTGCAGTACCATCGGCGCTGTGAGGCTTAGCTTCCGGGTTCGGAATGT
>NZ_JBHYJB010000019.1:0-175257 GCF_042740175.1 Streptomyces sp. NPDC059009 | reverse complement strand
AACGCCCGGTTACATTCCGAACCCGGAAGCTAAGCCTCACAGCGCCGATGGTACTGCAGGGGGGACCCTGTGGGAGAGTAGGACGCCGCCGAACTCCTTTTAGAGAGCTGGTCCCTGAACTTCGGTTCAGGGACCAGCTCTTTTTTGCTTTGTGTCACTTGCTGTTCACGTTGCGCAGCCAACATCCGCAGACATGGGGACAGTTGAGATGCTGCGAGCCGCGGGCGTCGGTGCGGGTGACGAGGTCATCGTGTCGGCGTACGGGAATGCCGAAGTCGCCGAGGCCGTCGTCGAGGCCGGGGCCATGCCCGTCTTCGCCGACATAGACCCGGACACGTACTGCCTGTCCCTCGAGGCCGTTGCCGCCGGGGTGACGTCCCGTACGGCCGCCGTGGTCGCCGTGCACCGCTTCGGGCGGCACGCCGAGGTCGCGGGGCTGCGTGAACTCGGGGAGCGCCACGGCCTCTTGGTTCTCGAACGGCATGAGGACGAGCAACACAGCCAGGACCAGGGCGGCTTGGAGCGGCGGCGGGCCCATGCCGCGTATCTCAGCGGGCGGCTCAGCGGTGTCATCACGCCGGCCGGGGGAGCAGGGCACACGTACGAGCAGTACGTGGTGCGCGTCCCCGGGAACGGGCGGCCCGACCGGGACGCGTTCGCACGTGCCGTACGGGCCAAGGGAGTTGACTGCCGCGTGCCGGTGAAGACGCCCGTGCACCGCATGCCCCGGTTCTGGCGGGACGTTGCGCTGCCGGAGACCGAGCGGGCCGCCGACGAGACGCTGGCGCTGCCCGTCGACGCGTCCATGTCGCGGCGGGAACTCCAGCGGGTCGTCTCGGCGTGCAATGCGCTCGGCGGATTGCTGCAGCCTGCCTTCTAGTGGTTCGGAGCTGCCTGCGATTCGGGGTATGATCTATTTCGTTGCCGCGCGGGAAACCGTGTGGGCGACAGGCCCCTATAGCTCAGTCGGTAGAGCGTCTCCATGGTAAGGAGAAGGTCAGCGGTTCGATTCCGCTTGGGGGCTCCGCTTATTAAGGCCCCGCCCACTTGGGCGGGGCCTTTTTGCGTCAGTCCTTGTGGAGGCCCGGGACGCGCATCGCGAGGATCGCCATGTCGTCCGAGGGGGCGTCCGTGGCGAAGCGCTCCACGGCGCGCATGACGCGTGCGGCGACCGCGCCGGCCGTCAGGCCCGTACAGGTCGTGAGGACGTCCGCGAGGCCGTCGTCGCCGAGCATGCGGGTGCCCTCGCGGCGCTCTGTGACGCCGTCGGTCACGCAGAGGAGGACGTCGCCCGGGTCGAGGGTGACCGTCTGCTCGTACAGCTCGAGGTCCTCCATGACGCCGAGGAGCGGCTGCGGTTCGGCGTACGGCTCGACCGTGCCGTCCTGGCGGAGGCGGAGCGGGAGGGGGTGGCCCGCGCAGACGACCTTCAGGATCGCCGAGCCGTCCTCCTGGGGCCACAACTCGCCGTAGAGGAGCGTCAGGAAGCGGCTGCGGGCGCCCTCGTCGAGGATCGCGGCGTTCAGGCGCTCCAGGACCGCGGGGCCGCCGAAGCCCTCGCGGGCGAGGAGGCGCAGGGCGTGCCGGGCGAGGCCGGTGACCGCGGCGGCCTCGGGGCCCGTGCCGCAGACGTCGCCGATGGCGAAGCCGTAGGCCCCGTCCCGGATCGGGAACAGGTCGTAGAAGTCGCCGCCCACCTCGTTGCCCTCGCCCGCGGCGCGGTAGATGACATCCACCTCGACGCCCGGCACCTGCGGGAGGCCCGGCGGCAGCAGGCTGCGCTGGAGGGACTGGCTGATGGCCATGCGCTCCGAGTACAGGCGGGCGTTGTCGAGGGCCAGGGCCGCCCGGCGGGAGAGGTCCTCGGCGAGCTCCAGGATCTCCTGGCGGAAGTGCTCGTCGGCGGGCTTGCCGAGGGTGAGCATGCCGATGACGCGGTTGCGGGCGACCAGGGGCAGCACGACGGTCTCGCCGCCGACCGCGGACGCCGTGGAGAGCGTGGTGCCGATGCCGGAGCCCAGGCTCATGGGTTCGCCGAGGCCCAGCGTGCGCATGGAGGTGCGCAGGGCGGCCTGGTGGGCTGCCTCCGAGGGGGCGTTCCAGACGCGGGCGCCGGGAGTGGGTACCGGGTCGGGTGGGGCGATCTTGGTGAGGAGCGCCTTGAGGCCGTCGATGCGCTCCTCGTCCTCATGGAGGACGTACGAGAGTTGGGGCTCGGACTGGTCGGCGACGGTGTAGACGGCGCACCAGGTGGCGAGCGTGGGGACGGTCATCTGGGCCATCAGGGCCAGGGTCTGGTCGCGGTCCAGGGTGCCCGCGAGGAGGTCGGACGCCTCCACGAGGAAGGAGAGCGAGCCGCGGCGCAGACGCTCCAGCTCGCCGAGGCGGGCGGACTCGACGGCGAAGGCGATGCGGTCGGCGGCGAACTGGAGGCGCAGCGCCTCCTCGTTCGAGTACCGGTCGGGGGACTCGGCGGCGACGCCGAGGGAGCCGGTGAGGCGGCCCTCGACCTTCAGCGGGACCGTGACGACCGAGCGCATGCCGGTGTCGTTGAGGAGCGGGACGGCGCCGGGGACGACCGTGAGGTCCTCGTGGACGGCGGGCATGCGGGCGGAGCCGTACCGGCCGGGGCCCGCCTCCACGGGAACGCGGGCGAAGCGCTGGCGGGCCGAGGGGAGGCCGGTGGAGGCCCGTACCTCCAGCTCCGTCTCGTCGTCCGTGGCGAGGAGCAGGAAGGCGGCGTCGCCGTCGAGCATGTCGCGGGCGCGCTCGACCGTGCGCTGCAGCAGGCCGTCGAGGTCGTCGGGGGCCGGCTGGCCGATGAAGATCTCGAAGGAGTCGGTGGCGGGCGGCTCGCTGAGCGTGCCCGGCTCGGGGGCGGGGCCGCGCAGCGGGGTCTGCAGGACGGCGCGCTCGTCGTCGCGGACGAGGAGGCAGACCGTGGAGGGTTCGCCGTCGGTGTCGCGGACGCGCAGGTGCGAGGCGTAGACGGGGGTGACGCGTCCGTCGGCGCCGCGGATGCCGTAACTGCCTTCCCAGCGCGAGAGTTGGAGGGCGTCGGCGATGCCGGTGCTGGTGCCCGGGGTGTGCGGCCAGGCGGCGAGGTCGGTGAGGGGCTTGCCGGTGACCTGGTCCGCGACGTACCCGAAGAGCTCTTCCGCGTCCTCGTTCCACGCGGAGATCGCGCCCATGCGGTCGATCTGGACGACGGCGACGCGGACCCGGCCGTCGGTGAGCGGGAGCAGGTCGGCGGGGAGCGACGGGCCCGCGGCGCGGGTGCCCACCGGGCGGTCGGGCAGGTCGAGTTGGAACCAGACCTGCTTGTGCGTGGGGGTGTAGTCGACGCCCCAGCGGGTGGCGAGCGCCGCGCACAGCTGGAGGCCGCGGCCGCCCTCGCGGTCGGGGCTGCCCATGTTCACGGAGGACTGCTGGAGCGGGATCTCGCGCTCCGGATAGCGGTCCGAGACCTCGATGCGCACGGCGTCCTCGCTGCGCAGGCACAGGACGTCGGCGGCGGTGCCGGCGTGCACGACCGCGTTGGTGACCAGCTCGCTGGTGAGGACGACGGCGTCGTCCACGACGTCGGTGAACCCCCAGCCCTGGAGGGTGTCGCGGACGAAGGAGCGTGCCGTCGCGACGGAACGCCCGACGGGGTCGAAGGTGGCAGCCGCGCGCGCGGTGATCACAGCACTCCTCGTACGAGTATCGACAGTATCGACGCCCAGTTCTCCCGAACTCATGGTGCGGCCGCCCCTCCGATGCCCGCTTGTACGTGTGCCACCGCCCAGGCCGGGCAGGACCGGGGTGGTTGGACAGCCGGATGCCAGGTTACTTACCTTCGCCGTCCATGCTGATGCCGGTCGTCAGTGTTTCCGCCCGGAGGGTGTGCGGACGGTGTGCGAAGCTGCCGAACTGTTATGGCCTGGTTCAGCCATGGTGAAACACTGGGCAAGCTTCATGGAGAGAGCCCGGGCAACCCCCAGCAGTTTGGTCGACCCTTGCGGGAGGGACACAGTGGAGTCTGGCGCAGCGACGCGGGGCACTAAGACGCGCGCGAAAGACGGACAGTCCCTGAGTAAACAGCGCAAGTCGCGCAACGGGACCACAGCGGTGGACACGGCCGCGCTGAACAGGCTGCTCGCGGCCCTGGCGGCGATGCGGGACGGAAATTTCCGCAAGCGGCTCACGGTCTCCGGCGATGACGTGATGTCGCAGATCGCGGCGGTCTTCAACGAGGTGGCCGACCGGAACCTGCACCTCACCGGAGAGCTGTCGCGGGTGCGGCGCATGGTCGGACGTGAGGGAAAACTCACGGAGCGGCTCGAGGGCGGCGCGAGCGAGGGCTCGTGGGCGGCGGCGATCGACGCGTCGAACGCGCTGGTCGACGATCTCGTACGGCCGGTCTCCGAGGTCGGCCGGGTGCTCACCGCGGTGGCCGAGGGCGACCTGGAGCAGCGGATGGAGCTGCGGGCGCAGGGCGCGGACGGCAGCGGGCATCCGCTGCGCGGGGAGTTCCTGCGGGTCGGGCGCACGGTCAACAACCTTGTCGACCAGCTGTCGACGTTCACGGACGAGGTCACGCGCGTGGCCAGCGAGGTGGGGACCGAGGGCAAGCTGGGCGGGCAGGCCCGGGTGCGCGGTATGTCGGGTTCGTGGAAGGACCTCACGGATTCGGTCAATACGATGGCGTATCGGCTGACCGCGCAGGTGCGGGACATCGCGCTGGTGACGACCGCGGTGGCCAAGGGTGACTTGTCCCGGAAGGTCACCGTTCATGTCGCCGGTGAGATGCTCGAGTTGAAGAACACCGTCAACACGATGGTGGACCAGCTCTCCTCGTTCTCCTCCGAGGTGACCCGCGTCGCGCGTGAGGTCGGCACGGAGGGCGAGCTCGGCGGGCAGGCGCAGGTGCCGGGTGTCGCGGGTGTCTGGAAGGACCTCACCGACTCGGTGAACCTGATGGCGGGCAACCTCACCGCCCAGGTGCGCGGGATCGCGCAGGTGACGACGGCGGTGGCCAACGGCGACCTGTCGCAGAAGGTCACGGTCAGCGCGCGCGGCGAGGTCGCGCAGCTCGCCGAGACGATCAACCAGATGACCGAGACGCTGCGCACGTTCGCGGACGAGGTCACGCGTGTGGCCAACGAGGTCGGCGCGGAAGGGCAGTTGGGCGGTCAGGCGAACGTGCCGGGCGCGGCGGGGACTTGGAAGGACCTGACGGACTCCGTCAACACGGTCTTCCGGAACCTGACGACGCAGGTGCGGGACATCGCGACGGTCACGACGGCGGTCGCCAACGGTGATCTGTCGCAGAAGGTCACCGTCGATGTCGCGGGCGAGATGCTGGAGTTGAAGAACACCGTCAACACGATGGTGGACCAGCTGTCGGCGTTCGGTGCCGAAGTGACGCGGGTGGCGCGGGAGATCGGCGTCGAGGGTGAGCTCGGCGGGCAGGCGCAGGTGCAGGGCGCGGCCGGGACGTGGAAGGACCTCACCGACTCGGTGAACACCGCTTTCCGCAACCTCACCGGTCAGGTGCGCAACATCGCCCAGGTGACGACGGCGGTCGCCAACGGCGACCTGTCGCAGAAGGTCACGGTGGACGTCTCCGGAGAGATGCTCCAGCTGAAGAACACCGTGAACACGATGGTGGACCAGCTGTCGTCGTTCGCCGACCAGGTCACGCGGATGGCGCGGGACGTGGGCACGGAGGGACGGCTCGGCGGCCAGGCGCGCGTGGACGGCGTCAGCGGCACGTGGAAGGACCTGACGGACTCCGTCAACTTCATGGCGGGGAACCTGACGTCGCAGGTCCGCCAGATCGCGCAGGTGACGACGGCGGTGGCCCGCGGTGATCTGTCGCAGAAGATCGAGGTCGACGCCCGGGGCGAGATCCTCGAGCTGAAGAACACGATCAACACCATGGTCGACCAGCTCTCCGCCTTCGCCGACCAGGTCACGCGCGTGGCCCGCGAGGTGGGTACGGAGGGGCGGCTCGGCGGCCAGGCGCAGGTGCCGGGTGTGGCCGGTGTGTGGCGCGACCTGACCGATTCCGTGAACGGCATGGCGGGCAACCTCACCGCGCAGGTCCGCAACATCGCGCAGGTCGCGACGGCGGTGGCGCGCGGTGACCTCTCGCAGAAGATCGGCGTGGACGCGCGCGGCGAGATCCTGGAGCTGAAGAACACCCTCAACACGATGGTGGACCAGCTCTCGGCCTTCGCCGAGCAGGTGACCCGGGTGGCCCGTGAGGTGGGCACCGACGGCATCCTGGGCGGCCAGGCGGAGGTCCAGGGAGTCTCGGGCACCTGGAAGGACCTCACGCAGTCGGTGAACGGCATGGCGAACAACCTCACCCTCCAGGTGCGGAACATCGCCGAGGTCACGACCGCCGTCGCCATGGGCGACCTCTCCAAGAAGATCACCGTCGACGCGAAGGGCGAGATCCTCGAACTCGTCACGACGGTCAACACGATGGTCGACCAGCTCTCCAACTTCGCCGAGCAGGTGACCCTGGTCGCCCGCGAGGTGGGCACCGAGGGCAACCTCGGCGGTCAGGCCCGGGTGCCCGGCGTCACCGGCATCTGGAAGGACCTGAGCGACAACGTCAACCTGATGGCCTCCAACCTGACTAGCCAGGTGCGGAACATCTCCCAGGTCTCGGCGGCGGTCGCCAACGGTGACCTCACCAAGAAGGTCACCGTCGAGGCGCGCGGCGAGGTGGCGCAGCTCGCCGACACGGTCAACACGATGGTGACGACGCTGAGTTCGTTCGCCGAGCAGGTCACGCGAGTGGCCCGTGAGGTGGGCACCGACGGCATCCTCGGCGGTCAGGCGCGCGTCCCGGGCGTCTCGGGCACGTGGAAGGACCTCACGGAGTCCGTGAACGGCATGGCCTCCAACCTCACCGGCCAGGTCCGCAACATCGCGATGGTGACCACCGCGATCGCCAAGGGCGACCTGACCAAGAAGATCGACATCGATGCGCGCGGCGAGATCCTGGAGCTCAAGACGACCATCAACACGATGGTCGACCAGCTCTCGTCGTTCGCGGAGCAGGTCACCCGGGTCGCCCGCGAGGTGGGCACGGAAGGCCAGCTGGGCGGCCAGGCGCGGGTACGGGACGTCGACGGCACCTGGCGCGACCTCACCGAGTCCGTGAACGAGATGGCCGGGAACCTGACCCGGCAGGTGCGCGCCATCGCGAAGGTCGCGACCGCGGTGACCCGCGGCGACCTGAACCTCAAGATCGAGGTGGACGCGGCCGGCGAGATCCAGGTCCTCCAGGACAACATCAACACGATGATCGCGAACCTCCGCGACACCACCCTCGCCAACAAGGAGCAGGACTGGCTGAAGGGCAACCTGGCGCGGATCTCCGGCCTGATGCAGGGCCGCCGCGACCTGGAGGACGTCGCCTCGCTGATCATGAGCGAGCTGACGCCGGTGGTCTCCGCGCAGCACGGCGCGTTCTTCCTGGCGATGCCCACGGACGACGCGAGCACCGAGGAGGACGCGTACGAGCTGCGCATGCTGGGCAGTTACGGCTACTCGATGGGCTCGATGCCGACGTCGTTCCGGCCCGGTGAGACGCTCATCGGCACGGCGGCCAAGGAGCGGCGCACGATCCTCGTGGAGAACGCCCCGTCCGGGTACCTGCGGATCGCCTCCGGTCTCGGGGAGGCGCCGCCCGCCCAGGTCATCGTGTTGCCTGTGCTCTTCGAGAACACGGTCCTCGGTGTGATCGAGCTGGCGTCCTTCCAGCCCTTCACGCACATCCAGAAGGACTTCCTCAGCCAGATCGCCGAGATGATCGCGACGAGCGTCAACACCATCAGCGTCAATACGAAGACCGAGGTGCTGCTCAAGCAGTCGCAGGAGCTCACCGAGCAACTCCGGGAGCGCTCGGCCGAGTTGGAGAACCGGCAGAAGGCCCTCCAGGAGTCGAACGCGGAGCTGGAGGAGAAGGCCGAGCTGCTCGCCCAGCAGAACCGGGACATCGAGGTCAAGAACACCGAGATCGAAGAGGCCCGGCAGGTCCTGGAAGAGCGCGCCGAGCAGCTCGCGGTGTCGATGCGCTACAAGTCCGAGTTCCTCGCGAACATGTCGCACGAGCTGCGCACACCGCTCAACTCCCTGCTGATCCTGGCCAAGTTGCTGGCCGACAACGCCGACGCGAACCTGACCCCGAAGCAGGTCGAGTTCGCCGAAACGATCCACGGGGCGGGCTCGGACCTGCTGCAGCTCATCAACGACATCCTCGACCTGTCGAAGGTCGAGGCGGGCAAGATGGACGTCTCCCCGACGCGCATCGCCCTGGTCCAGCTCGTCGACTACGTAGAGGCCACGTTCCGGCCGTTGACGGCAGAGAAGGGCCTCGACTTCTCCGTACGGGTGTCCCCGGAACTGCCCGCCACGCTGCACACGGACGAACAGCGCCTCCTCCAGGTGCTGCGCAATCTGCTGTCCAACGCGGTGAAGTTCACCGACTCCGGAGCCGTCGAGCTGGTCATCCGGCACGCCAACTCCGATGTGCCCAACGCCATTCGGGAGCAGCTCCTGGAGGCGGGCTCGCTGCGGGACGCGGACGCGGACCTGATCGCGTTCTCGGTGACCGACACGGGCATCGGGATCGCCGCGAGCAAGATGCGGGTGATCTTCGAGGCGTTCAAGCAGGCGGACGGCACCACGAGCCGCAAGTACGGCGGTACGGGCCTCGGGCTCTCCATCAGCCGGGAGATCGCGCGGTTGCTCGGCGGTGAGATCCACGCGGCGAGCGAGCCGGGCCGCGGCTCCACGTTCACGCTGTATTTGCCGCTGCACCCGAGCGAACTGCCGCCCCAGGGCTACACGCAGCTCGCCCCGCCGTCCGCGTCGGGCGACAGGCCGGTCCTGGAGGCCCTGGACGAGGCGGTGGCCATCGAGCCCGCGCCGTCGCCCGGCGAGGCCGCTCCGCCGCGCCTGGAGGCCCCTTCGGGGAACGGGACGCTGTTCCGGCGCAGCACGCGCCGTACGGCGCCCACGCCCGAGCTGCCGGCCTCGCTGCCGGGGCAGTCGGCCCCGGGCGGTCAGGAGCGCCAGCAGGAGCAGTGGCAGGGCGCGGGGCAGGAGTCGGCGCCCGCGCGCGGGGGCTTCCAGTTCGGCGGCGAGAAGGTGCTGATCGTCGACGACGACATCCGCAACGTGTTCGCGCTCACGAGCGTCCTGGAGCAGCACGGCCTGTCGGTGCTGTATGCGGAGAACGGCCGAGAAGGCATCGAAGTCCTGGAGCAGCACGACGATGTGACGGTCGTCCTGATGGACATCATGATGCCGGAGATGGACGGCTACGCAACGACGACGGCGATCCGCAGGATGCCGCAGTTCGCCGGACTGCCGATCATCGCGCTCACCGCGAAGGCGATGAAGGGCGACCGGGAGAAGGCGATCGACTCCGGAGCCTCCGACTACGTGACGAAGCCGGTGGACCCGGATCATCTGCTCACAGTGATGGAGCAGTGGATGCGCGCGGAGTGACCGAGTAGCCCGGAGATTACGCGGAGTTGCTGACTCAGTGTGGCCGACGCCGTGTAGAAGGGCGGTATACGGGGAACCTTCTGGTCTCCCACTGCGTTTCTGCTACGTGCACAGTGACATCGCGGTGACAGGGTGTGGCGACCGGCGGGGTGCGGCTACCATGACCGGCACAAGGACGGGCGGCGCAACGGAGTCGTCCCCTGGGGCGGCGCCCGGTGTACCGCCGGGGCGAGGAGGGCGGGCCATGGTGCAGAAGGCCAAGATCCTCCTGGTCGATGACCGGCCGGAGAATCTGCTGGCGCTGGAGGCGATCCTCTCCGCGCTCGATCAGACACTGGTGCGGGCATCGTCCGGGGAGGAAGCGCTCAAGGCACTACTCACGGACGACTTCGCGGTCATTCTGCTGGACGTCCAGATGCCGGGCATGGACGGTTTCGAGACGGCCGCACACATCAAGCGGCGAGAACGGACCCGGGACATCCCGATCATCTTCCTCACCGCCATCAACCACGGCCCGCACCACACGTTCCGGGGTTACGCGGCGGGCGCGGTCGACTACATCTCCAAGCCGTTCGACCCGTGGGTGCTGCGCGCGAAGGTCTCGGTCTTCGTCGAGCTGTACATGAAGAACTGCCAACTCCGGGAGCAGGCGGCCCTGCTGCGCCTCCAGCTCGAGGGCGGCGACAAGTCCGCGCCCGGGGACACGAAGGAGCCCGCGGGCCTGCTCGCCGAACTGTCGGCGCGCCTCGCGGCCGTTGAGGAAC
The DNA here is from genome assembly GCF_042740175.1 of Streptomyces sp. NPDC059009. Lineage (NCBI taxonomy): Bacteria > Bacillati > Actinomycetota > Actinomycetes > Kitasatosporales > Streptomycetaceae > Streptomyces > Streptomyces sp. NPDC059009. The sequence continues at coordinate 164,977 of NZ_JBHYJB010000019.1, read as the reverse complement.
AGGCCGAGGCGCTCACCAAGCAGCTGGACGACGAGTCGGCGGACGCCGCCGCGGTCGCCACCGCCGCCCATCTCGAACGCAAACTGACCGGTCTGCGCCGGGCTCTTGACGCCCTGGAACCGGGCACGGGCAGTGGGGCTGCCTCCGTCTCCTCGCAGAACTGACGGGTGGCGCCGCCCCGCTGAGCGGCCGTCAGTCGGCCGCCCCGTCGCGGCGACACAAACGGGTGAAGCAGTGGGCACACGTGTCCGCAGTGGCCTCCACCGGTAACCTCACACCCATGGCCTCACGTCCCGCAGCCAAGAAGACGCCCGCGAAGAAGGCGGCCGCGCCGACCAAGGCTCCGGCGAAGAAGGCCCCTGCCAAGAAAGCGCCCGCGAAGAAGGCGGCGGCGAAGAAGGCCCCCGCCAAGAAGGCAGCGGCCAAGAAGCCCGCTCCGAAGCCGGCACCGAACCCCACGGGCGGCCTCTACAAGCTCGTGCGCGCCCTCTGGCTGGGCGTCGCACACGGTGTGGGAGCCATGTTCCGCGGCATAGGGCGGGGCGCGAAGGGACTCGACCCCGCGCACCGAAAGGACGGCCTCGCGCTGCTCCTGCTCGGCCTCGCGCTGATCGTCGCGGCGGGCACCTGGTCGAACCTGCGCGGACCCGTCGGGGACCTGGTCGAGATGCTGGTGACCGGCGCCTTCGGCCGGCTCGACCTGATCGTGCCGATACTGCTCGCGGTCATCGCGGTGCGCTTCATCCGCCACCCCGAGAAGCCCGACGCCAACGGCCGCATCGTGATCGGTCTGTCCGCGCTCGTCATCGGCGTGCTCGGGCAGGTCCACATCGCGTGCGGTGCCCCCGCGCGCAGCGACGGGATGCAGGCCATAAGGGACGCGGGCGGCCTCATCGGCTGGGGCGCCTCGACTCCGCTGACCTTCACCATGGGCGACGTCCTCGCGGTGCCGCTGCTCGTGCTGCTCACGATCTTCGGGCTGCTCGTAGTCACCGCGACGCCGGTCAACGCCATCCCGCAGCGGCTGCGTCTCCTCGGAGTGCGGCTCGGCGTCGTACAGCCCGGGATCGACCACGAAGAGGCGGTCACCGAGGACGACGAGCGGTACGACGAGCAGTGGCGCGAGGCCCTCCCGGAGCGCCCCAGGAAGCGTGTGCGGCCCGCTGAGGCGTACGCCCCGGAGCAGGCCGAGCAGGAGGCGCTCTCCAAGCGGCGCAGGCCGCGCAGGGCCTCCGTACAGCCCGATATGGACCGGCCCATGGACGCGGTGGACGTGGCGGCCGCCGCTGCCGCCGCGCTCGACGGCGCGGTGCTGCACGGCATGCCGCCCTCGCCGCTGGTCGCCGACCTGACGCAGGGCGTCGCCGCGGACCGCGGGGAGCGCGAGGAGCGGCAGGAGCGGGAGCCGTCGGCTCCGGTGCCGACCGCGCGCGGCAAGGGCGGGCCGGTGCCCGGGAAGCTCGTGAAGGAGCCCGAGGAGGCCCAGGAGGCGGTCGCGTCGGCCGTTCCGGACCTCACGAAGTCCGCGCCGGACGAGCTGCGCGACCTGCCGCCGCGGGCCGAGCAGCTGCAGCTCTCCGGCGACATCACGTACGCGCTGCCCTCCCTGGACCTGCTGGAGCGCGGCGGCCCCGGAAAGTCCCGCAGCGCCGCCAATGACGCGGTCGTCGACTCGCTGTCGAACGTCTTTACGGAGTTCAAGGTCGACGCGGACGTCACCGGCTTCACGCGCGGCCCGACGGTCACGCGCTACGAGATCGAGCTCGGCCCCGCCGTGAAGGTCGAGAAGATCACGGCGCTCGCCAAGAACATCGCGTACGCCGTGGCCTCGCCGGACGTGCGGATCATCTCGCCGATCCCCGGCAAGTCCGCGGTCGGCATCGAGATCCCGAACACCGACCGCGAGATGGTCAACGTCGGTGACGTGCTGCGCCTCGCGGACGCGGCCGAGGACGACCACCCGATGCTGGTCGCGCTCGGCAAGGACGTCGAGGGCGGCTATGTGATGGCGAACATCGCGAAGATGCCGCACATCCTCGTCGCCGGAGCCACCGGTTCCGGCAAGTCGTCCTGCATCAACTGTCTGATCACCTCGATCATGTGCCGGGCGACCCCCGAGGACGTCCGGATGGTCCTGGTCGACCCCAAGCGCGTCGAGCTCACGGCGTACGAGGGCATCCCGCACCTGATCACGCCGATCATCACCAACCCGAAGCGCGCCGCCGAGGCCCTCCAGTGGGTCGTGCGCGAGATGGATCTGCGCTACGACGACCTGGCCGCGTACGGCTTCCGGCACATCGACGACTTCAACCAGGCCGTGCGCGACGGCAAGGTTGAGGCGCCGCCCGGCAGCGAGCGCGAGCTGCAGCCGTACCCGTATCTGCTGGTGATCGTCGACGAGCTGGCCGACCTGATGATGGTCGCGCCGCGCGACGTCGAGGACTCGATCGTGCGCATCACGCAGCTCGCGCGCGCGGCCGGAATCCATCTGGTGCTCGCCACCCAGCGGCCCTCGGTCGACGTCGTGACCGGCCTGATCAAGGCGAACGTGCCCTCGCGGCTCGCCTTCGCGACGTCCTCGCTGGCCGACAGCCGCGTCATCCTCGACCAGCCGGGTGCGGAGAAGCTCATCGGAAAGGGTGACGGTCTGTTCCTGCCGATGGGTGCGAACAAGCCGACCCGTATGCAGGGCGCCTTCGTCACCGAGGACGAGATCCACGCGGTGGTCAAGCACTGCAAGGACCAGATGGCGCCGGTCTTCCGCGACGACGTCACCGTCGGCACCAAGCAGAAGAAGGAGATCGACGAGGACATCGGCGACGACCTGGATCTGCTCTGCCAGGCCGCTGAGCTGGTGGTATCCACCCAGTTCGGGTCCACGTCGATGCTCCAGCGCAAGCTGCGCGTGGGCTTCGCGAAGGCGGGGCGCCTGATGGACCTGATGGAGTCGCGGAACATCGTCGGGCCCAGCGAGGGGTCGAAGGCACGTGACGTTCTTGTGAAGCCTGACGAACTGGATGGAGTGCTCGCGGTGATCCGCGGGGAGGCTCATCCGTAAGGGTGTGGCAGGCAACCGTTTCCCTTCGGCGTACGTCAAGTTGAGGGGAACGACAGCACCACGCCCCACCATCGGGACGACCGGAGGTGTCCGGCCATTCTGATGGCGTACAAAGTCCGTCCGCCCGGTTGCCTCACCCTTTCTTCACCCCCCTAGACTGAACCTCCGGCAGGTGGCTACACGCTCGAAAGGCGCCCCCGTGTCCATCGGCAACTCCCCTGAAGACGACCGCCCTTCAGACGACAGCGCTGCTGACGGCCTGACAGCTGACGCCAGCGCAGCGGCCTCTCACGCCGCGGACGATCGCCCCTCGATCGGCCGAGCGCTCCAGCAGGCCCGCATCGCCGCGGGTCTGACCGTCGACGAGGTCAGTACGTCGACGCGGGTGCGCATCCCGATCGTGCATGCGATCGAACAGGACGACTTCTCGCGCTGCGGCGGCGATGTGTACGCCCGCGGCCACATCAGGACCCTGGCCCGCGCCGTCGGCCTCGATCCGGCGCCGCTCCTCGCGCAGTACGCGGAGGGGCACGGCGATGTGACCCCCACGCCGACGCCGGCCGCGCCGCTCTTCGAGGCCGAGCGCATCCGCTCCGAACCCCGCAGGCCGAACTGGACCGCGGCCATGGTCGCGGCGATCGTCGCCGTCATCGCCTTCGTCGGCTTCACCGCGTTCAACGGGGACGACGGGGACGGCAAGAAGGGGCCGGTCGCCGAGGGCCCCAAGACCTCCACCAGCAAGCCCACCGCCCCGAAGCCCAAGCCCAGCAAGCCCGCCGACCCCAAGCCGGACCCCTCTGACAGCGCCATCGCCGGCGTGCCGCGCGACAAGGTCACCGTGAAGGTCAACGCGGCGGACGGCCGGAGCTGGATCTCCGCCAAGGACCACAGCGGCCGACAGCTCTTCGACGGCGTCCTGGAACAGGGCAAGTCGAAGACCTTCCAGGACCAGAAGAAGATCGACCTGATCCTCGGCGACGCGGGCGCGGTCCAGCTGTATGTGAACGGCAAGCAGGTCGACAACGAATTCGAACCGGGCCAGGTCGAGCGCCTCAGCTACACCAAGGGCGACCCCGAGGTCGGCTGACCTGCGGGGGCGCCCCGAAGGGCCTCCTGACTGCCGGGTAACCCTCGCGGCGGGGGCCGGGACGGGGACGAAGTAGTCTTGAGACCATGCCTGAACGCCGCACCGTCGCCCTTGTCACTCTTGGCTGCGCCCGTAACGAGGTGGACTCGGAGGAGCTCGCAGGCCGCTTGGAGGCGGACGGCTGGGAACTCGTCCAGGACGCCGAGAACGCGGACGTGGCCGTCGTCAACACCTGCGGCTTCGTCGAGGCCGCCAAGAAGGACTCCGTCGACGCCCTCCTCGAAGCCAATGATCTGAAGGGTCACGGCAAGACGCAGGCCGTCGTCGCCGTGGGCTGCATGGCTGAGCGATACGGCAAGGAGCTCGCCGACGCCCTGCCCGAGGCGGACGGCGTGCTCGGCTTCGACGACTACTCCGACATCTCCGACCGCCTGCAGACCATCCTCAGCGGCGGCAGCGTCGAGGCCCACACCCCGCGCGACCGGCGCAAGCTCCTGCCGATCAGCCCGGCGGAGCGGCAGGACGCGGGCTCCGGCGTCGCCCTGCCCGGCCACGCGCCGGTCGAGGCGCCGAAGGACCTGCCCGAGGGCGTCGCGCCCGCCTCCGGGCCGCGCGCACCGCTGCGCCGGCGCCTCGGCAGCAACCCGGTGGCCTCGGTGAAGCTGGCCTCCGGCTGTGACCGGCGGTGCTCCTTCTGCGCCATCCCCTCGTTCCGCGGCTCGTTCATCTCGCGGCGGCCCAGCGACGTCCTCGGGGAGACCCGCTGGCTGGCCGAGCAGGGCGTCAAGGAGATCATGCTGGTCTCCGAGAACAACACCTCGTACGGCAAGGACCTGGGCGACATCCGGCTCCTGGAGACGCTGCTGCCCGAGCTCGCGGCCGTCGACGGGATCGAGCGGGTGCGGGTCAGCTATCTGCAGCCCGCCGAGATGCGGCCCGGGCTCATCGACGTCCTGACGTCCACGGAGAAGGTCGCCCCCTACTTCGACCTGTCCTTCCAGCACTCCGCGCCCAACGTGCTGCGCACCATGCGGCGCTTCGGCGACACCGACCGCTTCCTCGAACTCCTGGACACCATCCGCAGCAAGGCGCCGCAGGCCGGTGTCCGCTCCAACTTCATCGTCGGCTTCCCCGGCGAGTCCGAGGCGGACCTGGCCGAGCTGGAGCGGTTCCTCACCGGCGCCCGGCTGGATGCCATCGGGGTCTTCGGCTACTCCGACGAGGAGGGCACCGAAGCGGCGACGTACGAGAACAAGCTCGACGAGGACGTCGTCGCCGAGCGGCTCGCGCACATCTCGCGGCTCGCGGAGGAGCTGACCTCGCAGCGCGCCGACGACCGCGTCGGGGAGACCCTCGAGGTCCTGGTCGAGGCCGTGGACGAGGAGGACGGGGCGGTCGGCAGGGCCGCGCACCAGGCCCCCGAGACCGACGGCCAGGTCCGGTTCACGGGCGCCACGGGTGGGGACGATCTGCACGTCGGTCGTATGGTCGTGGCAAAGGTGGTCGGCACGGAGGGCGTGGACCTGGTGGCTGAATGTCTCGAAGGGACCGGCAGATGACCCAAGTCCCGGCACCCGCGGCGGGCGGCTCCGGCGCGCAGGGCGCGAATCCGGTGCGCGGCGGGAAGCTGGGTGCCGCGGCGGTGAATCAAGCCAGTCTGTGGAACGTCGCCAATCTGCTGACCATGATCCGGCTCGTCCTGGTGCCGGGCTTCGTGCTGCTGCTGCTCGGCAACGGCGGGTACGACCCGGCCTGGCGCTCCTTCGCCTGGGCGGCCTTCGCCATCGCCATGATCACCGACCTCTTCGACGGGCATCTGGCGCGGACGTACAACCTGGTCACGGACTTCGGGAAGATCGCCGACCCGATCGCTGACAAGGCGATCATGGGGGCCGCGCTGATCTGTCTGTCGTGGCTCGGCGATCTGCCGTGGTGGGTGACCGGGGTGATCTTGGGGCGCGAGCTCGGGATCACGCTGCTGCGGTTCTGGGTGATCCGCTACGGCGTCATTCCGGCCAGCCGCGGCGGCAAGATGAAGACCCTCGCGCAGGGCACGGCGGTCGGGATGTATGTGCTCGCGCTGACCGGGCCGCTCGCCACCTTGCGGTTCTGGGTGATGGCGGTCGCGGTCGTGCTGACCGTGGTGACCGGCCTCGACTATGTGAAACAGGCCATTGTGCTGCGCCGCCGCGGCAGAGCCGAGGAGCGCGCGGAGGCGGCCGGTGCCGCGGACGCCGCATCGGCGCCGGAGGCCGCGAAGTGACGACCGCGGGCGTCTCGCGGCCCGGATCGGCGGCCGCCGCCGCGGCCGAGGACGTGCTGCGGCTGCTCGGGGCGCGCGGCGAGACGCTCGCCGTCGCGGAGTCGCTGACCGGAGGTCTCGTGGCCGCGGAGATCACGGAGGTGCCCGGCGCCTCACGGGTCTTCCGGGGCTCCGTGACGGCGTACGCGACGGCGCTGAAGCGGGACGTCCTGGGCGTCGACGGCGCCCTGCTGACCGAGCGCGGGGCGGTGGACGCCGAGGTGGCGCGGCAGATGGCCGCCGGGGTGCGGCGGGCGCTCGGCGCCGACTGGGGCCTGGCCACGACCGGCGTCGCGGGACCCGATCCGCAGGACGGCCAGGCGGTCGGAACGGTCTTCGTGGCCGTCGCCGGACCGCTGCCCGAAGAGCCCGAGAGGTCGGACCTTCACGACGGTCCTGTTCGCCTCCAGGGGAAAGTAGTCACCAAAGCGGCGCTCCTGCGGTTGAACGGTGGCCGTTCGGCAATCCGTAATGAGACTGTACGGAGCGTGCTCACGCTGCTCGCCGAGCAGCTTTCCGGCGAACGTGCCGGGAATGGGCGGGCACAGGATACGGAACAGAACGGGGGGAATTGATGTTTGCAGCCCTGAGTGAACACGACATCGCTCCCCGCACGGCCGCCGCGCAAGGCGGTACGGTGGGGCGTGAAGGATGCGGCTACGCGGTCCGAGGAGGGAGCCACCGATGATTCTGCTCCGTCGCCTGCTGGGTGACGTGCTGCGTCGGCAGCGCCAGCGCCAGGGCCGTACTCTGCGCGAAGTCTCCTCGTCCGCCCGAGTCTCACTCGGCTATCTCTCCGAGGTGGAGCGGGGGCAGAAGGAGGCTTCCTCCGAGCTGCTTTCCGCGATCTGCGACGCGCTTGACGTACGGATGTCCGAGCTCATGCGCGAGGTCAGCGACGAGCTGTCGCTCGCGGAGCTGGCCCAGTCTGCAGCGGTCACCGAGCCCGTGCGCGCACCGGTTCGCCCGATGCTCAATTCCGTCTCCGTGGCCGGCGTGCCACCGGAACGGGTCACGATCAAGGCTCCCGCGGAGGCGGTCGACGTCGTCGCCGCGTGACGGCCTGAGCACGGTTCCCGTGTGACCACGGCGCGCATGTGTGTGTGAAAGCCCTGACCGGGGTGTACCCGGTCAGGGCTTTCGCTGTTCCGGGCCGGGTGTCGGGCCGAGCGATATCGACCGTGATTGGTGACTTTGGTCCCGATGGTCGGGCCTGGTCTGCTGTGCCATGGTTGGTGGGGATTTCCCATGAGTTGGAGGCGACAGATGTACGTCGTGAAGAGCCCTCTGTCCGATGCGGATCTGAAGACGGTCTCCGAGGCGCTGCAAGGGGCGCTCGTGGACCTGGTCGACCTGTCCCTGGTGGCGAAGCAGATCCACTGGAACGTGGTCGGGCCGCGGTTCCGCTCGGTGCATCTGCAGCTGGACGAGGTCGTGGACACGGCTCGGCTGCACTCCGACACGGTCGCGGAGCGCGCCTCGACCCTCGGCGTCTCGCCCGACGGGCGGGCGGCCACGGTGGCGGCGAGCAGCGGGATCGGTGCGGTGCCCGAGGGCTGGGTGAAGGACGCGGACGCGGTGGGGACGCTCGTGGACGCGCTCGGCGCGGTGATCACGCGGATGCGTGAGCGGGTGGCGGCGACGGGCGACGCGGACCCGGTGAGCCAGGACATCTTCATCGGGATCACCGCGGACCTGGAGAAGCACCACTGGATGTTCCAGGCGGAGAACGGCTGAGCCGTTGTTTCGGCGGCCCGTGAGCCGCTTTTCGTACGAGGGGTCCGCCCGGGTTTCGGGCGGACCCCTCGCCGTGTTCCGGCAGCCCTCCCAGGCTTGCCGGCGGCCTCTCTCCTGGAGTGCGGAGCGGGAGGGCGCGGGGGAGACTCGACGGTGCGCCCTGGAGCGTCCGATGCGCCCTCCCGTGGGGTGAAGGCGGGCGTTTAGCGTCGACCTGGTGTTCCGCGTATCGGGCGGGAGGTGACAGCGATGGCAGCCGCGAGGGCCGGTTCGGGGGTCTGGCGGGGGCTGCGCCGGGGGGCCGTCCTGGCGCTCGGCGCGCTGTGGTGGTGGGGCGTGCTGCGGCTCGCGCTCGCGCCCGACGCGGGGGCCCTGGAGGGGGCGGTCGCGGCCGGAGGCTGGGGGCTGAGCCTGCTTCCGGTGCACTGTGTGCCGAAGTCGCGGGCGGCGGGGGTGGCGCCGAGCAGGGGGTGGGTGGCCGGGATGGGCGCCCGGGCGTACGGGACGGTCACCAGGGCGAGCGGGGCAGTCACCAGGGCATGGCCACGCCGCCGTTCGGACGGAGGATCTGGCCCGTCGTGAACGAGGAGGCGTCGGACGCCAGGTGCAGCACCGCCTGGGCGATGTCCTCGGGCGCCCCGACCCGGCCGAGCGGCGACATCCGCACCATGAGGGCCTCGGTGTGGGTCTGCGCCTCGGCATCGTGGTGGTCGGTCATCGGGGTGCGGATCCAGCCCGGCGCGACCGCGTTGACGCGGATGCCGTGCCGTCCGACCTCGGTGGCCAGCGTCTTGGTGAGCTGGACGACGGCCGCCTTGGCCGCGCCGTAGCAGAGCAGGCCGGGGCCGCCGGTGTCCACGGCGCCGGACGCCATCGTGACGATGCTGCCGCCGCCGCCCGCCTCGATCATGGCGCGGGCCGCCGCCTGGCAGGCGTACAGGACGCCCTTGAAGTTGATGTTCAGGACACGGTCGAGGTCCTCGTCGCGGGTCTCCAGGACCGGGCTGCTGTGCATGATCCCGGCGATGGCGGCCATGATGTCGAGGCGCCCGCCGGTGGTCTTGGCGGCGGCGACAGCGGCCTCGACGGCCAGGTCCAGCTGGGGCCGGTCGGAGACGTCCAGACGGTGGGTGTGTGCCGTGCCGCCGTCGTCCTTGATGAGCGTGGCCGTCCCGTGCAGGCCGTCCCCGTCGAGGTCCGCGCAGTGGACGGCCGCGCCGGCCTGGGCGAGGAGGAGGGCCGTCGCCCGGCCGATGCCGCTGGCGGCTCCGGTGACGAAGGCGGAGCGTCCGGTGAGGTCGTACGCCGTGACGGGCATGACGGGACGGTACGGCCGTATCTGACGGAACGTCAACTAGTGGGTGGGGATGTGTTGCTGGGGTGCTACGGGGTGGGTCCCTGTTGGCAGGTGGGGCACCAGTAGGTGGGGCGGACGCGCGAGCCGTCGCCCTGTTCGGCGGTGCGGACGGGGGTGCCGCAGCGCAGACAGGGGCGGGGTGCGCGGCCGTAGACGTACAGGCGCTGGTCGGGGCGGGTGCGGCCGGTGGTGGAGCGGAAAGAGGGAGGGGCTGCGCGAAGCGCATCCGTAGAGGGGCGGTGGCGGGAGACGGGCGGGAGGTCGCGGTTGGCCTCCAGAAGCTTCTTGGCGAGTACGGGGAGGCGGGCGGCCGTCTCCTCGGGGAGCTCGCCGACGGGGAGCCAGGGGGTGACGCGCAGCAGGAAGCAGAGCTCGGACTTGTAGATGTTGCCGATGCCCGCGAGGTTGCGCTGGTCCAAGAGGGCCTCGCCGAGGGGGATTTCGGGGGAGGCGAGGAGGTTGGTGAGGGCGCGGTCCGGGTCCCAGTCGGGGCCGAGCAGATCGGGGCCGAGGTGGCCGACGGCGCGCTGCTCGTCGGCGGTGCGGAGCAGTTCGAGCACGGGGAGGCGGTAGCCCACGGCCGTCGACTCGTCCGTGCCGAGGATCGCCCGGATCTGGTGGCCCGGGCCGCCGCGCCAGCGCTCTCCGGGGGCGTACAGCCGCCAGGCGCCGTCCATGCGGAGGTGGGAGTGGAGGGTGAGGCCGCCCTCGAAGCGGGTGAGGAGATGCTTGCCGCGCGGGGTGACCTCCAGGACGGTGCGGCCCGTCAGGTCGACCGTGGCGAGCTTGGGGACGCGCAGGTCGCAGCGGGTGAGGGTGTGTCCGGCGAGCGCCTGGTGCAGACGGCGGGCCGCCTGGTGGACGGTGTCTCCTTCGGGCATGGGATCAGGGTGGCACGGGGGAGGGGTTCGGTTCGGTGGGTGGGCGTGCGCTCGGGTCAGGGGCGCAGGCGCAGGCCGCGTGGGGTGGCGTGGAAGCCTGCTCCTTCCAGGAGGGGGCCGAGGGGGGAGGTCAGGGCGGGTGTTCCGTTGACGCGCTCGACCGTGACCGTGCCGAGGGTGCCCGCGCGGGCCGCCGCGGCCAGGGCGGCGGCGGCCGGCTGGAGGCGGGTGTCCTGGGCGGGCGGGGTCTGTGCAGTGGCGGGCCAGGCGAGCAGGGACTTGCCGCCGCGCTCCATGTAGAGGGTCAGCTCGCCGTCGACCAGGACGACGAGGGAGCCCGCCTTGCGGCCCGGCTTGTGACCGGCGTCGGTCGGGGGCTCGGGCCAGGGCAGGGCCGCCCCGTACGCGTTGGCCGGGTCGGCGGCGGCCAGGACGACGGCCTGGGCCTCCGAGGGGTGCGAACCCTCCGTTCGCTCCCGGGAGTTGGCGGTGGCGCGCAGCCGGTCCACCGCGCCGTCCATTGCGAACTGGGCGGCGCCGAGGCCCTCGACGACATAGCCGCGCCGCGCCTGTCCGGTGTCCTCGAAGGCCGACAGGACGCGGTACGTCGCGGCGAAGCCGCCCTCGACGCCCTCGGCGGCCACCGCGCCCCGGGTGACCACGCCGTGCCGGTCGAGGAGGGTGCGGGCCAGGGCGTGGGCGCGCAGCGTGGGGTCGGGCTCGCGGGCGGGGAGCTGGGACCAGCGGCCCGCGACGGTGGGCGGGCCGGTGCGTGAGGCGGGGCGGGCGGCGGCCGTCAGGGTGCCGTAACGCCCGCGCGGGACCGGGCGTTTGGCGCGGTGGGCCGTGGAGCCCGCGGTGCGGCCCGAGCCGAGGAGGGCGCGCATGGGGGCCAGCGTGTCGTTCGTCAGGCGGCCCGACCAGGCCAGGTCCCAGATGATGTCCGCGAGTTGGGGATCGGTGGCGTCGGGGTGGGTGGTGGCGCGGACCTGGTCGGCGATCTGGCGGAAGAAGAGGCCGTAGCCGCCGGAGAGGGCGTCCAGGACGGACTGGTGGAGCGCCGTGAGCTCCAAGGGGTGCGGGGGCGGCAGCAGCAGGGGCGCGGTGTCGGCCAGGTGGAGGGAGACCCAGCCGTCCTTGCCGGGCAGGGATCCGGCCCCGGACCACACCACCTCGCCCGCCGCGGTGAGCTCGTCCAGCATCGCGGGGGTGTACCCGGAGACGCGGGAGGGCAGGACGAGCTTCTCCAGGGCGGAGGCGGGGACCGTGGCGCCCTGGAGCTGCTCCACGGCGCGCACCAGTCCGTCGATGCCGCGCAGGCCGTGCCCGCCGAAGTGCTGCCACCGGGGGAGGAACTGGGCGAGCGCGGCGGGCGGCACCGGCTCCAGCTCCTGGCGCAGGGCCGCGAGGGAACGGCGGCGCAGGCGGCGCAGCACGGCGGCGTCGCACCACTCCTGGCCGATGCCCGCCGGGTGGAACTCCCCTTGCACGACACGGCCGTTGGCCGCGAGGCGGTGGAGGGCACCCTCCGTGACGGCCGCGCCGAGGCCGAAGCGGGCGGCCGCGGTGGTGGAGGTGAACGGGCCGTGCGTACGGGCATAGCGGGCGAGGAGGTCGCCCAAGGGGTCCTTGACGGGCTCGGTGAACGCCTCGGGGACGCCGACCGGGAGCGCCGTGCCGAGGGCGTCCCTGAGGCGGCCCGCGTCCTCGATGGCCGCCCAGTGGTCGGCTCCGGCGATGCGCACGCGGATGGCGCGGCGGGCGGCGGCCAGCTCCTCGGGCCAGGCGGGGTCGGCGCCGCGCTCGGTCAACTCCGCCTCCGTGAGCGGTCCGAGGAGGCGGAGCAGGTCGGCCACGCCCTCGGCGTCCTTGACCCGGCGGTCGTCCGTGCGCCACTGGAGCTCGCGCTCCAGCTCGGCCAGGACGTCGGCGTCGAGGAGCTCGCGGAGCTCGGCCTGGCCGAGGAGCTCGGCCAGCAGGTGCGAGTCCAGGGAGAGGGCGGCGGCGCGGCGCTCGGCGAGGGGGGAGTCGCCCTCGTACAGGAACTGCGCCACGTAGCCGAACAGGAGCGAGCGGGCGAAGGGGGACGGGTCCGGGGTGGTCACCTCGACGAGGCGGACCTTGCGGGACTCGATGTCGCCCATCAGCTCGGCGAGCCCCGGCACGTCGAAGACGTCCTGGAGGCACTCCCTCACAGCCTCCAGGACGATCGGGAACGAACCGAACTCGCTGGCCACCTGGAGCAGTTGAGCGGCGCGCTGACGCTGCTGCCACAGGGGGGTGCGCTTGCCGGGGCTGCGGCGCGGCAGCAGCAGCGCGCGGGCGGCGCACTCGCGGAAACGGGCGGCGAACAGGGCGGAGCCGCCGACCTGGTCGGTGACGAGCTGGTCGACCTCGCCCTTGTCGAAGGCGACGTCCGCCGCCCCTACGGGGGCCTTCTCGGAGTCGTACTCCAGGCCCGAGCCCGGGGCCGACGGGTCGAGCGGCTCCTGGTCCAGCAGGTCGAGGCCCATGAGGTCGGCGTCCGGGAGGCGCAGCACGATGCCGTCGTCGGCGTGCATGACCTGGGCGTCCATCCCGTACCGCTCGGTGAGGCGGGCGCCGAGGGCGAGGGCCCAGGGGGCGTGCACCTGGGCGCCGAAGGGGGAGTGGATCACGACGCGCCAGTCGCCCAGCTCGTCCCGGAAGCGCTCGACGACGATCGTGCGGTCGTCCGGGATGTGGCCGCAGGACTCGCGCTGCTCGGAGAGGTACGACAGGACGTTGTCCGCGGCCCAGGTGTCGAGTCCGGCGGCCTGGAGGCGGGCGCGGCCGTCCTCCGGGGAGAGCGCGCCGACCTCGCGCAGGAACGCGCCCACCGCGCGCCCCAGTTCGAGCGGGCGGCCCAGTTGGTCGCCCTTCCAGAAGGGGAGGCGGCCGGGGACTCCTGGGGCGGGGGAGACCAGGACGCGGTCGCGGGTGATGTCCTCGATGCGCCAGGAGCTCGTGCCGAGCGTGAAGACGTCGCCCACGCGCGACTCGTAGACCATCTCCTCGTCGAGCTCCCCGACGCGGCCGCCGCCCTTCTTGGGGTCGGCTCCGGCGAGGAAGACTCCGAAGAGGCCGCGGTCGGGGATCGTGCCTCCGGAGGTGACCGCGAGGCGCTGGGCGCCGGGACGCCCCGTGACCGTCCCGGCGACCCGGTCCCACACCACGCGGGGACGCAACTCCGCGAAGGCGTCGGACGGATAGCGCCCCGCGAGCATGTCCAGGACGGCCGTGAACGCCGACTCCGGAAGGGACGCGAAAGAGGCGGCCCGGCGCACCATTGCAAGGAGGTCGTCGACCTGCCAGGTGTCCAGGGCGACCAGCGCGACCAGCTGCTGGGCCAGCACGTCCAGGGGGTTGGCCGGGATGCGCAGGGACTCGATGGCGCCGGTCCGCATCCGCTCCGTGACGACCGCTGCCTGGACGAGGTCGCCTCGGTACTTCGGGAAGACAACCCCCGTGGAAACAGCGCCCACTTGGTGCCCCGCGCGGCCCACGCGCTGCAGCCCCGAGGCCACGGAGGGCGGCGACTCGACCTGCACCACCAGGTCGACGGCGCCCATGTCGATGCCCAGCTCCAGGCTGGACGTGGCGACCACGGCGGGCAGCCGGCCCGCCTTCAGGTCCTCCTCGACCTGGGCGCGCTGCTCCTTGGAGACCGAGCCGTGGTGGGCGCGGGCGAGGACCGGAGGGGCGCCCTTGGCGGCGCCCGACTCGGCCATCAGCTCGGCCGGGGTGTGGTCCTCGGGGAGGGCCTCGCCGGTGGCGCGCTCGTACGCGATCTCGTTGAGCCTGTTGCACAGGCGCTCGGCCAGGCGGCGGGAGTTGGCGAAGACGATCGTCGAGCGGTGGGCCTGGACGAGGTCGGTGATGCGCTCCTCGACGTGCGGCCAGATCGACGGGCGCTCCGCCGCCTGGTCGGATCCCTGGCCGGAGTCGGCGACCGGGGAGCCGCCCAACTCCCCGAGGTCCTCGACCGGGACGACCACCGAGAGGTCGAACTCCTTGCCCGAGGCGGGCTGGACGATCTCCACCTTGCGCTGCGGGGAGAGATAGCGCGCCACCTCGTCCACCGGGCGGACCGTCGCCGACAGGCCGATGCGGCGGGCGGGGCGGGGCAGCAGCTCGTCCAACCGCTCCAGGGAGAGGGCGAGATGGGCGCCGCGCTTGGTGCCCGCGACCGCGTGCACCTCGTCCAGGATCACCGTCTCGATGCCGGTCAGGGCGTCCCGGGCAGCGGACGTGAGCATCAGGAAGAGGGACTCGGGCGTCGTGATCAGGATGTCCGGGGGACGGGTGGACAGGGCGCGGCGCTCGGCGGCCGGGGTGTCGCCGGAGCGGATGCCGACGCGGACCTCGGGCTCGGACAGGCCCAGGCGCACCGACTCCTGGCGGATGCCGGTGAGGGGGCTGCGCAGATTGCGCTCCACGTCGACCGCGAGGGCTTTCAAGGGCGACACGTACAGGACGCGGCAGCGCTTCTTGGGGTCGGCGGGCGGCGGGGTCGAGGCCAGCTGGTCCAGGGCGGCGAGGAAGGCGGCCAGGGTCTTGCCGGAGCCGGTGGGCGCCACCACCAGGACGTCCGAGCCCTCCGCGATGGCCTGCCACGCCCCGGCCTGCGCGGAGGTGGGCGCGGAGAAGGCGCCCGTGAACCAGCCGCGGGTCGCGGGGGAGAAGCTGTCGAGGGCGCCGAGGGTGCTGTGGGCCCCTTGCCTGGACCTGACCATGCCCCCATCCTGCACCCCGCCACTGACAATCGCCGTGACCTGCAGAAACGACTGGTCCACCGAGGGTGGCCCGACGCAGAATGGCAGGCATGGCGAGCAAGGCGGGCAAGGGAGAGTGGGCGCGGCACTGGCAGTACGAGCGGTTGCCCGGCCTCGACCTGCTGCGTGCCCGCTATGTCCGGCACACGTTCCCGCGCCACAGCCACGACGGCTATGTGTTCGGCGCGGTCACCCGCGGAGTCGAGGCGGTCGGCATGCCCGACGGCACCCTGTACGCGGGTCCGGGCAGCGTCGTCATGATCAACCCTGAGGTGGCGCACACCGCGTGGGCCGCCGGGCCCGAGGGCTGGGCGTACGACACGCTCTACCCCTCGGCCGACGTCGTCGCGGAGATCGCCGCCGAGACGACCACGGTCCGCGGCACCGCGGGCTTCGGCGAGACCATCGTCATGGATCCACGGGCCGCGCGCCTGATCAGCGAGGTGCACCGGGCCGCCGAGTCGGGCGAGGCGCTGGTCGCCGACAGCCTGCTGAGGGTGGTGCTCGCCCGGCTGCTGCGCGATCACGGCACGGCGCTCGCCCAGCGCCCGCGCCGGTCCGCGGGGGCCAGGGCCGCGGCACGCGCGCGTGAGGTCCTCACCGAGCGCATGGCCGACCCGCCGTCCCTGGAGGGCCTCGCGGCCGAGCTCGGCACCAGCCCCTTCGCTCTGCTGCGTGCCTTCCGCGACGCCTATGGAATGCCACCGCACGCCTGGCTCACCAACGCCCGGGTGCGCGCCGCGCGCCGCCTCCTGGAGGCGGGCATCGCTCCGGCCGAAGCCGCCGTGGCCGTCGGCTTCACCGATCAGCCGCACCTGAACCGGCACTTCACCCGCATCGTGGGGGTGCCGCCCGGGGCGTACCAGCGCGGCCGCAAGAACGTACAAGACGCTTCCGGGGAGCTCCTCGTAGCGTCCGACGCGTGGCAGAACAGACAGCATCAGCACCAGCCTCGTCAGTAGAACCCCTCGAAGAAGCCCCCGCAGGATCCGCCGCGACCGCAGCTCCGGAGAAGTCCGATGCCGCCGTCGTGCGGGACGCCCTCGGGGTGGGCGTCGCCGTCGGCCTCTCCGGGTTCGCGTTCGGCGTGACCTCGGCGGGCAGTGGCCTCACCGTGCTGCAGACGTGCGCGCTCAGCCTCCTGGTCTTCACCGGGGCCTCGCAGTTCGCCCTCGTGGGCGCGCTCGCCGGAGGCGGGAACCCGCTCACGGCCGCGGCCGGGGCCTTCTTCCTCGGGGTGCGCAACGCCTTCTACGGGCTGCGGCTCTCGCAGTTGCTCGCCCTCCCGCGCGCGGTGCGGCCCTTCGCGGCGCACTGGGTCATCGACGAGACGGCGGCGGTCGCCCTCGCCCAGCCCACCCGGCGCGGCATCCGCATGGGCTTCACCGTGACCGGCCTCTCTCTGTACGCGCTGTGGAACCTCACCACGCTCCTGGGCGCTCTCGGCGCCGAGGCGATCGGCGACACCGACGCGTGGGGGCTCGACGCCGCGGGACCCGCGGTCTTCCTGGCGCTGCTCGCGCCGATGCTGCGGACGGCGATGGAGCGGGCCGTCGCGGGCCTCGCCGTCGTCCTGATGCTCGGCCTGCTGCCGGTGCTGCCCGCGGGAGTGCCGGTCCTCGTGGCCGGGCTCGCCGCCCCGGCTGCCCTCTACGTAGAAGGCCGCAAGGACCGCAACACCGCACAGAAGGAAGCCCGTTGAACATCTGGATCGCCATCGCCGTCACCGCTGTCGGGTGCTACGCCGTGAAGCTCGCCGGGCTGCTCGTGCCCGCGGGCGTCCTGGAGCGCCCCTCGGTCAAGCGTCTCGCCGCCCTGCTGCCCGTGGCGCTCCTGGCCGGGCTCACGGCCCAGCAGACCTTCGCCGACGACCGCGTCCTCGTGCTGGACGCCAGGGCCGCCGGGCTCGCCGCGGCGGCCGTCGCGCTGCTGCTGCGCGCGCCCTTCCTTGTCGTCATCGGGGCGGCCGTGGCCGTCACGGCGGGGCTGCGGGCCCTCGGCTGAGCGGCCCCGAGCGGCCGGGCTGCCTCAGCCGAGGGCCCGGCCGTGCGCCCGCAGGGTGCGCAGCGCCTCGATGGTGACGATCGGACGCCACTCCAGTGCGGTGCCCGGCGCCCACTGCCGGAAGCGGATCGGCCAGCCGCCGTCCTCCTGTTGCTCGCTCTCCAGGAAGTCGAGCGAGCGGGCCATCTCGTCGTCGGTGAACCACGCGCGCGCGAGGGACTCGGGCGTCTTCGCGAAGTCGTACGCGAAGTGGTGCTCGCCCGCGGCGTAGCCGGCAGCGACCGGGTAGTCCTGGAGGCGGTCCGGGTCGAGGGCGGCGAGGCGCTGCTCCCGCACGAGCCGCCCGAGGCGGTCGGCGGCCGCCTCCGCGCGCGGGCGGTCGGGTGCGCCGTCGAGGAACGCGACGGCCGCCTGGATCTCGTACGGATGGGACTTCTCCAGGGATTCGACGGTCGCCCAGCAGAAGTCGGTGGCCCGGAACAGCCAGGCGTGCCACACCTCGTTGCGGTGCAGGAGGCCCACCACGGGGCCGGTGGCGAGGAGCTCGCTCGGCGGGTCGTCCACGATCGGCACGAACGGGGCCGCGGGGTAGCCGCGTTGGCTGGGATGGATCGCCGGAAGGGCGCCGTCGGGTGTCGAGACGGACGTCAGATAGCGGCACACACGCTCCACACGCTGCCCGCCGCAGCGCCGGATCGAGTCCAGGACGCGCAGCGCCTGGCCGGTGTGCAGGGGCTGGCTCACCGGGCCGCGCAGATCGGGTTCGAGGGCGTGACCGTACCCGCCGTCCTCGTTGGCGTACGCGGCCAGGGCGGTCTCGACGGCGTCGGCGGCCTCGTCGGCGCCCGGCCCGGTGGCGGCGGTGAGGAAGTGGTACGCGAACCGGCGCTGCTCGAGGACGCGCGCGGTGAGCCAGACGAACTGCTCGGCGCGGGCCAGGAGGGAGGACGCGGCGTGCGGGGATGCTCCGGATTCGGCCATGGTCCGACGGTAGGACGGAAAGCGTTCTCGGCAAGCCCCCTGTGCTCCGGCTGCACTCTCAGGGGCGGGATACTGGAGTCATGCGGTTGACGGTCTTCTGGGAGCTGATGGCGGCCCACTTCGGTGCGGGGTACGCCGACTCCTTCGCGCGCGATCATGTGATGGCGGAACTCGGCGGGCGCACGGTGCACGAGGCGCTGGACGCGGGCTGGGAGGCCAAGGACGTCTGGCGGGCGGTCTGCGTCGCGGTGGACGTACCGGCCGAAAGGCGCTGATGCCCGGACCTCTCGGGGTGCCCGCGCCCCCTTGTGCGGGCCCTGGAGCGGGTGAACAAGTGGGGACCGGGGCCGAATGTCGGCGGCGTGGGTGAGACTGGGCCCGTGGCATCGACAGACGAGACCGCGCAGGTCACCCAGGACGCAGCCCCGCCCGGCACGACGCCGCCCGCGCAGCCCCCCGCCGGGCCCGGGGCCGAGCGCGCCCGCATGCCGCGGTGGCTGCCGCGCGCCATGGTGCTGGCTCTCGCGCTCATCGCCTGTTTCCAGCTGGGCAGTTGGGCCTTCCACCAGCTGACCGGGCTGTTGATCAACATCCTGATCGCGTTCTTCCTGGCGCTCGCGGTGGAGCCCGCGGTGAGCTGGATGGCGTCGCGCGGTCTCCGGAGGGGCCTGGCCACCTTCATCGTCTTCCTGGGCGTCCTGATCGTGAGCGCCGGCTTCATCACGCTGCTCGGCTCGATGCTCGCGGGCCAGATCGTGGACCTGGTGGAGGACTTCCCGAAGTATCTCGACCAGGTGATCAAGTGGATCAATGAGACGTTCCACACGGAGCTCAGCCGCGTCGAGGTCCAGGACAGCCTGCTGCACTCGGACTGGCTGCAGAAGTACGTCCAGAACAGCGCGAGCGGCGTCCTGGACGTCTCCGCGCAGGTCCTCGGCGGCCTCTTCCAGCTCCTGACGATCCTGCTGTTCTCGTTCTACTTCGCGGCCGACGGGCCCCGGCTGCGGCGCGCGCTCTGCTCCGTGCTGCCGCCCGCCCGGCAGGCCGAGGTGCTGCGCGCCTGGGAGATCGCCGTCGACAAGACCGGCGGCTATCTGTACTCCCGGGGGCTGATGGCGCTGATCTCCGGAGTCGCGCACTACATCCTGCTGCAGGCCCTGGACGTCCCCTACGCGCCCGTCCTCGCCGTCTGGGTGGGTCTCGTCTCGCAGTTCATCCCCACCATCGGCACGTACTTGGCGGGAGCCCTGCCGATGCTGATCGCCTTCACCGTGGACCCCTGGTACGCGCTGTGGGTGCTCATCTTCGTAGTCGTCTACCAGCAGTTCGAGAACTATGTGCTGCAGCCCAAGCTCACCGCCAAGAGCGTCGACATCCACCCGGCGGTCGCCTTCGGCTCGGTCATCGCGGGCACGGCCCTCCTCGGCGCGGTCGGCGCGCTGGTCGCCATCCCGGCGGTCGCGACGCTGCAGGCGTTCCTCGGGGCGTACGTGAAGCGGTACGACGTCACGGACGACCCGCGGGTGCACGGACACCGGAGGCGGAACGGGGAGCCCATCCTCGCGCGCGTGCGGCGTGCGCTGAAGGGGTCGCGGGAGCGGGAGCCCCATCAGGAGAGCGACCCTCAGTAGGCGACCGCCGCCCAGAGCCCTGCGCCCAGGACCGCCGCCGCGTAGGCGCCGACCGCCACGGTCATGATCCGCTGCCGGGTCCGCTCGCCCCAGGAAGTGCGCGACAGCAGCCAGGCCAGCGCGGGCAGGACCAGGACGGCGTGCAGGCTCACTCCGTGCAGCGGCTTGAGCGCGGCCGTGGAGTGGTACGCCGCCTCCTGGTGGCCGGTGCGGGTCAGGAACACTCCGCGCGCGATCATCGCCGCTCCGGACGCGAGGGCGACAAGGAGGACGGCGAAACCGGCGCGGAGCGCGAGCGGCATCCCCGCCGGGCCGTCTGGCCGGTGCCGGAACGAGGCGACGGCGAACACCGACAACAGCACCACAAGGAGGCCGCCGCCCACCGCGAGTGCCATGGAGACGACGGTGTTGAAGGGTGTCTCCATGTTGAGATGAGAGGGCACGCCCCGCCACGCCTGAAGGGTGATCCCGCCGACCTCGAGCACGCAGTCGGCGGCGAACAGCACGAGCAGCGCCCTCCGCGCGCGCTCTGAGAAGCGGAGATACGAGGTCACCCAGGTGAGGGCGATCAGCGTCAGGCCGAAGGACAGCCCGAAGGTGACCGGCTTGCGCCAGGAGACGGGCCCCTCCCACGGGCCGCCGTCGACCGCGAACACCAGCAGATGCGCGAGGCCGGAGAGGACGAGGACCACGCCCGTCGCATGACAGAGGCGCTCGGAGGGGCGCGCGGAGTGCCACAGGGTGCGTACGGCGGTGGGCAGGGCCCGGCGAGGCGGGGCGCCGGATCCGGTCGGGGCGCCGGGTCCGGTCAACGAGGCTGCGGGGACTGCTCGTTGCGGTGTCTCCTTGTGGCTTTCCGCGTGGCTCTTCATGTGCTCAAGCCTGGCGTTCGCGCGGCTTCCGGTCGTCGTCCGCCTGAAGGCACCGCCCGTACGCCTGGGGGAGTACGAGAGGTACGCGGAGTACGGGGCGGCCCGGAGAGTCCCGCGATGCCCCCCGTACGCTTCCCGGCATGGGTGGCCACAGGGAGAGGCGAGGTCCGCGGACGCGAGGGCTTCCGGAGCGGCTGGCCGCCGCGTGGTCGTGGGGGCCCGACCCCGTCAGGACCGTCCTGTTCCTGCTGCTCGCGCCCGCGCTCCTGACCGCCGGGGCGCTCGGGGCCATGGGCTGGACCTGGTGGCAGCGGACGCTCGCGGGCCTGGGCGCCCTGGCCATCGGCGCGTATCTCCTGCTGGTCCTGGTGGGCGCCCGAAGGCGCGGCCGGACGAGGAGGGCCGCTGGACGGCCGGAGACCCGGCGATCATGATGCCGGGATGACGGAGAACCGAACTCCCGTGCCGCCGACCGTGATACGGCTCGCGCGCTACACGAAGACGGAGCAGAGCGAGATCCTCGGCGACGGGGCCGACCCCTTCGGTGTCGTGGACACCGGCCTGTCCTTCCTGCCCAAGGACGAGCACTTCGGAGTCCGCCTCGACGGCCGACTCGTGGCGCACGCCGGGCTGTTGGAGCTGCCCGTCGAGGTGGCCGGAGCCGGTACGCGCGTGGTGGGCGTCGGCGGGGTCGCCGTCGCCCCCGACGTGCGTGGGCGGGGCCTGGCCCGGCTGGTGCTGGCGGGGGCCCTGGAGCACGCGCGCACGATGGGGCCGGACCACGGGCTGCTCTTCTGCCGCCCGCCCCTTGTCGCGCTGTACGAGCGGCTCGGATGGAGCGCGCTCGGCGTGGACGTGCGGGTGGAGCAGCCCGGGGGCCGGGTCGTGACCATGCCGCTCCGGACGATGGTGACGCCGTTGCGGGAGGGTGCGGTGTGGACTGCGGGGCCGGTGCGTCTGCTGTCGCAGCCCATGTGACGCGGCCGGGCCGCGGGTCTTCTTCGGCGGCCGGCGTCAGCGGACGTCCATGGGTGCCGGTCGACGTCAGTGGACCTGGCCGACCTGGTAGTCGCCCGCGGGCTGCTGGGTGATGACGTTCAGACGGTTGAAGGCGTTGATGAGGGCGATGGTCGTCACCAGGGCGGTGAGCTGGTCCTCGTCGTAGTGCTTGGCGGCGTTGGCCCAGACGTCGTCGGGGACGCCGCCCGCCGCGTCGGCGATGCGGGTGCCCTCCTCGGCCAGCTCCAGGGCGGCGCGCTCGGCGTCGGTGAAGACCTTGGCCTCGCGCCAGGCCGCGACGAGACTGAGGCGCACCGAGGTCTCCCCGGCCGCGGCGGCCTCCTTGCTGTGCATGTCGATGCAGCCTGCGCAGCCGCTGATCTGGCTGGCGCGGAGCATGACCAGTTCGCGCGTCGTGGCGGGCAGCGTCGAGCCCGCGAGCGCGTGGTGCGCGGCGATGAGGTGCTTGACGGCCTTGACGGCGATCGGGCTGGCCATGAGGTTCAACCGAGCTTCCACGATGTGCTCCTGTATGTCGTTGCCGGCGCTTGCACCCCTAGGACGGAGCGATGTCCGCTGGTTGTGACACGGGCGGGTGTGACCCGGCTCTCGCGTGGTGCGGCGGGGTCAGGGGTTCGTAGGCTGGGCGCGTGTCCTTGCTCAGCTGGAAGCGTGTTCTCGGCGCGGTGGCCGTGCTGTTGGCGGCTGCGGCCCTGGTGCTCCTCGTGTGCGCGCTCGTCGGGGCCGCGCCCTGGCGGCTCGTCACCGGCGTGGTGATCGGTGCGGTCGTGGCGGGCGGGCTGTGGGTGTCGGCCGGCCGGGACGCAGGTCGCCGGACTCGGGCGGACCGGCGGCCATAGGCCGGGTGTCCCGGCCTTCACCCCGCACATCCAAGGTCTTCGCGCGGCCGCGTGGCGCGCTTGACAGTAAAATCGAACATCCATTCTCATGAAGTGTCCGGCGGCGTGATTCCGGGGGTTCACGGGGGCTTCCCGGGGCCGCCAGGGGATTTCGGTGGGCGGATCGCCCCGAGTTATCCACAGGCCGGGCGGGCGTCGGGGCGCATTGTCAGTGGCAGGCGTTAGCGTCTTTGACGTGAAGCGATCGACTCAAGCAAACCGGGTGGAACCCATGGCAGGAACCGACCGCGAGAAGGCGCTCGACGCCGCGCTCGCACAGATTGAACGGCAATTCGGCAAGGGCGCAGTGATGCGCATGGGCGAGCGGCCGAACGAGCCCATCGAGATCATCCCCACCGGGTCGACCGCGCTCGACATCGCGCTCGGCGTCGGCGGTCTGCCGCGCGGCCGTGTGGTGGAGGTGTACGGCCCGGAGTCCTCCGGTAAGACGACCCTGACGCTGCACGCCGTGGCCAACGCGCAGAAGGCCGGCGGAGCGGTCGCCTTCGTGGACGCCGAGCACGCCCTCGACCCCGAGTACGCGAAGAAGCTCGGCGTCGACATCGACAACCTCATCCTGTCCCAGCCGGACAACGGCGAGCAGGCCCTCGAGATCGTCGACATGCTGGTCCGCTCCGGCGCGCTCGACCTGATCGTCATCGACTCCGTCGCGGCCCTGGTCCCGCGCGCGGAGATCGAGGGCGAGATGGGTGACTCGCACGTGGGTCTCCAGGCCCGCCTGATGAGCCAGGCGCTCCGGAAGATCACCAGCGCGCTCAACCAGTCCAAGACCACCGCGATCTTCATCAACCAGCTCCGCGAGAAGATCGGCGTGATGTTCGGCTCCCCGGAGACCACGACCGGTGGCCGCGCCCTCAAGTTCTACGCCTCGGTGCGCATCGACATCCGCCGCATCGAGACCCTGAAGGACGGCACGGACGCGGTGGGCAACCGCACCCGCTGCAAGGTCGTCAAGAACAAGGTCGCGCCGCCCTTCAAGCAGGCCGAGTTCGACATCCTGTACGGCCAGGGCATCAGCCGCGAGGGCGGCCTGATCGACATGGGCGTGGAGCACGGCTTCGTCCGCAAGGCGGGCGCCTGGTACACGTACGAGGGCGACCAGCTCGGCCAGGGCAAGGAGAACGCCCGTAACTTCCTGAAGGACAACCCCGATCTCGCCAACGAGATCGAGAAGAAGATCAAGGAGAAGCTGGGCGTCGGCGTGCGGCCGGAGGCTTCGGACGCCGAGCAGGACAAGGACACGGACGCTGCCGCGGCGGCCCCGGCCGAGGACGCGGCCAAGACGGTGCCCGCACCGGCGGCGAAGTCCAAGTCCAAGGCCGCGGCGGCCAAGAGCTAGTCCGTGACGCGGCGAACCGACTGGGCGGTCGACCCTGCCGAGGCCCCACGCCGGGAGTACCAGGGGCACCGGGAATACCGGGAGCACGAGGACGGCGCCTCGGCCGGGGGAGAGGCTCCCGGTTCCGGTGCGGGCCCTGGTTCCGGCGAGGGGTTCGGTGAGGGTTTCGACCCCGGTGACGGCTCCGGTTCCGGCGCGGGCTCCGGTTCCGGTCGACGTGGTGGTCGTCGGCGGCGTGGCGGCTTCGGCGGTCATCAAGGCAGCGGTTCCCCTTCCTCGTCGAGGGCCGAGCAGGGGGAGTCGTCGCCGACGGGGGATCCGGCTGAGCGGGCGCGGGCGATCTGTCTGCGCCTGCTCACCGGGACTCCGCGCACGCGCAAGCAGCTCGCCGACGCCCTGCGCAAGCGTGAGATCCCCGAGGACGTGGCGGACGAGGTGCTGTCCCGCTTCGAAGAGGTCGGCCTGATCAACGACGGCGCCTTCGCCGACGCGTGGGTGGAGTCCCGGCATCACGGCAGGGGCCTGGCCCGGCGGGCGCTCGCCCGGGAGCTGCGCACGAAGGGGGTCGACTCCACGCTGATCGACGAGGCCGTCGGACAGCTGGACTCGGAGCAGGAGGAGGCGACGGCGCGCGAGCTCGTCGCCCGCAAGCTCCGCTCCACGCGGGGCCTCGACCGCGACAAGCGGCTGCGCCGCCTCGCGGGGATGCTCGCCCGCAAGGGCTACTCGGAGGGGATGGCGCTCCGGGTGGTGCGGCAGGCCCTGGAGGAGGAGGGCGAGGAGACGGAGGACCTGGAGTACGGGGGGTGAGCACCCCTGTGGGGTGTGGGGGCGTTCGAGGGGCTCCGGCCGGTTCTCACGGGGGTGGAACCGGCCGGGCCCGCGCTTCCTTGAACGTCCCCGGGGCCGCCCGTAGGTAGGGCTAACCCCCCGGAGAAGACGCCGGGTTGCCTCACTGCACAGGGGCCTGTGCACAGACGACTGTGTACGCATGGCAGAGGAACCCGAGGAATCCAGGAAGCCCGGGGCGCCCCAGGAGCTCCACGACCTGGCCACGCTCAAGGCGCTCGCACAGCCGCGGCGGCAGCAGATGCTGCAGCACCTCACGGTGCACGGCCCCGTCACCTCCGCGACCCTCGCCCGCGCCCTCGGCCTCAACACCGGTGCCACCAGCTACCACTTGAGGGAGCTCGCCCGGTACGGCTTCGTCGAGGAGACGAGCGGACCTGAGCCTGAGCCCGGGACCGTTCTTGGACCCGGGCGTGGGCGGGAGCGCTGGTGGCGTGCCGTGCCCGGCGACCGCAGGTTCCCGCCGCGCAGTCGGCAGAGCCCCGAAGTGCGGCTCGTCATGGACGAGTTGAACCAGCAGTCGTACGCCGCCGACCTGGAGCTCTTCACGCGGCTCCAGCGCGAGGCGGACCACGCGGCAGAGGGAGGCGCGGGCGCCGAGGCGGACGCCGGGTCCGATGAATGGGTCGACGCCTTCCCGTACTCGCGCGGCACCATCCGTCTGAACCTGCCCGAACTCCGCGCGTTCTTCGAGGAGTACATCGCCCTCCTCAACCGCTACCGGCGCCCCGACGCCGAGACCCCCGCGGACGCGCGCACCGTCCTGACCCGCTTCCTCGCCTTCCCCGCGCCCGCCCCCACCCCTGACGACAACAGAAAAGGCACGGACCCCTCATGATGCTGCGCTACGCCCTGCAGACCGTCCGTGACCGCAAAGGCGGCTTCCTGGGGGCCTTTCTCGCCCTGATGTGTGCGGCCGCCCTCATCACCGCCTGCGGCACGCTCCTGGAGACCGGCCTTCGCGGCACCATCCGCACCGAGCGCTACGCCGCCGCCCCGGTGATCGTCTCCGCCGACCAGAACGTCCACCGGACCACCGTCAAGCACAAGAAGGGCAAGACCAAGGTCAAGCACAAGGCCAAGCCGATCGCCGAGCGCGCCTGGCTGTCCGCGGGTCTCGCCGAGCGGATCAGGGACGTGCCGGGCGTCTACGGCGTCGTGCCCGAACTCACCTTCCTCGCCCAGCCGTTGAGCCCGGCCGCCGACGACGCGGACCGGCCCGCGTACGGGCACGCCTGGAGCTCGGCCGCTCTCACCCCCTTCCGTCTCGTCGACGGCGCGGCCCCGCGCGCGGCCACCGACCTCGTCGTCGACCGGGCTCTCGCCGACCGCGCCCACCTCGCGCCGGGCGACCGCCTCACCGTCCAGTCCACGCAGGCCCCGCGCAGCTACCGGATCAGCGGCATCGCGGCCCCCGGCCAGCAGGGCGGCCGAAGCGGCGGCCTCGCACACCAGACCTCCCTCTTCTTCTCCACCGCCGAGGCCCAGCGCCTCGCCGCCCGCCCCGGCCAGGTCACCGCACTCGCCGTGCTCCCGGCCAAGGGTGTCGACGCCGACCGCCTCAAGGGCGCCGTCAAGGAGGCCCTCTCCGGCACGCCCAACGGCAAGACGGCGCAGGTCAGTTCCGGTGCCGGCCGTGGTGCCGTCGAGTTCCTGGACGCTGCGGACGCGCGCGTGCGGCTCATCAGCATGGGCGGCGCGATGGGCGGCACCTCCCTCGCGGTCGCCGTCCTCGTGGTGATCGGCACCTTCGCCCTCTCCATCCAGCAGCGCCACCGCGAACTCGCCCTGCTGCGGGCCATCGCCGCCACACCGAAGCAGATCCGTCGCCTCCTCGGCCGCGAGGCCCTGATCGTCGGCGCGGCCGCCGGGGCCGCCGGAGCGCTCGCCGGACTCCCGCTCGGCGGCTGGCTGTTCGGCCGGTTCGTCGACCGGGGCGTGGTGCCCGCGACCGTCGAACGCACGGGCGGCGTCTTCCCCGCGCTCGCCGCCGTCGCCGCGACGCTGCTCGGGGCCTGGGCCGCCGCCCGCCTCTCGGCCCGCCGCATCGCCCGGATCCGCCCGGCCGAGGCCCTGGCCGAGGCGCGGGTCGAGCGCACCCGGCTCTCCTGGGGGCGCCTGGTCGCCGGTCTCGTCTTCCTCGCCGGGGGCGTCGTCCTCGTGGCCGTGCTCGGCATCCTGCACACCGAGCCCGCGTCGACTCCCGTGACCTTCCTGGCCGTTGTGGTCCTCGCCTGCGCCGTCTCGCTGCTCGGCCCGCTCGTCGTGCGGGGCGCGGCGGGGCTCCTGCGGGGCCCGCTGCGCGGTGCCGGACCCGGCGGGAAGCTCGCGCACGCCAACCTGCGCGGCAACGCGGCCCGGATGGCCGCCGTCGTCACCCCGCTCGCCCTCCTGACCGGTATGACCTGCACCGTGCTGTTCGTCCAGCCCACCCTCGACCACGCCGCGCGCACCCAGGCCCGCGACGGCGTCCGCGCCGACTGGGTGCTCGCCGCCCAGGGCCCCGGCGTCCCCGCGGCGGCGGCCCGGACCCTCCGTACGGCCGAAGGCGTCGACGCGGTCACCGAGGTCGTCCGCACGACCGTGCGCGTCGGGCTCGACAAGTTCCCGGCGCAGGGCGTCACCCCCACCGGCCTCAGCCGCACCTGGGACCCCGACGTCACCGCGGGCTCGCTCGCATCCTTCAAGAAGGGCAGCGTCGCCGTCAGTGAGGTCGCCGCCGACCAGCTGGGCCTGAAGCCCGGCGCCACGGTCAAGCTCACGCTCGGCGACGGCACCCCGGCCACCGTGAAGGTCGCCGCCGTCTACGCGCGCGGGCTCGGCTTCGGGGATCTCACCCTGCCGCACGACCTGGTCGCCCGGCACGTCGACAACCCCCTCGCCGCCACGGTCCTCGTCAAGAGCGACCGCGACCGGGCTCAACTCGCGGGGGATCTGCGGCAGTTCCCGGGCCTGCGGGTCCTCGCCCCGGCCGCCGCCGACGAGCTCCAGGCCGAGGGCCGCCAGGCCAACGCCGAGGTGAACCTCCTCGCGATGAGCCTCGTCCTGGCCTTCACGGCGATCGCCGTCGTCAACACCCTCGCGATGTCGGTCTCCGAGCGCGTCCGCGAGTTCGCGCTGCTGCGCCTGGTAGGAGCCCGGCGCCGCCAGGTCCTGCGGATGCTGCGCATCGAGGCGCTGTCGGTCCTGTGCGTCGCCGTCGCGCTCGGCAGCGGCATCGCGCTCGCCGTCCTGTCCGCGTTCAGCCTCGGCATGACGGGCAGCGCGGCCCCTACGGTCCTGCCCCTGGCGTACGTCGCCGTGGTCGCCGTCGCGGGCCTGCTCACCCTGACGGCCACCGCGCTCCCCGGCCGGGTGGCCCTGAAGCCGCGCCCGGTCACGGTGGCAACCGCCAAGGAGTAGACGGGTAAGGGTCAGCACGCAGTGGTGGGCGCCCCTTACCGAGCGGGAAAGGGGCGCCCACGCGCGCGTGCCCGGGTACGCACACACCGGGAGGCGGGTCTACGTTCGCGTCTCAGGCAGCCTGCACAGGGAGCCCCGCCGCCTTCCATGCCTGGAACCCGCCGACGAGGTCGGTGGCATGCCGCAGGCCCAACTGCCGCAAGGAGGCTGCCGCGAGGCTCGACGCGTACCCCTCGTTGCAGATCACGACGATCCGCAGGTCATGGCTGACGGCTTCGGAGGCACGGTGGCTGCCCTGGGGGTCCAGGCGCCACTCGAGCTCGTTCCGCTCGACGACGAGCGCCCCGGGGATCAGCCCGTCGCGCTCGCGCAGCGCGGCGTACCGGATGTCGACAAGGAGACCTCCGTCCCGGAAGACGCCGTACGCCTCCTGGGGGCCGATCCGGTCGAGGCCGCTCCGGACCCGCTCCAGCAACTCGTCGATGCCGACCGGGCGTTCACCCTCGGCCTGATGCCCGCTCGCTCCCCGTTCTGCGCTCACTGCCAGTCCTCCGGGCGCTCCACGGACTCGAGGCGCAGCACGGGCCCCGTACGGCTGTAGCGGCGGATCTGGGGCAGCGGCGGGTAGTACGCGTGCACCGACACCGCGTGCTCGGTCGTGGACTCGTTCAGCACCTCGTGGACGTGGTTCCGGCCGAACGCCCGGCCCTGGCCCGCCGCCAACTGCCGCTCGCGGTCCACCCCTTCGGAGAGCTCCAGGGTCTTCCAGCCGTCCGTGGGCAGCCGGGCGGCGAGCGAGCGCTCCCTGAGCGTGCCCGCGGCCGTGGTGAAGGCGCCGACCGACTCGGCGTGGTCGTGCCAGCCGGTGCCGGTGCCCGGCGGCCAGCCGATCAGCCACGCCTCGCTGCCCGCGGGGCCTTCGAGACGGATCCAGGTGCGCCCCTCGGGGTCGAGCGGCAGCGAGGCGACCAGCTCGGGGTCGGCGGCGGTGCGGCGGACGTAGTCGAGGAGCTCGGCGGGGGAGGGGCCCGGGGCGGGGGAGCCGGAGCCCGCGCGGGCCGTAGTCGTAGTGGCAGAGGCAGCAGAGGTGGCGGCGGTGGTGCTGGGAGTGGGAGAGACAGACATCAGTACCGTCCTGGAGTTCGCGAAGGGTCCGCGTCGACGGCACGGGCGGCGGCGCGCGGGCGAGGCGGCCGCGGCGTCCGTGACGGGGAAGCGGAGGGTCCGCGTCGAGGTACGCGGGATCACCAGCGGGGATCACCGTGTCCTGGAGCGGAGGCGCGCGCCCGTCACCGCGAGGCGGGAGGGCGCGACCGGGAAGCGCTGCGAATTCAGCAGGAGGGGCGACACACGCAGCCCGCATAGCGGACGAGGTCCATATGGACCCTCCGCCACAGGCGCACATCGGTGTCGGTCACGTTCCGGAGTAGACCATGGGCGGCCTGACCGGTCAACTCACGCTATGGAGCGGTTGAACGACTGGTGCCCAGCTCGCTACGGGTGCCACTGCCGCCACCGTCTTCGCCGCTGTCGACGCCTCCGGTTCCACCGGGCTCCTTCCCGGGCCCCTCTCCGTGAGCCCCCGCCTTCCGCCGCGGCACCGCCCCGCCCAGGGCCGCCTCCGCCGCCGCGTACAGCTCGGCCGGGCGCACCCCGGCCAGCGCCGTGACGAGGTGCCCGTCCGGCCGGACGAGCAGCACCGAGTGGGCGGCCGCCCCCGGGTAGCTCTCCGCGACGAGGAGCTCGGCGGGGTGCGGCAGGGCCGAGACCGCGGCCGCGAGCCGGGGCATCAGCCCGGCCTTCATCCAGTGCCGCCGCTCCCACACCACCGTGCCGGGCGCCACCAGGACGACGAGCAGCTGCCCGAGGCCGAGCCGGTCCCGCAGCCGCACGAACTCTCCGTCCGGGGCGGTCACCTGCACGTCGACGACCGGAGCCCCGGGCTCCGTGTCCGTCGCCACCTCCGACTCGGAGCGCGGAGGCGCCAGCGGTGAATCGGTGTACGCCCCCGGCGCACCGAGCGGCCCGCGCCCCACATGGCCGTCGGTGAGGAGCATGTCGTGGCCGCGCGCGCTCCCCGGCACGTACGAGCGGAGCCCGCCGCTGCCGCGCAGTATCGGCAGCGACTGGTCGGCGGCGCGCAGCCGCGCGGCCACCCCGGCCCGCCGCTCCTCCTGGTAGCTGTCCAGCAGTGCCTCGCGGGGCCCGTGGTGCCAGGCGAGCGCCAGCTTCCAGGAGAGGTTGTCCGCGTCCCGCAGCCCCTCGTCGAGCCCCTGGGTGCCGAGCGCGCCGAGCAGGTGCGCGGCGTCACCGGCGAGGAAGGCCCGGCCCACCCGCCAGCGGCGCGCGAGACGGTGGTGCACCGTGTGGACGCCGGTGTCGAGGAGCTCGTACGGGGGCGTGGAGCCGCCGCACCAGCCCGCGAGGGTCTCGCGGATGCGGGCCACCAGGGCGTCGGGCGTCACCAGCTCGCCGCGCGGCGGCAGCAGCCAGTCGAGCCGCCACACCCCGTCGGCGAGCGGACGCCCCGTCACCTCGGCGCCGCCGCCCGGCCACGGGGGCATCCGGTGCAGCAACGCCTCGCCGGGCCACGGCAGTTCGGTGCGCAGCGCCGCCACGGCGTGCCGCTCCACCGCCGTACGGCCCGCGAAGCGGATGTCGAGGAGCTTGCGCACGGTCGAGCGGGGACCGTCGCAGCCCACCAGGTAACTCCCGCGCCACCACGTGTCCTTGGGCCCGCGCGTGTGGGCGGTGAGGCCGGAGGCGTCCTCCTCCAGGGAGTCGAGCCTGCTGTCCACGGCGACCTTGACCAGCCGCTCGTGGCTGATGGCCTCGCGCAGGGCCCCGGTCAGGACGTGCTGCGGCACATGGAGCGGCGGTGGCGTCTCGTCACTGAACGTGAGGTGGCGCATGAGCTGCTTGCGGCGCAGCGAGCGCCAGGCGGTCCACCGCGCGCCCGACTCCGTGTCCCCGAACGAGTGACCGGCGAGCCGCTCCACGAAGGCCGCGGTGTCCTCTCTCAGGACGACGGTCCGCGCGGGACGCTGCTCGTCCTTGCCCGGCCCTTCGTCGAGCACGACGGTGGGGACGGAGTTGCGGGCGAGCGCGAGGGAGA
This sequence comes from Streptomyces sp. NPDC059009, assembly GCF_042740175.1. NCBI lineage: Bacteria > Bacillati > Actinomycetota > Actinomycetes > Kitasatosporales > Streptomycetaceae > Streptomyces > Streptomyces sp. NPDC059009. The sequence goes on along the minus strand of NZ_JBHYJB010000019.1, from coordinate 133,650 downwards.
GGGCGAGGCCCACGGGGCCCGCGCCGACGACGATCACCGGGTCCACGGCGCGCGTCCCCCTGCCCGGCGGTGCGTGTGGGGCGCCTGATGCGTCGTACAGGCAGGGACAGTTGGGGGAGGGTGCGCGATCACAGAACGTATGCAACCCATTGCCGGTTCTTGCGTCAAGTGACGACGACAGCGGTCAGGCCCCGCGTCATGGTGCGACGTGGGGCCTGACCGTGCGATGACGCCCGGGCTTCGGCGTGCTGCCCGACGGTGCGTCAGTTCGTCTTGGTGGGTGGCTCGTCGGGGCCGGTGGGCCTGGCCGGGCCCGCCGCGGGTCCCGCGGCGGCGTCGAGCACGCCCGGCGCCTCGGCCGGTTCGACGGCCCCGGCGACCACGATGCCGGTCTTGGCGCGACGGCCCCGCTTCTCGATCCAGGTGGCGAGCCCGGAGAGGGCCAGACACATCGCCACGTAGATGGCGCCGACGACGATGACGACCGGAACGTACGGGTTCTCGTCGTTGACGATCGTGTTGTTGGCGAGCTTCCGCGCCGTGTTCAGGAGCTCTTGGTTGTAGGTGATGATGTAGCCGAGCGACGTGTCCTTCAGGGTGACGACCAGCTGGCTGATGATGGTCGGCAGCATCGCGCGGACGGCCTGCGGCAGTTGGAGGGTCGTCATCACCTGGGACTTGCGCAGACCCAGGGCGTACGCCGCCTCCACCTGGCCGCGCGGCACAGCGTTGACGCCCGCCCTGAGGATCTCGGCCTGGACGCAGCCGTTGTAGACCGTCAGACCGATCACCAGCGCCCAGAACTCCGGGTTCTCGCCGACGACGCCCAGGTTCTCCTTGTAGGTGAGGAAGACCACCCACAGGGTGTAGATCGTGATCAGGAGCGGGACGGCGCGGAACAGCTCGATGAAGCCGGTGACGATCGCGCTGAGCCAACGGCGGTCGGAGAGCCGTCCGATGGCCAGCAGCGAACCGAACGCCATCGAGAGCACGCCCGCCACCGCGAAGACCTTCAGCGTGGTCAGGACACCGGTGCGGATCCGGGCCTGGACATCGGCGTAGTTGAAGATGTCCCACATCTCCGGCGCCAGCCAGCCGCCGTCGTAGAGCCGGTAGACCGCGAAGCCGATCAGGCCGAGCACCAGGAGCGAGCCGACGATGCTGTAGACGACGTTCCGCGCGCGGGCCTTGGGGCCGGGGGAGTCGAAGAGGACGCTCGAACTCATCGTGCGACCTCCATGCGTCGCTCGAGCAGCCGGAACAGACCGCTGATGGTGAACGTGATGATCAGGTAGCCGGCGGCGACGAAGAGGAAGATCGGGACGATCGCGAAGCCCTTGTCGCTGAGCAGCTTCTGCACGCCGAACAGCTCGCTGACACTGAACGCACCGGCGATGGCCGAGTTCTTGGTCAGCGCGATGAAGATGGAGCTCAGCGGCGGCAGGACGGTCCGGGTGGCCTGCGGCAGGACGATCAGGGTCAGCGTCTGGGAGAACGTCATGCCCAGGGAGCGCGCCGCCTCGGCCTGGCCCAGGGGAACCGTGTTGATGCCGGAGCGCACCGCCTCGGCGACGAAGGCCGAGGTGTAGAAGCCGAGCGCGAGCAGGGCCTTGGTCCAGGGGGAGAGCCCCGGCATGAAGATCTCGGGCACGACGAACCAGGCGACCAGGAACAGCAGCGTGAGCGGCGTGTTCCGGAAGAGCGTGACCCAAGCGGTGCCGAAGATCCGCAGCGGCGGCACGGGCGAGACCCGGAAGGCGGCGATGATCACGCCGATGACCATGGCCAGCGCCCCGCTGGCCAGGGTCAGCAGGATCGTTCCTATGAACCCTTCGCGGAACTCCGATAGATGGTCAGTCAGTACATTCACGGGGCAGTCCTCGTGGGCGGCAGCGGGCGGGCAGCGGGGAGGCACGCCCCGTGCGCGCCGCGAGGGGGTGCGCACGGGGCCGGTCAGCGTGCTGCCGGTGGATCAGGCAGGCCAGGTGACCTGGCGGGTCCAGTGACCGGACCGGTCACTGGACCGGTCCGGTCGACTGACCAGGTGGGACGCGGGCTTCGGCGTCAGTAGCGCTCGAGCGCCGGCGGCTCGGAGTACGGCGAGCCGGACAGGCCGAGCGTCGCCTCGTACGCCTTCTTGTAGTCGCCGTTCTTCTGGTGCGCCTCGATGGCGTCGGAGACCGCCTTGCGCAGGGCCTTGTCGTCCTTGTTCATGCCGACGCCGTAGGGCTCCTTGGTGAACGGCTTGCCGACGACCTTGAGCTTGGACGGCCGCTGGGCGGCGTAGCCCTTGAGGATCGCGTCGTCGGTGGTGACCGCGTCGACCTCGTCGTTCAGGAGCTGCTGCACGCACTCGGAGTACTTGGCGAGCTCGACGGTCTTGGCGCCGTACTTCGGCTTCTTGATCTCCTGGAGCGGAGTGGAGCCGACGATCGAGCAGACCTTCTTGCCCTTGACCGAGTCGGGGCCCGTGATGGACTTGTCGTCCTTGCGGACCAGGAGGTCGGCGCCGGCCATGAAGTACGGGCCCGCGAAGCCGACCTGCTTCTTGCGCTCGTCGTTGATCGTGTACGTGCCCACGTACAGGTCGACCTGGCCCTTGGAGATGGAGGTCTCGCGGACACCGGAGTCGACCGTCTTGAACTTGATCTGGTCGGGCTTGAAGCCGAGGTCGGCCGCGACCATCTTGGCGATCTCGATGTCGAAGCCGGAGCGCTTGCCGCCGCTGTCCTCGAAGCCCAGGTACGGCTGGTCGTCCTTGGCGCCGAAGACGATCTGGCCGTCCTTCTGCGCCTTCTTCAGGGTCGCCGAGTCGAGCTTCACACCGGTCTTGACCTTGTACTCCGGCAGCTTCGGGGCGTTCTTGCCGCCCGGGCTCTCGGGCTTGTCACCGGCCTCACCGGACTTGCCGCCACAGGCCGTGGCGGTCAGGGCGAGCGCGGCGATCGTCGCCGCGACGGCGGCTGACTTGCGGAGCTTCATGGTGAACATCCTTTGTTCTCAACAGGGTTCGGATCGACGCTCGGCTCCGGAGCGATGCTGCCCCGGCACGGGCGTCCTGCGTCAGTGGTGAAGGATCTTCGACAGGAAGTCCTTGGCCCGGTCGCTGCGGGGGTTGCTGAAGAACTGGTCCGGCGTGGCCGACTCGACGATCCGGCCGTCCGCCATGAAGACCACACGGTTGGCCGCGGAGCGGGCGAAGCCCATCTCGTGCGTGACGACGACCATCGTCATGCCGTCGCGGGCGAGCTGCTGCATCACCTCGAGGACCTCGTTGATCATCTCCGGGTCGAGCGCCGACGTGGGCTCGTCGAAGAGCATGACCTTCGGGTCCATCGCCAACGCCCGGGCGATCGCGACGCGTTGCTGCTGGCCGCCGGAGAGCTGCGCGGGGTACTTGTCGGCCTGGGTGCCGACGCCCACGCGGTCCAGCAGGGCGCGGGCCTTCTTCTCCGCCTCCGCCTTGCCTGTTTTGCGCACCTTGACCTGGCCCAGCATCACGTTCTCGAGCACGGTCTTGTGCGCGAAGAGGTTGAACGACTGGAAGACCATGCCGACGTCGGCGCGCAGCCGGGCGAGCTCCTTGCCCTCCTGGGGCAGCGGCCTGCCGTCGATCGCGATGGCACCCGAATCAACCGTCTCCAGGCGGTTGATGGTGCGGCACAGTGTCGACTTGCCCGACCCGGAGGGGCCGATCACGACGACGACTTCGCCACGGGCGATGGTCAGGTCGATGTCCTGGAGGACATGCAGCGCGCCGAAGTGCTTGTTGACGTTCTTCAGCACGACCAGATCGGCCGCCGCGGGTATGGCGTCCTTGGTCACCGATGGTTCGGTCACGGCTTGTTGCTCCATCCTCCTCGGTTGGGAGGACAGTAATAACGCAGTGCGACCAGCGTCATTACATCTGAGGGGAAATTGAGCATAACGATCCGGCCGCAACCGGACACTATGCGTGAAGGGGACGCCCGGTCCGCGTACCGGCTGCATAACGGAACGTGTCCGTGACCCGAACCCCCTTGACGAGATCCTTCTCGATCGGCGTGGATGCCTTGGTGCGCGCACGCGCACGGCCCCGGCATGCCGATCCGACATGCCGGACCGACGTACCGATGAGAAACGCGCACGCGCGCGCGTACCGGCTGCTGGAAAGCGGGTACGGAACGACCGATGAACCGGAGGGGGCCCGCATGAGACTGCTTCTCGTCGAGGACGACGACCATGTGGCGGCCGCCCTGTCCGCGGTCCTGGCCCGGCACGGCTTCGAGGTCAAGCACGCGCGCAGCGGCGAGGAGGCCCTCCAGGCGCTGCTGCCCGCCGACACGAAGCCCTTCGGAGTCGTGCTCCTCGACCTCGGCCTGCCCGACCAGGACGGCTACGAGGTGTGCGGCAAGATCCGCAAGCGCACCGCGACCCCCGTGATCATGGTGACGGCCCGCGCCGACGTGCGCTCCCGGATCCACGGCCTGAACCTGGGCGCCGACGACTACGTGGTGAAGCCGTACGACACGGGCGAGCTCATCGCCCGGATCCACGCGGTGATCCGGCGCCCCGCCGCCGAGGCCGCCACCTCCGCGGCCCCCGCCGACAACGAGCTGATACTCGGCAGCGTACGCATCGAACTGCCCACCCGGCAGGTCAGCGTGGACGGTTCAGTTGTCCAACTGACCCGCAAGGAGTTCGACTTGCTCGCGCTGCTGGCCCAGCGGCCCGGAGTGGTGTTCCGCCGGGAACAGATCATCAGCGAGGTCTGGCGCACCAGTTGGGAGGGGACGGGCCGCACGCTGGAGGTGCATGTGGCGTCCCTGCGGGCCAAGCTGCACATGCCCGCCCTCATCGAGACCGTACGCGGCGTCGGCTACCGGCTCGTCGCTCCGGCGTCGTAGCGGGCCCGGGTGCGCTCTCGCCTCCTCCCGCTGCTCATCGTCCTCATGGCGGGCGTGCTGCTCGCGCTCGGCTTCCCGCTCGCCGTGAGCGTGGCCGGGGCGCAGCAGCAGAAGGTCGTCGTCGACCGCATCGACGACACGGCTCGGTTCGCCTCGCTCGCGCAGTTCGTCACCAAGCGCTCGGCCGGGCCCATCGACATCGTCCAGGACGAGCGGCGCGACACGCTCCTGAAGGAACTCGCGTCCTACTACAAGGTGTACGGGATCAGAGCGGGCGTCTTCTACCGGGACACCGTGCCGATGGCGAACGCCCCGGGCGACTGGTACCTGCCCCGCGCGGGTGCGACGCGGGAAGCCTTCGAGGAGGCCCTCACCTCGCGCGGGAGCCACGATCCGCCGCAGGTCTGGCCGTGGCAGGAGGGGCGGCTCGTGGTGGCGTCCCCGGTGATCAGGGACGGCGACGTCATCGCCGTCGTCGTCACCGACTCGCCCACCGGCCACATGCGGTCGAAGACGCTGCGCGGCTGGCTGCTGATCGCCGCGGGCGAGTCGGCGGCCATGCTGCTCGCCGTGGGCGCCGCGCTGCGCCTCACCGGCTGGGTGCTGCGGCCCGTACGGATCCTCGACGCCACCACCCACGACATCGCCACCGGCAGCCTCAAGTCGCGCGTCGCGGCCGCCGGCGGACCCCCGGAACTGCAGCGCCTGGCCCGGTCGTTCAACGAGATGGCCGACAACGTCCAGGACGTCCTGGAGCAGCAGCGCGCCTTCGTCGCCGACGCCTCCCACCAGCTGCGCAACCCCCTGTCCGCCCTGCTCCTGCGCATCGAGCTGCTCGCCCTCGAACTGCCGGAGGGCAACGAGGAGATCGCGTCCGTACGGACGGAGGGCAAGCGCCTCGCCCAGGTCCTCGACGACCTGCTCGACCTGGCCCTCGCCGAGCACTCCACCGGCGACCTGCGCCTCACCGACGTGGGGGAGCTCGCGGCCGAGCGGGTCGAGGCGTGGCGGGCCCTGGCCGAGGAGCGCGGGGTGCGCCTGACGGGAGTGTGCCCGGCGACCACCGGCTGGGCGGACCCGGTCGCCCTGTCCAGCGCCCTGGACGCGGTGATCGACAACGCCCTGAAGTTCACGCCCGAGGGCGAGGAGGTGCGGGTCACGGTCGCCTCGAACGGCGCGCAGTCCACCGTCGAGGTGAGCGACCGCGGCCCCGGCCTCACGGCGGACGAGCTCGCCCGCGTCGGCGACCGCTTCTGGCGCAGCACCCGCCACCAGAACATCAAGGGTTCGGGGCTCGGCCTCTCCATCTCGCGGGCGCTGCTCGCGGCGGGCGGGGGCAGCATCGCGTACGCGCGGAACGAGCCGCACGGACTGACGGTGACGGTGGGGGTGCCGCGGACGGGGCCTGCGGAGTGAGGCTGCGCCGGCCGAGCCGGGACGGTGGGCTCAGGGCTTGACCGACTCGTAGTAGCGCCGGGCGCCCCGGTGCAGTTCGAGCGGGTCCGTGTACAACGCCGTGCGCAGGTCGACCAGTTGGGCCGCGTGCACCTGGCGGCCGATGTGGTCGCGGCTGTCGATCACGGTGCGGGTGAGGCGCTCGGTGAGCTCGGAGTCGGTCCGGTCCGTGGTGACCAGGAGGTTGGCCACGGCGAGGGTGCGCACGGCGGTGCCCCGCTGGGCGCGGGGGTAGGCGTCCGCGGGCATCACGGCGGCCCGGTAGTAGCGGGACGCGCCGCCCTGCCGGTGCAGCGCCCTGACGAGGTTGCCGAGCGGGACGAGGCGGACGTCGAACTGCTCCGAGAGCTGGAGCACCGTGTTGGTGGGCAGGCCGCCCGACCAGAAGAACGCGTCGATGTCGCCGTTCTGGAGGAGCTGGGGGGCGGTGTCGATGCCGTTGTCGAACGCCTTGATGTCCGTACCGAGGCCGAGGCCCGCCGCCTGCAGCACCCGGTCCGCGATGAGCCGGACCCCGGAGCCCTTCTGGCCCACGGCGACCTTCCTGCCGCGCAGGTCGGCGGCCGACCTGATGTCCGAGGAGCGGCGCACGACGAGCTGGACGTAGTCGTCGTACAGGCGCGCACAGCCCTGCAGGCGGCGCGCGCCCGGCCGGTGATCGATGCGGTACTTGGCCACGGCGTCGGCGGCCGCGATCGTGAAGTCGGCCTTCCCGGTGGCCACGCGCGAGACGTTCTCCCACGACCCCTTGCTGTTGTGGAGGCGGACGTCGACCCCGGGCATGTCCCGGTCGGCGGCCGTCCGCAGGAGGTTGCCGTAGCGCTCGTAGACCCCGCTCTTGACGCCCGTGCTGAACCGCATCTCGCCGGTCGGGGAGTCGTCGCGCGGAGGCAGCAGCCACCACACCAGCAACCCGAACACCACGAGGGCCGCGGCCGCGCCCTGGAGAGCGCGGCGCCTGCTGATGCGGGGAAGTGCGGGGAACATGCGCGCGATCCTGCCAGCTCACGCGCCGTGGTGACCAGGGTCGGGCTCACACTGAGGTGATCAGGGCCGGGCCCGGACTGAACCGGGCGGCCCGCGGCTCCGTATGTAGGGGTGGGGAACAACGGGGCAGGGGGGCGGGGGAAAGCCGCATTCGAGCACGGTGGGCCTTTCGGCATGCCCGGAAATTCTGCGCGAATTACTTTTCTCCGTTGTGTGCTGCGTGCTTGGCGCGATGTACAGGCCGGGAATTAATGCCCAATGTTCAAAAGCCGTGGACTCGTCAATATGTGGATGCTCGCATTCCTTCGTTGACATTTGAATGCGGCACCTTCCATGCTGTGCGTGGGTCGGTGAGCAAGCCACTGGCAATTCACCCGCCCGAGGCGTCACAGAAACGCCGCCCGCATGGGACCCGGGGACTCATCGATTCACTTGCGGTGTGGAAATGGCGCCTGCCTCCCTGCATTACGCCCCATTCAATTGCGAGCGTCGGAAAGGAGGGAACCCTCATGACGAAGATGTCGATCCGCAAGGCCGGTCCGATCCGCCTGACCACGGCCTGTTACTACGCCTGCGCCGAGCAGTGACCCGCCCCGGTCGGAGCCGGACTCCCCGGCGGGGGGTCCGGCTCCGATCCCGCCCACGCAGAGAGGCACGCCGGATGAGCGTGACCGTTCCGGGCGGCCGCACGGTCCGCCTGCATCCCCTCACGATGGTGGCCGAGGACGACGGCGTCATGGTCGGCCGGCCGGACATCGGCTCGTACGCGGTCTTCCCCGAGGAGGGCGCCGAGGTCCTGCGCATGCTCGGCACCGGGTCGTCGATCGCCGAGGTCGCGGCCTGGTACGAGCGGACCTGCGGCCAGCAGCTCGACATGGACGACCTCCTCGAGGCCCTCGAGGAACTGCAGTTCCTGCGCGCCGACCGGCCCGGTCCCGGCGAGCCCGGCTCCGGCGGCCCGTCCGGCACCGCGGACCCGTCCGGCGTCGGGCCCACGGCGCCCCTGCGCTGGCAGCGGCTCGGTGCCGCCGCCTTCTCGCGGGTCGCCTGGGTGGTCTACGGGGCGCTGACGGCGGCCGCGGTCGTGGCCATGGTGCGCGCGCCCGAACTCCGCCCCTCCTACCGCCATCTGTTCTTCACGGACTATCTTTCACTCATCCCCATTTCGCTGTTCGGGGCCGCTATTCCGTGCATTCTGATCCATGAGGGATTCCATGCCCTCGCCGGGCGCAGGCTGGGACTTCCCTCGACCCTCGGGATCGGCCGGCGGCTCTACTATCTGGTCGCGGAGACCCGGCTCGATTCACTGCTCAGCGTCGAGCGGCGCAAAAGGTATCTGCCTTTTCTTGCGGGCATGGTGGCCGATGTCGTCCTGGTCGCGGCCCTGACGCTGTTGTCGGTCGCACTCGACGAACCCGGCATTCCCGGCTGGGTCCACAAACTCTGTCTGGCCGTCGCCTTCACCTGTGTGATGCGGCTGATCTGGCAGTTCATGTTCTATCTGGAGACCGACCTCTATTACGTCGTGACCAACGCCATGCGGTGCACGAACCTGCAGAACGCCGGCCGGTTCCACGTGCGCAGGCAGGTCCACCGGCTGCTGCGCCGCCCGCCCCCGCGCCCGGACACCGAGTGGTCCGAGCGGGACCGGGCCATGGCGCGCTGGTACACGCCCTTCCTTGTCGCCGGTTACGGATTCTCGCTCGCCTGCCTCGCCTGGGCGGCCATCCCGACCGCCTGGCACTTCTGGTCGATGGCCATCGGCCGCTTCGCCGACGCCGACACCCCGGCCACCGGCTTCCTCGACGCGGCCGGCTTCGTCCTCCTCACCTCGCTGGAGATCGGCCTGCTGATCTACGTGACGGTGCGGGACCGACGGGCCAAGAACCGCGCAGAGCGCCGCACCCGCAAGGCCGCCACAGCCACCAGCCCCGACGCGCACTCATCCGAAGGAGCACCCACATGACCTCGTCAGCTGACGCAGCCGCACCCCGCCACCACTGGGCCGCCCCGGCCCCCCTGGACGCGTACGCCGCCACCAGCAACGGCGCCCTGCCGCAGCCACCCCGGCCCCACCTGGAGGTGCCCTGTCACCGCAGGCTGCGCGGCCCCTACACCGGAGCGGGCCGGCTGCTGCGCCGCGTGGTGCCCGAACTCGTCGAGCGGCACCCGGAGTTGGTGGCCGAGCGGGCGCCCTCGATCACGGCCGTCGCGCCGGACCTCACGCCGCTCGTGCCCGCGCCGCCGCAGACCCTCACCAACCAGGCCGACCGCAAGGAGCGCACCCGCTTCTACCCCGCGACCCGCGCACCGCGCCTCGCCCACGGCGTCACCGAACTCCTCCTGGACTGGGCCCGGGTCCTGCACCCCGACGGGGTCGTCGTGGCCTTCCGCGACCTGGACGCCGCCGACCCCACCGACCGCGACCTGGTGGACATCCTGCTGCGCCGCGCGGACCCGGCCGTGCTCACCGTGGTCGCGGACAGCTCGGGCACCGCCGACGACGCGCTCGGCCGCCGCCTGCGCACCCACACCGCCCGCTCCGCCGGACTGCCGCGCCCCGCCCCGGAGCCGCCCCGGAGCGGCGACCTGGCCCAGCTCTTCATCGACACCGACGGCACCAGCGCCGAACCGGCCCTCCTGGAGGCGTACGCCGCCCTGTCCCCGGGTGAGCGGGCCCGCCGCCACACCGCCCGCGCCGCCGAGCTCGCCGCCCTCGACGAGCCCGGGGTGCGCCTCGGCGCGATCCCGTACCACCTGGAGCACGGCAGCGACCCCCAGGGCGCCGGGGTCGACGCCCTCCGTGAGGCCCTCAACCTCAGCTTCGCCATGGGCTTCTACGAGGCCGTGGTGGACCTCGCCCAGCGCGGCCGCCGACTGGCCCCCAGCACCGAACGCCCCGACCCCTACTGGCACTTCACGCACCGCCTCGCGGCCTGCCTCTGCTACCTGGGCCGCGGCCACGACGCCATCGGCTACCTCCAGGAGATACGCCGGGGCTCCCTCACGACCGACCTCCACATGGGCGCCGCCTACCTCCTCGCGATGCTCTACACCCGCTTCCTGCCCAAGGAGGACCACGACGAGGACATCGCCCTCGCCTGGGTCAACACCGCGATCTGCATCGCCGACGCGCACCCCAACCCGGGGCGCCGCATTCTCGTACGGTCGTTCATGCGCAACGCCCGCGCCCTGGTCGAGCTGCACCGCGCCAACCCCGAGGGCGCCCTGGCCCTCGTCAACGAGGCGATGGCCCTCACCGACGCCGACTTCGCCCCGCACGAGCAGCTCCTGCACCGCTCCGTGCTGCTCTACAACCGCGCCCAGGTCCTCGGCGCCGGAGGGGACCACCTCGCCTCTCTGATCGACTACGACGAGGTGATCCGCCGCGACCCCGACTACGGCGACTACTACTTCGAACGCGCGGCCCAGCACCGCGCGCTCGGCCACCACCCGGAGGCCCTCACCGACTACGCCACCGCGATCCGCCTCACCCCGCCCTTCCACGAGGCCCACTTCAACCGCGCGGACCTGCTCCGCGAACTGGGCGAGGACGACGCGGCCCTGCGCGACCTCGACTACGCCCTGGAAGTCGAACCCGACCACATGGAGTCCCTCATCAGCCGGGCCGACCTCTACATGGAGCGCGGTGAGACCGAGCGGGCCCGCGCCGACATCGACAGGGGGCTCGGCCTCGACCCGGACAACGCACCGCTCCTGGCCGCCCGGGGCGCGCTCCTCGCCGACTCCGGAGACACCGAGGCCGCCTACGAGAGCTACACCGCGGCCCTGCGCCGGGCACCGACCTACGTCGCCGCCTGGGCCAACCGCGCCGTCCTCGCGTACACCACGGGGCGGCCCGTACAGGCGGTGGGCGACCTCTCCGAAGCGCTGCGGCTCACCGAGGACGGCGACGACACGGCCCTGCGCGCCAACCGGGCCATCGCGCTCCAGGACATCGGCGACCACGCCCGCGCCGTCGAGGACCTCGACCGTGCGCTCGCCGGATCCGACGGGACCGACCCCGACCTCCTCTACCGGCGCGGGGTCAGCCGGCACGCCCTCGCCGACATCGAGGGGGCGCTCGCGGACTGGCGCGCCCACCTCGCGGCCTTCGGGCCCGGCGAGATGTCGCCGCACGCCGAGGAGATCAGGGCGCGGGCCGGGGACCTGGTGGCCGCGGTCCGCGGGGAGGGAGCGGCGTGACGGAGGTGCTGTCCGCCGCCGACGAGGTGGCGCAGGAGGCCGGGGAGGCGGCACGGGAGGTGAGCGACGTGGCGCAGGAAGCGGGTGCGGTGGCACCGGCAGCGGGTGCGGGCGCGGTCCCGCAGGAAGCGGTCGTGGTGGCGCCCGAGCTGCTGCGCTCGGTCCTGCGCCACCACGCCAAGGGCGTCGCCGTGATCACCGCGGGCGCCGAGCAGCCGGTCGGCTTCTGCGCCACCTCCCTGGCCTCGCTCTCGCTCGACCCGCCGCTGGTGTCCTTCACCGTCGGGCTGCGCTCCTCGTCCTGGCCGACGGTGCGCGCGGCGCCGCACGTCATGGTCCACCTGCTCGCCGAGGGACAGGAGGAGCTCGCCCGCACCTTCGGCGGCGCGGGGGCGCCGAAGTTCGGCCACGGCACCCGCTGGCACCGCGGCGCCCACGGACTGCCGGTCCTCGACGACGTGCTCGCCTGGCTGGCCGTCGAGCCCCTCAGCCACCTCCCGGCCGGCGACCACGCGCTGGTCGTCGGCCGGGTGGTCACGGCCCGCAGCGTCACGGCGGGCGCGCCGCTGGTCCACCACGACGGCGCCTTCGTGGGCCTGGCGGTCGGTGCCCCGGAGGTATTCAGCCGAGGAACGTGATCGGAGCCCTTACCCTGGATGGGTGAGCGGTGACGACGTGCCTTTCGGAGTAGTGGACGGCTTGAAGACGTACGAAGTGCGCACCTACGGGTGCCAGATGAACGTCCATGACTCCGAGAGGCTCTCCGGCCTCCTGGAGGGGGCCGGATATGTGAAGGCCCCCGAGGGTTCGGACGGCGACGCGGACGTCGTCGTCTTCAACACATGCGCGGTTCGGGAGAACGCGGACAACCGCCTGTACGGCAACCTCGGCCGCCTCGCCCCGATGAAGACCAAGCGGCCCGGGATGCAGATCGCCGTCGGCGGCTGCCTCGCCCAGAAGGACCGCGACACCATCGTGAAGAAGGCCCCCTGGGTCGACGTGGTCTTCGGCACGCACAACATCGGCAAGCTCCCCGTCCTCCTGGAGCGCGCCCGCGTCCAGGAAGAGGCGCAGGTCGAGATCGCCGAGTCCTTGGAGGCGTTCCCCTCCACGCTGCCGACCCGCCGCGAGAGCGCGTACGCGGCCTGGGTGTCGATCTCCGTGGGCTGCAACAACACCTGCACGTTCTGCATCGTCCCGGCCCTGCGCGGCAAGGAGAAGGACCGCAGGACCGGCGACATCCTCGCCGAGATCGAGGCCCTCGTCGGCGAGGGCGTCTCCGAGATCACCCTCCTCGGCCAGAACGTGAACGCGTACGGGAGCGACATCGGCGACCGCGAGGCGTTCAGCAAGCTGCTGCGCGCCTGCGGCGACATCGAGGGCCTGGAGCGCGTCCGCTTCACGTCTCCCCACCCCCGCGACTTCACGGACGACGTGATCGCCGCCATGGCCGAGACGCCGAACGTGATGCCGCAGCTGCACATGCCGCTGCAGTCCGGCTCGGACCCGGTCCTGAAGGCGATGCGCCGCTCCTACCGCCAGGAGCGCTACCTGGGGATCATCGAGAAGGTCCGCGCCGCCATCCCGCACGCGGCCATCACGACCGACATCATCGTGGGCTTCCCCGGCGAGACCGAGGAGGACTTCGAGCAGACCATGCACGTGGTCCGCGAGGCCCGCTTCTCCCAGGCGTTCACCTTCCAGTACTCCAAGCGCCCCGGGACGCCCGCGGCCACCATGGAGAACCAGATCCCCAAGGAAGTCGTCCAGCAGCGCTACGAGCGCCTGGTCGCCCTCCAGGAGGAGATCTCCTGGGAGGAGAACAAGAAGCAGGTCGGCCGCACCCTGGAGCTGATGGTCGCCGAGGGCGAGGGCCGCAAGGACGGCGCCACGCACCGCCTCTCCGGCCGCGCCCCCGACAACCGCCTGGTCCACTTCACCAAGCCGGACCAGGAGGTCCGCCCCGGCGACGTGGTCACGGTCGAGATCACATACGCCGCCCCGCACCACCTCCTCGCCGAGGGCGCCGTCCAGGACGTGCGCCGCACGCGCGCGGGCGACGCCTGGGAAAAGCGCAACAAGGAGGAGGCCGCCAAGCCCGCGGGCGTGCTGCTCGGCCTCCCGAAGATCGGCGTCCCCGAGCCGCTCCCGACGGCCGGCACGGGCTGCGGCTGCGACTGATCCCCCGGAAGAGGGCCCCAGGTTCCCTGAGGAGGGTCCCAGGGCCCGATCCGCCGGACACGACCTACCCGCACAGCACCCCGCACGCGGGGTTACGCTGCCGATCATGCTTGTCGCCGCCGCCGTAGCCCCCTGCCCGCCCCTGCTCGTGCCCGAGGTCGCCGCGGGCGCCGCACCCGAGCTGGACGCCGCGCGCGCGGCCTGCTCGGACGCCATCGCGGTGCTCGCCGCGGCCCGGCCGGACCGCCTCGTCGTGGTCGGCCCCGCCGAGCAGAGCGGGCGCGGTCCGCATCAGCAGGGAGCCCGTGGTTCGTTCCGGGGCTTCGGGGTGGACCTCGACGTACGCCTGGGACAGACCGGCCCCGACACCGCCACCGCCCCTGAGCGCGACCTGCCGCCCTCCCTCTCCGTCGCCGCCTGGCTGCTCGCGCGCGCGGGCTGGGCGGCGGCCCCGGTGGAGGGCCTCGGCGTGGGGGAGCCGCTGGAGCCGCAGCGGTGCCTGGAGGTCGGCGGTGAACTCGCCGCGCGCGCGGACCGGGTGGCGCTCCTGGCGATGGGCGACGCCAGCGTGTGCCGCACCCTCAAGGCGCCGGGTTACTTCGACGAGCGGGCGGCGGGCTTCGACGCGGAGGCCGCGCGGGCCATCGGGTCGGCCGACATCGCGGCCCTCAAGGCACTGGACGCCGAGCTCGCGTACGAGCTGAAGGCGGCGGGCCGGGCGCCCTGGCAGGTCCTCGCGGGCGCGGCCGAGCAGGCGTCGCTGCGCGGCGAGCTGCTGTACGAGGACGCCCCGTACGGCGTGGGCTATCTGGTGGCGGCCTGGTCCTAGCGGCCGCGAGGTCTCGAGAACGGCGCGCACGGCGACGGCCGCGGAGCTGGTGGCGCTCCGCAGCCGTCCGCCGCGTGCTGTCCGGGAAGCGGCTCAGGGAGCCGAGGGCGACGACGGCGGCGTCGGAGGGGCGGTGTCGCCGCCCGCGGCCTTGCCGGTCGCGCCGCCGTCCGTCCCGGCGAGCCGGTCCACGGCGTCCTTGGCCTTGTCCGTGCCCGTCTGGATCTTGTCGCTGTACTTGCCCTTGGTCTTCTCGTCGACCATCTTGGCGGCCTTGTCGAGACCCTGGTCGATCTTGTCCCCGTGCTGTTGCGCGAGGTCGGAGACCTTGTCCTTGGCCGGGGCAAGCTTTTCCTTCAACTGCTGCAGGAAGCCCATGAGTTCACCTTCCCTCGCCGGGGAGCTACTTGCGGGCGCCCTCGCCGGCCTCGTTGTCGGCCGCCTCCTCGGCGGACTGCTGCTTGGGGATCTCCACGCCCTCGGCGGCAGCTGCTTCGGCGGTGTCGGCCGACTCCTTCGACTCGTCCTCGGGGTCCTCGGAGGTCTCGGCGGTCGCGCCCTCCGTCTCGGCCTTCTCCGTCGTGGCCTCGGACTCCGTCTCCGCCTCGGCCTTCGCATCCGTCCCGGCGGCGGCCTCGGAAGACTCCTCGGCCGTCTCGGGCTCGGCTGTGAGGGTGGCGGCATCCGCCTCGGTGGTTGACGCCTCCTCCGCGCCCTTTGCCTTCCGGCGGAACCGACTAAAAACGCCCATATCTACTCCATACGTTACTCGTGTGGGCGAAATCCCGCGCCGCCCGGTGCGTCCCATTGCGTCGCCCGGGTCACCGGTCCTCGAAACCGGCGGCCGGAACCTCGCAACAGGCAACGACCCCGGACCCGTCGCGTCACGTAGCTCATTCGGGAAGCAGCCCCAGGGTTTGCGAGACTGGGGCGGTGAGTAGCGCAGCTCCCGCCCCGCGGGTCATCGCCGTCGTCGGTCCGACCGCGGCCGGAAAGTCCGATCTGGGCGTCTTCCTCGCCCAGAAACTCGGCGGCGAAGTCGTCAACGCCGACTCCATGCAGCTGTACCGGGGGATGGACATCGGCACCGCCAAGCTGACGCTCGCGGAGCGCGACGGCGTCCCGCACCACCTCCTCGACATCTGGGACGTCACGGAGGCGGCGAGCGTCGCCGAGTACCAGAAGCTCGCCCGCGCCGAGATCGACCGTCTCCTTGCCGACGGCCGCTGGCCGATCCTCGTCGGCGGCTCCGGCCTGTACGTACGAGGAGCCGTCGACCAGCTGGAGTTCCCCGGCACCGACCCCGCCGTCCGCGCCCGCCTGGAGGAGGAGCTCGCAGAGCACGGCCCCGGCGCCCTGCACGCCCGGCTCGCCGCCGCCGACCCGCAGGCCGCCCGGGCGATCCTGCCGAGCAACGGCCGCCGCATCGTGCGCGCCCTCGAAGTCATCGAGATCACCGGCAAGCCCTTCACGGCCAACCTCCCCGGCCACGAGTCCGTCTACGACACCGTCCAGATCGGCGTCGACGTGGCCCGCCCCGAGCTCGACGAACGCATCGCCACGCGCGTGGACCGCATGTGGGAGGCCGGGCTCGTCCCCGAAGTGCGCGACCTGGAGGGCCGGGGCCTGCGCGAGGGGCGCACCGCGTCCCGGGCCCTCGGCTATCAGCAGGTCCTCGCGGCCCTCGCGGGCGAGTGCACCGAGGACGAGGCGCGGGCCGAGACCGTGCGGGCCACCAAGCGGTTCGCGCGCCGCCAGGACACCTGGTTCCGGCGGGACCCGAGGGTGCACTGGCTGAGCGGCGCCGCCGCCGACCGGGAGGAACTCCCGGCACGGGCACTGGCGTTGGTCGAACGAGCGGTCACAGCCTGATCACGTGATGGCATCGGGACGCTCCGGCGGTCATCCCGGCCCCCGGGGCCGTGCCATCATCGACCATCGATCGACCAGTGGAGTCCGGAGTGGGAGGGCGCGTGGCGATGGAGGCCGGCCCTCGAGACACCGCACATGACGGCGAGCTGAGCCCGGACGGACCCGGGCACAGGCTGACGCCGGACGTCTCCCTGGACGGGCTGAGCGCGGACGGTCCCGGCGGCGAACTGAGCCCCGACGGCCCCGAGCAGACGCCGGACGGCGTGAGCGGCGTGACCGACGACGGGCCTGGCGCGGGCGAGATGGCCGGCCCCGAGGTCGAGGTCGAACTGCGCCCGCAGCGTCGGCTGCGTATCTGGCAGCTCGCCCCCATCGTGATCCTCGCCGCGATCGGCTCCCTGATGTTCGCGTTCCCGCTCGCCTTCGAGTTCGGCGACGGCGGGGCCGTGGTCGCGATGCTCGGGCTGCTGCTCAGCTCGTGTGCCGCGGGCTGGGGCATGATGGCCGCGCGCCGCGTCGGGCACACCTGGCCGGGCCTTCCCGAGCGCGGTTCGGGGCGCCGTCCGGACTGGCGGATCGTCTCCGCGTACGCCCTGGTGGTCGCGGCCGCCGCCGTCCTCGCGGTCTGGCGGGTGGCCCGGCTCCGCTGAGCTCGCAGCCGCGGCGGGCACCGCCCCGAGGGAGTGTCCGAGCCACCCCGTACGATCGAGGAATGAGCACGCGGATCGCCTTCCTCAAGGGGCACGGGACGGAGAACGACTTCGTGATCGTCCCCGACCCCGACAACGCCATCGAGCTGCCCCCGGCCACCGTCGCCGCCCTGTGCGACCGCCGTGCGGGCATCGGCGGCGACGGCCTGCTGCACGTCGTGCGCTCCGCCGCCCACCCCGAGGCCCGCCATCTGGCCGCCGAGGCCGAGTGGTTCATGGACTATCGGAACGGGGACGGGTCGGTCGCCGAGATGTGCGGCAACGGAGTCCGCGTCTTCGCCCGCTATCTCCAGCGCGCGGGCTACGCGACCGAGGGCGGGCTCGCCGTCGCCACCCGCGGCGGCGTGAAGACCGTGCACATCGCCAAGGCCGCGGCCGACGGCACCCCCGGACACATCACCGTCGGCATGGGCAAGGCCCTGCTCCCCGGCGGGGACGTCACGGTGTCCGTGGCCGACCGGCAGTGGCCCGCGCTCAACGTGAACATGGGCAACCCGCACGCGGTCGCCTTCGTGGCCGACCTGGCCGAGGCGGGGAACCTGTACGAGCCCCCGCCGTTCAGCCCCGCCACGGCCTACCCGGACGGGGTGAACGTGGAGTTCGTCGTCGACCGCGGCCCCCGCCACGTCGCCCTGCGCGTGCACGAGCGCGGCGCGGGCGAGACCCGCTCCTGCGGCACGGGCGCGTGCGCCGTCGCCGTGGCCGCCGCCCGCAGGGACGGCGCGGATCCCACCGTGACCGGCACCCCGGTGACGTACACGGTGGACCTGCCCGGCGGACGGCTCGAGATCACCGAGCGGCCGGACGGCGAGATCGAGATGACGGGTCCCGCGGTGATCGTCGCCGAGGGCGAGTTCGTCCCGGAATGGCTCGAAACGGCAATGCGATGAACCTTCGCTCGAATGGGTGATCCGTTTCACGCTGGGCGAGAGGCGGTCAGCACCGCGTGATGGGCTCGGTAGCATCAAGCACCGGCCCGGACGGAGCATGGCTGCACGGTCATCGTCCCCTCACCGCCGGTCGGAGCAGCCGGAGGTGCCCATGAGTGCAGAGGCCACAAACCCTGCGACGCCTGGCCCCGTGACGCCCGGGGCCCAGCGCAGGCGCGGCCGCCCCCGGCTCGACCTGCGCCGTCTCGGCCGTGCGGCGCTGCTGGGCCCGGCCGCCCGGGACCGGCTCCCGGACGCGATCGGCCATGTGGCGGAAGCCCATCGCGCGTACTACCCCGACGCCGACCTGGAGCCGCTGCGCCGTGCGTACGTCCTGGCCGAGTCCTCGCACCGCGGCCAGATGCGCAAGAGCGGCGAGCCGTACATCACGCACCCCCTCGCGGTGACGCTGATCCTCGCCCAGCTCGGCGCGGAGATCACCACGCTGACCGCGTCCCTGCTCCACGACACCGTCGAGGACACGGACGTGACCCTCGACCAGGTGCGCGCGGAGTTCGGCGACGACGTCTGCTATCTGGTCGACGGCGTCACCAAGCTGGAGAAGGTCGACTACGGAGCGGCGGCCGAGCCGGAGACGTTCCGCAAGATGCTGGTCGCCACCGGCAACGACGTGCGCGTGATGTCGATCAAGCTCGCCGACCGGCTGCACAACATGCGCACCCTCGGCGTCATGCGCCCCGAGAAACAGGCCCGGATCGCCAAGGTGACCCGGGACGTGCTCATCCCGCTCGCCGAGCGGCTCGGCGTGCAGGCGCTCAAGACCGAGCTGGAGGACCTCGTCTTCGCGATCCTCCACCCGGAGGAGTGTGCCCAGGTCAAGGCCCTGATCGCGGCCAACTCGGCCTGTCCGGGGGACCGTCTCGAAGAGGTCGCCGACGCGGTACGGGCAGTGCTGCGGGACGCGGGCATCCAGGCCGAGGTCCTCATCCGGCCCCGGCACTTCGTCTCCGTGCACCGGGTGCACCGCAAGCGCGGCGAGCTGCGGGGCACGGACTTCGGGCGGCTGCTCGTCCTGGTCGGCGAGGACGCGGACTGCTACGGGGTGCTCGGCGAGCTGCACACGTGCTTCACGCCGGTTGTCTCGGAGTTCAAGGACTTCATCGCGGTCCCCAAGTTCAACCTCTACCAGTCGCTGCACACCGCCGTGGCGGGGGCCGACGGCGAGGTCGCCGAAGTCCTCATCCGCACGCACCAGATGCACCGGGTCGCGGAGGCGGGCGTGGTCACGCTGCGCAATCCGTATGCGCCCGTCTCGGACGAGCCGGTCGACGGCGAGCGCGCCGACCCCACCCGCCCCGGCTGGCTCTCCCGCCTCCTGGACTGGCAGCAGGCCGCACCCGACCCCGACACCTTCTGGTCCACGCTGCGCGAGGACCTCGCCCAGGACCGCGAGATCGCCGTCTTCCGGCAGGACGGCGGCACGCTCGGGCTGCCCGCCGGAGCCAGCTGCGTCGACGCCGCCTACGCGCAGTACGGGGAGGACGCCCACGCCTGCATCGGCGCCCGCGTCAACGGCCGCCTGGCGACGCTCAGTACGGTCCTGCGGGACGGCGACAGCGTGGAGCTGCTCATGGGGCAGGACCCGGCCTCGGGGCCCTCCAGGGAGTGGCTGGAGCACGCGCGCACCCCCGCCGCCCGCATCGCCATCCGGCGCTGGCTCACCGCCCACCCCGACCCGGCCACGCCCGCCGCGCCGCCGTCCGGGCGCCGCGCCCAGGTCCCGGCTGCCGCCACCCGCCCCCAGGACGACTCCGCGCCGGAGCGCCCCGCCCCCGCGAGCGCCGTGGTGGTCGACCGGGAGGGCGCCACCGTCCGGCTCGCGGGCTGCTGCACCCCGGTGGCACCGGACGACATCACGGCCTTCTCGGTGCGCGGCGGCGTCGTGACCGTGCATCGCGTGGAGTGCCCCGCCGTGGAGCGCATGAAGGCGGTCGGGCGCGCGGAGGTCGGTGTGCGCTGGGGGGACTCCGCGGAGTGCCGGGTCACGCTGATTGCCGAATCGTTCGGCCGGGCCCACCTCCTTGCGGACCTCACGGAGGCCATCGCCCTGGAGGGCGTCGCCATCATCTCCGCGACCGTCGAGCCGCCCACGCAGCAGCGCGTCCGCCACACGTACACCCTCCAACTCCCGGACGCCGGGCACCTTCCGGGCCTGATGCGGGCCATGCGCAAGGTCCCCGGGGTGTACGACGTGAGCCGCGCCCAGCATCCGGCGGCGGCCACTTCGTAGGGGGCGTTCCGGGCCGGTGTGCCTCTTCGTAGTCGCACGCCAGACTCGTTCGAGTGGCATGGCGCGCGGCACCCCGGGTGCGGAAGGTGCGCGCTGATAGCGGTAGTTCATGCTGCTCACGCCTCGCACCACCCCGCAGACCAAGGCCCCGCGGCGGACGGCCCGCATCGCCACCGCCCTGCTCGCCGCCTCCGCGTCCCTGCTCGCCGCGAGCGCGCCCTCCCCGGCCACCCCGCTCGGCATCGGCGACCCGCTCTTCCCGCACCTCGGCAACCCCGGGTACGACGTGACGTCGTACGACATCTCGTTCACCTACCACGGGTCGAACACCAAGCCGCTCGACGCCGTGACCGTGATCGACGCCCGGGCGACGGCCCCCATGGAGCGCGTGAACCTCGACTTCGCGCACGGGAAGGTCCGCTCCGTGCGGGTCAACGGGACCGCCGCCCGCTTCGACACCACGGGCCAGGACCTCGTCGTCACCCCGGTCAGGCCGGTGGCCCGGGGCGACCGGATGCGGATCACCGTCCACCACACCAGCGACCCGGTGCCCGCGAAGGACGCGGAGGGCGGCTGGGTGCAGACCGGCGACGGGCTCGCCATGGCCAACCAGGCCGACGCCGCACACCGGGTCTTCCCCTGCAACGACCACCCGTCGGACAAGGCCGCCTACACCTTCCGCGTCACCGCGCCCCGGGACGTCACGGTCGCCGCGAACGGGCTGCCCGCGGCGAAGCCGGTCACCAGGAGCGGCGGGGGAGCGACCACCTGGACGTTCCGCACCCGGCACCCCATGGCGACCGAGCTGGCGCAGGTCTCCATCGGGCGGTCCGAGGTGGTCCACCGGACGGGGCCGCACGGGCTGCCCATGCGCGATGTGGTGCCCGCCAAGGACCGTCGCTCCATGGAGCGTTGGCTCAAGAAGACGCCGGGGCAGATCGGCTGGATGGAGGGGAAGGTCGGGCGCTATCCCTTCGAGACGTACGGGGTGCTGATCGCCGAGGCGCAGACCGGCTTCGAGCTGGAGACCCAGACGCTCTCCCTCTTCGAGAAGCAGCTCTTCACGGCGAACGAGTATCCGGAGTGGTACGTCGACTCGATCATGGTGCACGAGCTGGCGCACCAGTGGTTCGGCGACAGCGTGAGCCCGCGCGCGTGGTCCGACCTGTGGCTCAACGAAGGGCACGCCACCTGGTACGAGGCGCTGTACGCGCAGGAGAAGGCGCAGCAGTCGCTTCAGACGCGGATGAAGGACGCCTACCGGCAGTCCGACCGCTGGCGGGCGGCCGGCGGACCGCCCGCCGCTCCGAAGGCCCCCGACACGGGCCAGAAGATCAGCATCTTCCGACCCGTCGTCTACGACGGCAGCGCGCTGGTCCTCTACGCCCTGCGCCAGGAGATCGGGCAGCGCGCCTTCGACCGCCTGGAGCGGGAATGGGTGCGCACGCACCGTGACGGGACCGCGACGAGCGCGGACTTCCAGCGCATGGCCTCGCGCATCGCCGGGCGTGACCTCGGCGCGTTCTTCCAGGGCTGGCTGTACGGGGCGAAGACGCCGCCGATGCCGGGGCACCCGGACTGGAGCACCGCCGAGCCCGGCCACTAGGACAGGCCCTGGGGCGCGCGGCCCGGGAAATAACCCGGGTGACGAGACGGGCCGTCCCGTGCAACCATCGTCAGGTCGGCTGCGCGGGCGGCCCGGGGAATCTCCGGGCGGCGCCGGACGTTGACGACTGTGACGGATTCCCCTTGGACGTAAGGACCCAATGACCTCCTCTTCTTCCCCTTCCCAGGACGCACAGAGCTTCGCGCAGAACTACCCCGAAGGTCTTCGGGCCGATGCCCTGATGGAAGAGGACGTCGCCTGGAGCCACGAGATCGACGGAGAGCGGGACGGCGAGCAGTTCGACCGCTCCGAGCGCGCGGCTCTGCGCCGCGTCGCCGGCCTCTCCACCGAGCTCGAGGACGTCACCGAAGTCGAGTACCGCCAGCTCCGCCTGGAGCGCGTGGTCCTCGTCGGCGTATGGACCTCGGGCACCGTCCAGGACGCGGAGAACTCGCTCGCCGAGCTGGCGGCCCTCGCGGAGACCGCGGGCGCCCTCGTGCTCGACGGTGTCGTCCAGCGCCGCGACAAGCCCGACCCGGCCACGTACATCGGCTCCGGCAAGGCCCTGGAGCTGCGCGACATCGTGCTCGAGACCGGTGCCGACACCGTCGTCTGTGACGGTGAGCTCAGCCCCGGCCAGCTGATCCACCTCGAGGACGTCGTCAAGGTCAAGGTGGTCGACCGCACCGCCCTGATCCTCGACATCTTCGCCCAGCACGCCAAGTCCCGTGAGGGCAAGGCGCAGGTGGCCCTCGCGCAGATGCAGTACATGCTGCCGAGGCTCCGTGGCTGGGGTCAGTCGCTCTCCCGTCAGATGGGTGGCGGCGGCGGTGGCGGCATGGCCACCCGCGGTCCCGGTGAGACCAAGATCGAGACGGACCGGCGGCGGATCCGCGAGAAGATGGCGAAGATGCGCCGGGAGATCGCGGAGATGAAGACCGGCCGCGACATCAAGCGCCAGGAGCGCCGCCGCAACAAGGTCCCCTCGGTCGCCATCGCCGGCTATACGAACGCGGGCAAGTCCTCGCTGCTCAACCGCCTCACGGGCGCGGGCGTCCTGGTGGAGAACGCACTGTTCGCCACCCTCGACCCGACCGTCCGCCGGGCCGAGACACCGAGCGGCCGCCTGTACACCCTGGCCGACACCGTCGGGTTCGTCCGGCATCTGCCGCACCACCTCGTCGAGGCGTTCCGCTCCACGATGGAGGAGGTCGGCGACTCGGACCTGATCCTGCACGTGGTCGACGGCTCGCACCCCGTACCGGAGGAGCAGCTGGCCGCCGTGCGCGAGGTCATCCGTGACGTCGGCGCGACGGACGTCCCGGAGATCGTGGTGGTGAACAAGGCGGACGCGGCCGACCCGCTGGTCCTCCAGCGCCTGCTGCGCAATGAGCGGCACGCGATCGCCGTCTCGGCCCGCACGGGCGCCGGTATCGACGAGCTGCTCGCGCTCATCGACGCCG
Source organism: Streptomyces sp. NPDC059009 (assembly GCF_042740175.1). Classification (NCBI taxonomy): domain Bacteria; kingdom Bacillati; phylum Actinomycetota; class Actinomycetes; order Kitasatosporales; family Streptomycetaceae; genus Streptomyces; species Streptomyces sp. NPDC059009. The sequence continues at coordinate 110,275 of NZ_JBHYJB010000019.1, read as the reverse complement.
AACTGCCGCGCCCCGAGGTCGAGATCGAGGCCCTCGTGCCGTACACCCACGGCCAGCTCGTCTCGCGCGCCCACGCCGAGGGCGAGGTGCTCTCCGAGGAGCACACCGCCGAGGGCACGCTGCTCAAGGCCCGGGTGCACGAGGAGCTCGCGGCGGAGCTCGCTCCGTATGTGCCGGTCGCGCGCTGAGCACGTGAGCACCGAGTAGCCGAGCACGTGAGCACGTGAGCACGTGAGTAACTGAGTGTCTGAGCAAGCACGGTGAAGGCCCGCCCCCTGGAAGTAGGGGGCGGGCCTTCACCGTTCAATCAAGCACCGAGCGGTCACTGACCGCCGTACTTCTTGGACATGAAGTCGAAGACCTGCTGGGCGCCCGAGCCCAGCTGCGGTCCGGCGAGCCAGGTGTTGTCGGCCGGGCCGATCGACGTGTTCGAGACCAGCTTGGTCTTGCCGTCCACCACGCGGAACCAGCCGCCACCGGAGGAGCCGCCGGTCATGGTGCAGCCGATGCGGTACATCGACGGCAGCGACGGGGCCAGCGAGAGGCGGCCCGGGCGGTCGATGCACTTGTACATCAGCGCGCCGTTGTACGGGTCGGCCTGCGGGTAGCCCCAGGCGCCCATCGAGCCGACGCTCTTCGTCGCGGGGGCGGAGAAGTCGACGGGCAGCGCGGCGCCGACCGTCTCCTCAAGGGACTTGCCGCCCTGCTGCTCCGGCTGCACGTGCATCACGGCGTAGTCGTACGGGGCGCCCTCGCCGCCGGTCGGGCCGCCGCCGTTGATCCACTCGTTCGAGGTGGAGACCCAGTTGGCCCAGAACTGGCCGTAGGGGGCGACTTCCTGCGGCGACGCGCTCTGCAGCGCCTCGGGCGACTTGCCGAGGTCGTTGTACGCGGGCACGAAGGTGATGTTGCGGTACCAGCCGCCGGTCTTGCCCTCGTGCACGCAGTGGCCCGCGGTCCACACGAGGTTGGACTTGCCCGGGTGGCGGGGGTCCTTCACGACCGTGCCGGAGCAGACCATGGAGCCCTTGGGGGAGTCGAAGAAGATCTTCCCGACCGGGGCGGCGTTCTTGTGGTACGGGGTCTTCTCGGCCTTGGCCTGGACCGGCTGCGGCTCGGGGTCGGTGGCGTCCTGGTCGCTGGGCGCGTCCTTGGCGGCGAGCGTCTTGTTCGGGTCCTTGGCGTCAGCCATGCGCTTCGGCTTCCACAGGTCCTTGATGACCGGGTTCACGAAGTCCTTGGCCTCGCGCATCCACTTGTCCTTCGAGAAGTCCTTCCACCCCCCGTCGGCCCACTTGTCCACGTCGATGCCGTGCTCCTTGAGCTTGTCGGCGATGTCGGTGGGCAGCTTGACGTCGGAGCCGGAGTCGGAACCCTTGTCCGCGCCCTGCGACGACGAGGAGTCCGCCTTGTCGCTCGAGCTGTCGTCGCTCGGACCACAGGCGGTGGCGGTGAGCGCCAGGGCGGCGGCGAGGCCGGTGGCGGCGAGTGCGGCACGTCGGCCGCGCCCGCGCGCGAAAGGCGCACGAATGGAACGCATGGTGCTGATACCCCCGAAGGAACGTGTATTTGCCATGTTCGTGTCAGGCGCTGGTGCAGACCTTTGCAGGTCATCCGGCGCAACACCCCACTATGCCTGTGAGGTTGAGGAGGAACGACGGCGGGGTCGTGAAGGTATCCGGTGCCCCGCCGCCGTACCCGAGTCGCTTGCAGTCCGGCTCGCCTACTGACCGGCGAACTTCTTGCTCACCGCGCCGTAGATGCCCTTGGCTTCCTTGCCCAGGTGCGGCCCCGCGAGCCAGCCCGCGGTGACCGGGCCGATCGAGGTGTTGGACACGAGGGCCGGCTTGCCGTCGGCGCCCGCCGCGACCCAGCCGCCACCGGACGAACCGCCGGTCATCGTGCAGCCGATGCGGTACATCGTCGGGTCGTTCTTGGCGAGCGAGAGGCGGCCCGGCTTGTCCGGGCACTGGTAGAGCGCCTCGCCCTTGAAGGGGGGCGCGGCCGGGTAGCCGGTCGCCGTCATCTTCTTGATCTTCGGCACGGCCGGGGCGTTGAAGTCCACCGGGAGCGCCGAACCGACCGTCTCCTCGAGGGACTTGCCGTTGCCGCCCTTCTCGGGGGTCACGTGCAGGACCGCGAAGTCGTACGGGGCCGCCTTGCCGCCCGTCGGGCCGCCGGTCTCGATCCACTGGTTCGAGGTCTGCGCCCAGTCGCTCCACCAGACGCCGTGCGGGGCGACCTCTTCCTTGGGCGCGCCCTGGAGTTCCTCGACCGGCTTGCCCTGGTTGTTGTACGAGGGCACGAAGACGATGTTGCGGTACCAGCCGCCGTCGGCGCCGGCGTGCACGCAGTGGCCCGCGGTCCAGACGAGGTTGGACTTGCCGGGGTGCGCCGGGTCCTTGACCACCGTGGCGGAGCAGACCATCGAGCCCTTGTCGCTGTCGAAGAACAGCTTGCCCGCCTCGGGGGCGCTCGCGTCGTACGGGGCCTTCACCGGCTGGGCCTTGACCGGCTGCGGGGTCGGGTCGGTGACGCCCTGGTCACCGGAGATGTCGTTCTCGTCGACGCCGCGGTCGGTGTCGGGGTTCTTCTTGTCGGCGTCCCGCATGCGGTCCGCGTCCCACAGGCCGTCGATGATCGGGTTGACGAAGTCGCCGGCCTCGCGCAGCCAGTCCTTCTTGTCCCAGTTCTTCCAGGCGCCGTCCTTCCACTTGTCCAGGTCGATGCCGTGCTCCTTGAGCCGGTCCTGGATCTCCTGGGGAATCTCGATCTTGTCGTTGCCGCCGGTCGTCTTGCTCGCCGAGGCCGACGGCTTGTCGTCCGCGTTGTCGTCGCCGGGGCCGCAGGCCGTCGCGGTCAGGACGAGCGCCGCGCCGATGCCGACCGCCGCCGCCACGGGGGAGGTTCTGCGGCGCGCGCTCGCTCCTCGGCGAGCGGCGGAGAGCGGGCGTATGGGTCGCATGGTGAGAATCCCCCTGGGCCTCGACGATGGTTCCTCGGCTCCGGACAACCGGGCCTGAGCGGTGTGCCTGCACAGTGCCGCACACCCCGTTCCTGGTGAACGGCACCCCACACTATGCCGGTGCCGTAGGGGACGGCCGACGGAACGGCAACGGTTCCGTCACACGAGGATCTTCCCCGGGGTCAAGGAACTTCGGTTTGCCCGTGATCCTCCGGAGTCGGCGTCGTTGGTACGTACGGGGGACTCGCGGTGTGCGTTCATCCCTCGGTCAAGTCAGCCACAGAATCGCCCATATATGGCCATTCGGCGTCATATGCGGTGAGAGCGCGCCCAGTTCGAGCGGGAGGACCCATAGTCGTGGCCGTGACGGAGCCTGCGTCCGCGGTGGTCGCCGCGGCACATGAGGGAATTCTGCGGCGCCAGTCGGCGCGCGAGTCGGCGGCGCGCACCTATGCGCGGGCCCTGCCGATCGTGCCCGTGCGGGCCCGCGGACTGACGATCGAGGGCGCCGACGGGCGGCGCTATCTCGACTGCCTCTCCGGCGCGGGGACCCTGGCCCTCGGCCACAACCACCCCGTGGTCCTCGAGGCCATCAGACGCGTCCTCGACTCGGGTGCCCCGCTGCACGTCCTCGACCTGGCCACGCCCGTCAAGGACGGCTTCACCACCGAGCTCTTCCGGACCCTGCCGCCCGGCCTCGCGGACCGGGCGCGCATCCAGTTCTGCGGGCCCGCGGGCACCGACGCCGTCGAGGCGGCCCTGAAGCTGGTGCGCACCGCCACCGGGCGCGAGGACCTGCTGGCCTTCACCGGCGCCTACCACGGCATGACCGCGGGGGCGCTCGCGGCGTCCGGGGGCGCGCGGGACGTACGGGTGGCGCGGCTGCCCTTCCCGCAGGACTACCGCTGTCCGTTCGGGGTCGGCGGCGCCCGCGGGGCCGAACTCGCCGCCCGCTGGGCCGAGTCGCTGCTCGACGACGACAAGTCGGGGGTGCCCGCGCCCGCCGGGATGATCCTGGAACCGGTGCAGGGGGAGGGCGGTGTGATCCCCGCCCCCGACGACTGGCTGCGCCGGATGCGGGAGATCACCGCGGCGCGCGGCATCCCGCTCATCGCCGACGAGGTGCAGACGGGCGTCGGCCGCACCGGCACCTTCTGGGCCGTCGAACACAGCGGCGTCGTGCCGGACGTGATGGTGCTCTCCAAGGCGATCGGCGGCAGCCTCCCGCTCGCCGTCGTGGTCTACCGCGACGACTTGGACGTCTGGCCGCCCGGCGCGCACGCGGGCACCTTCCGCGGCAATCAGCTCGCCATGGCCGCGGGTGCTGCCACCCTCGCGTACGTCAGGGAGAACCGTCTCGCGGAGCGCGCGGCCGCCCTTGGGGCCCGCATGATCGCTCAACTGCGCGCCCTGGCGGCCGAGTTCCCGTGTGTGGGGGAGGTGCGGGGGCGCGGGCTGATGATGGGGGTCGAGCTGGTGGATCCCGGAGCGGGTGGAGGTGCGGGTGCGGGGGTGCCGGGGCATGGGGGTGCGCCTGGATCGCGGACTGTGCCCGCGCACGGCGGGATTCCGGCCCAGGGCGGCGGTGCGCTCGCGCGGGGCCGCGATACCGCCCTCGAGACTGCCCCGCCACCGCCACCGCCATCGGCCTCTGCCCCGCCATCGGCCTCTGCCCCGCCATCGGCCTCTGCCCCGTCGCCGCCCGCGCCCGAACTCGCCGTCGCCGTCCAGCGCGAGTGCCTGCGGCGGGGGCTCATCGTCGAACTCGGCGGCCGGGACGCCAGCGTCGTACGCCTCCTGCCGCCCCTCACCATCACCGACGAGCAGGCGGCCGCGATCCTCGACCGCCTCGCCGACGCGCTGGCCGCGGCGGTCCGTTCGCGCCACGAATAGCCCGGGCGGGTGCGTCGTCCCGGCTGGTTCTGCCGCGCCGGGCCGGGCCGGGCCGGATCGCTCGACCGATCCGATCGGTCCGGGCGGTTCGATCGGATTGGCCCACCCGGTCGGTTCCGTTCCGGCCCAGACCTCGCCGGACGACGTCGCATCCGCCCGCCACCCCGTCACTCCCCACGGAGCCCGAACAACCCACCAAGGAAGCTCTCTTGAACCCCAGTCCCGCATCCGACGGCCGCTCCCAACCACACGCGTCAGGCGCGCGCGGCATGCATTCCTCGCTGGTGGCGGAGGCCGGTACGGTCCCCCGGCAGCACACCGGGGGCCGCCGGACCGAGCAGCTGCGCGGAGCCCCCGTCGACCTCCTCGAGCACCCCGACCCGCACACCGCGGCCCAGTCCGCGGCCGTGGAGAACCTGCTGCGCTGCTGGGTGCGCGAGAACGGCCTCGGTGCGCCCGAACACGGCGTCCTTCGCGTCCCGTTGCCCGCCAGCGGGTCCGCGCTCCTCGTGCCCGTGCGGTACTGGTCGGCGACCGGATGGCACCGCTTCGACCTGCCCTACCTGGAGGACGGACCGAGCAGCGCACCGCCCGTCGACGCCGTCACGGTCGCCGCGCTGCTCGGGCGGGAGACGGCTCGGGCCGGGGCTGCGCAGGATGAGTCCGTACGGGAGGAATCCGTACGGGCCGAGTCCGTACGGGATGAGTCCGTACGGGATGACTCTGCACGGGACGGGGACGGGGACGGGGACGGGGGCGGGGGCGTCGGCACGGGGCGTGACGAGACCGGCCAGGGTGAGCCGGGCCACGACGAGCCGGGCCATGACGATCCCGGCCACCGCGAGGCCGGCCGTGGCGACCTCGATGGGGACGAGCCCCCCGCAGGCGCGCCCTTCGATGATGGCGCCGCCCACGACGAGGGCCACCCCGTCGCCGAGCCCCCCGACGGCGGCGACCTCGTCGGCCGGGTCGCCGACTCGGTGCGGCGCACCGCCGTGTTCATCGCCGACCGCCGGGCCAGCCCCGGCGACGAGGAGGACCGGTTCCTCGCCGCCGAACAGTCCCTGCTCCTCGGCCACCCGCTGCACCCCACCCCGAAGAGCCGCGAGGGCCTGTCCGACACCGAAACCCGGCTCTACTCACCGGAGTTGCGCGGCGCCTTCGCCCTGCACTGGCTCGCCGTCGACCCGTCCGTCCTCGCCGCCGACTCGGCCTGGACCGAGCGCGGCCGCACCGTCTCCGCCGACCGGCTCACCGCCCGCCTCGCCGGACCCGGACTCCCGCTCCCGGCCGGGCACGCCGCCCTGCCCCTGCACCCCTGGCAGCTCCGCGAACTCCGGCACCGCCCGCAGACCGCCGCCCTGTTCGACGCCGGACTGCTCCATGACCTCGGCCCGCACGGCGCACCCTGGTACCCCACCTCCTCCGTCCGCACCCTCTACCGCTCCGGCGCGCCCGCGATGCTCAAGCTCTCGCTCGGCCTGCGCATCACCAACTCCCGCCGGGAGAACCTCCGCAAGGAACTCCACCGCGGCGTCGAGGTGCACCGACTGCTGCGCAGCGGCCTCGCCGAGCAGTGGCAGGCGGCCCACCCCGGATTCGACGTGGTCCGCGACCCGGCCTGGCTCGCCGTCACCGCCCCCGACGGCACGCCCGTCCCCGGACTCGACGTGATGATCCGGCACAACCCCTTCGGGCCCGGCGACGACGCCAACTGCGTCGCCGGACTCGTCTCCCCCCGGCCACCGGGGCAGAGCGCGGGGCAGGACCGGCCGTCGATGCGCTCCCGGCTCGGCGAGACGATCACCCGGCTCGCCGGGCGGACCGGGCGCCCGCGCGGAGCCGTCGCCACCGAGTGGTTCCTGCGGTACCTGGAGAGCGTCGTCCGTCCGGTGCTGTGGCTGGACAGCGAGGCGGGGGTCGCCCTGGAGGCGCACCAGCAGAACACCCTGCTCCTGCTCGACCCCGACGGCTGGCCGGTCGGCGGGCGCTACCGCGACAACCAGGGCTACTACTTCCGCGAGTCCCGGCGCGCCGAACTCGACCAGAGGCTGCCCGGCATCGGCCGGCACAGCGACACCTTCGTCTCCGACGAGGTCACCGACGAACGCTTCGCCTACTACCTCGGCATCAACAACGTCTTCGGTCTCATCGGGGCGCTCGGATCCCAACACCTCGCGGACGAACGGCTGTTGCTCGCCGGCTTCCGCCGCTTCCTCCGCGACGTCGCCGCCGGACCCGACCGGCTGCGCTCACCCCTGCCCGCGCTGCTGCTCGACTCACCCGTACTGCGCTGCAAGGCCAACCTGCTCACCCGGCTGCACGGGCTCGACGAACTCGTCGGCCCGGTCGACACCCAGTCCGTCTACGTCACCATCGCCAACCCCCTCCACGCGTGAGCGCCCGCGCGCGCTCCGCGCCCCCACCGGCTCCCGCCGCCCCGCCCCCGACCGTTGACCACCCCTGATCCCCCCTGAGGAACATGTCCCGCTCTCCGTATCCGCACCATGCGCACCACCCGCACGACCCGCCCTCCGTCCCGAGGCCCCTGTCCCACCCTTTCCACCACCGTCCACGCCTCTGACAGGAGCGACCCCGTGCCTCCCACCGACGCGAGCACCGGCGCCGGAACCGAAACCGCCTCCGGCGCCGGAGCACCCCCGGCCACCGCCGACGCCCGCGACGACTCCGAGCCGGGCGGCTCGGACGGCCAGGACACCCTCGACCTGCGCCTGCCCGACGAACTCGTCGCCTTGCTCGCCGCCGAGGCCACGGCCGCACCGCCCCCCTCCGCCGGACCCGCCGCCCGGTCCGCCGGACCCGCCACCCGGGCACGACCCGCCTCTTCCGGCGGCGACCTGCTCGGCGACATCGCCGACTGGGGGCCGGTCACCACCCCGGTGGGCGTCTTCCAGCTCGTCCCCGTACGCGTCGAGCGGGACCTCCCGCTCATCAGCCGGTGGATGAACGACCCGGCCGTGGCGGCCTTCTGGCAGCTCGAAGGCCCCGACACCGTCACCGAGGGCCACCTCCGCGCCCAGCTCGACGGCGACGGACGCAGCGTGCCCTGCCTCGGCGTGCTGGACGGCACGCCGATGAGCTACTGGGAGATCTACCGCGCCGACCTGGACCCGCTGGCCCGCCACTACCCGGCCCGCCCGCACGACACCGGGATCCACCTCCTCATCGGTGGTGTCGCCAACCGCGGCCGTGGCCTCGGCAGTTCACTCCTGCGCGTCGTCGCCGACCTGGCCCTCGACCACCGTCCCGCCTGTGCGCGGGTCATCGCCGAACCCGACCTGCGCAACACTCCCTCCGTCTCCGCCTTTCTGAGCGCCGGCTTCCGCTTCTCCGCCGAAGTGGATCTCCCGGACAAGCGGGCCGCGCTCATGGTCCGCGACCGGGCCCTGCGCGCCGTGCTCCGACCCGGTCACAGTCTGTAACGAAGCTCGATCTGATCCGGTTCCCTCCCTCCCGAGGAGTCCCCGTGCCGCAGCCCCCCGCCACCCCGACTTCCCGAGAGCCGTCCGTGCTCTATGACCCGCCCGAGCTCTCCCAGGACGGCTGGGCGCGCGCCGAACGCCGTCTGCTCGCGAAGATGATCGCGGAGTTCGCGTACGAGGAGATCGTCCAGCCCACCGCCGACGCCCTGGGCGGGTACATCCTGCGTCTCGACGGCGCGGAAGGTGCGGCTCCCACGCTCACCTTCCGTGCCCGCCGTGGCTCGTACGGCAGTTGGTACGTGGACCCGGCCGGCCTCGCCCTCGCCGAGGGCGGCGCACCGCCGCGGCCCTTCGCCGACCCGCTCCGCTTCCTCACGCTCGCCCGCCGCACCCTGGGCCTCGACGGCGCCACGCTCGGCCACCTCATCCGCGAGCTCACCGTCACCCTCGCCGCCGACGCCCGCCTGGACCACGCGGCCCTCTCCGCGGCCCGGCTCGCCGACCTCGACTACGCCGAACTCGAAGGCCGCCAGGTGGGCCACCCCTGGCTCGTCCTCAACAAGGGGCGCCTCGGCTTCTCGGCGAGCGACACCGCGCGCTGGGCGCCGGAGTCGGGCACCGAGGTGGCGCTCCCCTGGATCGCGGTCCACACCGACCTCGCCGACTACCGGGGCGTGGCCGCCCTCGACAGCCCGGACAAGCTCTATGCCCGTGAACTGACGCCCGCCACAAGGGAGTCGTTCGAAGCCATACTCCGCGCGCGGGGCGCCGACCCGCGAAGCTATCTCTACTTGCCGGTGCACCCCTGGCAGTGGGACGAGATCGTGCTGCCGCTCTTCGCCCCCTCCGTGGCCGCCGGGGCCATCGTCCCGCTCCCCACCGACGGCGACACCCGGCTGCCCCAGCAGTCCATCCGCTCCTTCCTGAACACCGCACGACCGGACCGGCACACCGTCAAACTGCCCCTGTCCGTCCTCAACACCCTGGTGTGGCGCGGCCTCCCCACCGAGCGGACCCTCGCCGCCCCCGCCGTCACCGCCTGGATGCACGCACTGCGCGACAGCGACCCCTTCTTGCGCGAATGCGGGGTGATCCTCCTCGGCGAGGTCGCCTCCGTGGCCGTCGAGCACCCCCTGTACGACGGCCTCCCCGAAGTCCCGTACCAGTACAAGGAGTTGCTGGGCGCCATCTGGCGCGAGCCCGTCACCCGCTATCTCGCCCCAGGAGAGCGCGCCCGCACTCTCGCCTCGCTCCAGCACACCGACCCGGACGGCAGGGCCTTCATCGCCGAACTCGTCGAGCGTTCGGGCCTGGAGCCCATGGTCTGGCTGCGCCGCCTGTTCGCCGCCCTGCTGCCCCCGCTGCTGCACTTCCTCTACCAGTACGGCACCGTGTTCTCCCCGCACGGAGAGAACGCCATCGTGGTGTTCGACGACAAGGACGTGCCCGTCCGGCTCGCCGTGAAGGACTTCGTCGACGACGTGAACGTCAGCGCCGAGCCCCTCCCCGAGCACGCCACCATGCCGGACGACGTGCGCACGGTCCTCCTCACCGAGCCGCCCTCCTTCCTCACCCAGTTCATCCACTCCGGGCTCTTCGTGGGCGTCTTCCGCTACCTCGCGCCGCTCTGCGAGGAGCAACTGGGCGTCCGCGAGACCGACTTCTGGTCCGCCGTCCGCGCCGAGATCCTCCGCCACCAGGCGCGCCACCCGCATCTGAAGGACCGGTTCGAGATGTTCGACCTGCTGGTGCCGCGCATCGAGCGGCTCTGCCTGAACCGCAACCGGCTCCACCTCGACGGCTACCGCGACCGCCCCCGACGCCCCCACGCCGCCGTGCACGGCACCGTCCCCAACCCCCTGCACCAGCCGTGATCGCGGGACTGTCAGTGGCGCACCGTAGGGTGGTCCGCCTATGACGAAGCCCTCTCTCCCCGATCTCCTGCACGCCGCCGTCGAGGCCGTCGGCGGCACGGAGCGCCCTGGCCAGGTGTCCATGGCCGAGACCGTCGCCGAGGCGATCGACGATGGTTCGCACCTGCTCGTCCAGGCGGGCACCGGCACGGGCAAGTCCCTCGGCTATCTCGTGCCCGCCCTGGCGCACGGGGAGCGGGTGGTGGTCGCGACGGCCACCCTCGCCCTCCAGCGGCAGCTCGTCGAGCGCGACCTGCCACGGACGGTGGACGCACTGCACCCGCTGCTGCGCCGCCGCCCCCAGTTCGCCATGCTCAAGGGCCGGTCGAACTATCTGTGTCTGCACCGCCTCCATGAGGGCGTGCCGCAGGAAGAGGAGGAGGGCCTCTTCGACCAGTTCGAGGCGGCCGCGCCCACCAGCAAGCTGGGCCAGGACCTGCTGCGCATGCGCGACTGGGCGGACGAGACCGAGACGGGCGACAGGGACGACCTCACCCCGGGCGTCTCCGACCGCGCCTGGGGGCAGGTCTCCGTCTCGTCCCGCGAGTGCCTGGGCGCCTCCAAGTGCGCGTATGGAGCGGAGTGCTTCGCCGAGATGGCCCGCGAGCGCGCCAAGCTCGCCGAGGTCGTCGTCACGAACCACGCGCTGCTCGCCATCGACGCCATCGAGGGCGCCCCGGTCCTCCCGCAGCACGAGGTCCTGATCGTGGACGAGGCCCACGAGCTGGTCTCCCGCGTCACGGGCGTGGCCACCGGCGAGCTCACCCCGGGCCAGGTCAACCGAGCGGTCCGCCGCTCCGCGAAGCTGGTCAACGAGAAGGCGGCCGACCAGCTCCAGACCGCCGCCGAGGGCTTCGAGCGGCTCATGGAGCTGGCCCTGCCGGGCCGCCTCGAAGAGATCCCCGAGGACCTCGGGTACGCCTTGATGGCCCTGCGGGACGCCGCCCGCACGGTGATCTCGGCGATCGGCGCCACCCGCGACAAGTCGGTGCAGGACGAGGACGCGGTCCGCAAGCAGGCCCTCGCCTCGGTGGAGACGATCCACGACGTGGCGGAGCGGATCACGAACGGCTCGGAGTGGGACGTCGTCTGGTACGAGGAATCCCGCGGCGGCTCCGCGTACCGACAGGGCGGGGTCTCCCTGCGCGTCGCCCCCATGTCCGTATCGGGCCTGCTGCGCGAGAAGCTCTTCACGGACCGCTCCGTGGTCCTCACCTCCGCCACCCTCAAGCTGGGCGGCGATTTCAATGGGGTGGGGGCATCCCTGGGCCTCGCCCCCGAGGGCACGCAGGCGGAGGACTCCCCGGCCTGGAAGGGCCTCGACGTCGGCTCCCCCTTCGACTACCGCAAGCAGGGAATCCTGTACGTGGCGCAGCACCTCTCCCGCCCGGGGCGCGAGGGGACACGCGGCGACATGACCGATGAGCTGGCCGAGCTCATCGAGGCCGCGGGCGGTCGCACACTCGGTCTGTTCTCCTCCATGCGTGCCGCCCAGGCCGCGGCGGAGGAGCTGCGGGGCCGCCTCGACATGCCGATCCTGCTCCAGGGCGAGGAGACCCTCGGCGAGCTGATCAAGAGCTTCGCGGCCGACGCGAGGACCTGCCTCTTCGGGACGCTCTCGCTCTGGCAGGGCGTCGATGTGCCGGGCGCCAGCTGCCAGTTGGTGGTCATGGACAAGATCCCGTTCCCGCGCCCCGACGACCCGCTGATGAGCGCACGGCAGAAGGCGGTGGACGAGGCGGGCGGCAATGGCTTCATGGCCGTCGCGGCGACCCACGCCGCGCTGCTGATGGCGCAGGGTGCGGGCCGTCTCGTCCGGGCGTCGGGCGACCGCGGTGTGGTGGCGGTCCTGGACCCCCGCCTGGCGACGGCGCGCTACGGCAGCTATCTCCGCGCCTCCCTGCCCGAGTTCTGGTACACGACGGACCGCAATCAGGTCCGCCGCTCCCTGGCCGCGATCGACGCGGCGGCACAGGCCAAGGAAGGCCACGACGCGGCGGCACAGGCCAAGGAAGGCCAGGCCGAGGAAGGCGCCGAGCAAGGCCAGTCCCAGGAGGCGTAGCAGGCAAAAGTCAGGCCCCGGAACCGGCGCAGTTGGTCCCGGGGCCCGGTCATGGGCGGAAGGCTCACACCCGCCGCAGCACCGCCACCACCTTGCCGAGGATCGTCGCCTCGTCACCGGGGATCGGCTGGTACGCGGCATTGTGAGGCAGCAGCCACACGTGCCCGTCCTCGCGCTTGAACCGCTTGACCGTCGCCTCGCCGTCGAGCATGGCGGCGACGATGTCCCCGTTCTCCGCGACGGGCTGGCGGCGGACCGTGACCCAGTCCCCGTCGCAGATCGCGGCCTCGATCATCGAGTCACCGACGACCTTCAGGACGAAGAGCTCGCCGTCACCGACCAGCTGCCGGGGGAGGGGGAACACATCCTCGACGGACTCCTCGGCGAGGATCGGCCCACCGGCGGCGATGCGGCCGACCAGCGGGACGTACGAAGCGGCCGGCTTGCCCGTCGTGTCCGTGGGCTGCGTGCTGGGCTGGTCCGAGCCGCGCACCTCGTAGGCGCGCGGGCGGTGCGGGTCGCGGCGCAGGAAGCCCTTGCGTTCGAGCGCCATGAGCTGGTGCGCCACGGAGGAGGTGCTGGAGAGGCCGACGGCCTGCCCGATCTCCCGCATCGACGGTGGGTAGCCGCGCCGCTGGACGGAGTCGCGGATGACTTCGATGACCCTCCGCTGGCGGTCCGTGAGTCCCGAGCTGTCGGCGCGGATGCCTGGAGGTCGACCGGGCAGGGAGCGCGTGGGCTTGGGCCCCTCCGGGTTCGTGGCTGCGTCATTCATGGCATGCACCGGCTCGAGTCGGCCCTGGGAACGGTCCTGGGCAGTGATGGTGGCGCTGTCTGCGGTGGTGGTCACGTCGGTCGGCCCCTCTCGAGATGTTCTCCCTAGCTAGCCAACGGTAGTTGCTTTCGAAAGGTTGCGCCAAACACACGTTCGAGTGAAAAATCGCAGATTGCCTGACGTGATCATGTGCCTGGGTGTATGGCTGACGCTCGGACCGAATGGCAATTCGGTTCATTACGGTACGCTTCACCGCCGGGGTCGAGACCCCCTCCGATGGGGTCCCCAGTGTGCCATTCGTTGCTCCGTCAACCTGGCATCGGCCCTCGTTCCGTGCGGCGACGACGGGTGTCCTCCCGCTCCCCGCGGTGCGCGGCGGCGCGACACGCGATGGCGTCGAATTTACGGCCAAACCCCAGATCTAGTGGTTGGATTGCAACAGCAGCCCAGAAGTTGTGGTCCCCGGTCCTTCGGGGCCTCGGCCATCGCCTATGCTTGGGGCTGCTTCGAGGGCCCCAAGGGCCCGGTGGAGCCTACGAGTCGTGCCGTGAAGGAGGGTTGGGAGTTCCATGCACTGCCCCTTCTGCAGGCACCCCGACAGCCGCGTAGTCGACAGCCGCACCACGGACGACGGAACGTCGATCCGCAGGCGCCGTCAGTGCCCGGACTGCTCCCGTCGTTTCACGACTGTGGAGACGTGCTCGCTGATGGTGGTCAAGCGCAGTGGCGTGACCGAGCCCTTCAGCCGTACGAAGGTCATCAACGGTGTGCGCAAGGCGTGCCAGGGGCGGCCGGTGACCGAGGACGCGCTCGCGCAGCTCGGCCAGCGGGTCGAAGAGGCGGTGCGTGCCACCGGAAGCGCCGAGCTGACCACCCACGACGTGGGGCTGGCCATACTCGGTCCGCTGCAGGAGCTCGACCTCGTCGCCTACCTGCGCTTCGCGTCCGTGTACCGGGCGTTCAATTCACTCGAAGACTTCGAAGCTGCCATCGGGGAGCTGAGGGAACAGCGGCCCGAACAGGCGCCGCACGACGCGTCCGGGGAGCGGGACGCGCATGACAGCGGGCCCGGAGGGACTGTCGAAGTCCCGGTGCCCGCCACCGCCGCCGACTGACCGGCTACCGACCGCTCGGCGGCAATCCAGACCTGCTGTGCGCCCTTGTGGGCCGCGCAGCATCAGACACACACCGTGCCACGGGAAGAACGTGGCACTTCAGGGCGTTTTAGCCTGATACAGGGAGGCGGCATGACCGAGACGACGAGCGGCCCGGCACGAGGTTCCCGCGCCAAGGGATCCAAGGCCAGCAAGGGTCTGCGTATCGAGCGCATCCACACGACCCCCGGCGTGCATCCGTACGACGAGGTGGCCTGGGAGCGCCGTGACGTCGTCATGACCAACTGGCGCGACGGCTCGGTCAACTTCGAGCAGCGTGGCGTCGAGTTCCCCGACTTCTGGTCGGTGAACGCGGTCAACATCGTCACCAGCAAGTACTTCCGCGGGGCCGTCGGTACCCCGCAGCGCGAGACCGGCCTCAAGCAGCTGATCGACCGCATCGTGAAGACGTACCGCAAGGCAGGCGAGGACAACAGCTACTTCGCCTCGCCCGCCGACGCGGAGATCTTCGAGCACGAGCTGGCGTACGCCCTCCTGCACCAGGTCTTCAGCTTCAACTCGCCGGTGTGGTTCAACGTCGGCACGCCGCAGCCGCAGCAGGTCTCGGCCTGCTTCATCCTGTCCGTCGACGACTCCATGGAGTCGATCCTCGACTGGTACAAGGAAGAGGGCATGATCTTCAAGGGCGGCTCCGGCGCCGGCCTGAACCTCTCCCGGATCCGCTCCTCCAAGGAGCTCCTCTCCTCCGGCGGCAACGCCTCCGGCCCCGTCTCCTTCATGCGCGGTGCCGACGCCTCTGCAGGAACGATCAAGTCCGGTGGCGCCACCCGGCGGGCCGCCAAGATGGTCATCCTCGACGTCGACCACCCCGACATCGAGGGCTTCATCGAGACGAAGGTCAAGGAAGAGGAGAAGATCCGCGCCCTGCGCGACGCGGGCTTCGACATGGACCTGGGCGGCGACGACATCACGTCCGTCCAGTACCAGAACGCCAACAACTCGGTGCGCGTGAACGACGAGTTCATGAAGGCCGTCGAGGCCGGCTCCAAGTTCGGCCTGCGCGCCCGCATGACCGGTGACGTCATCGAAGAGGTCGACGCCAAGGGCCTCTTCCGCAAGATGGCCGAGGCCGCCTGGGCCTGTGCCGACCCCGGCATCCAGTACGACGACACCATCAACGCCTGGCACACCTGCCCGGAGTCCGGCCGCATCAACGGCTCGAACCCGTGCAGCGAGTACATGCACCTGGACAACACGTCCTGCAACCTCGCCTCGCTGAACCTGATGAAGTTCCTGAAGGACGACGGCAAGGGCAACCAGTCCTTCGAGTCCGAGCGCTTCGCCAAGGTCGTCGAGCTGGTCATCACCGCGATGGACATCTCCATCTGCTTCGCGGACTTCCCGACCCAGAAGATCGGCGAGAACACCCGCGCCTTCCGCCAGCTGGGCATCGGCTACGCCAACCTCGGCGCCCTGCTGATGGCCACCGGCCACGCGTATGACTCGGACGGCGGCCGCTCCCTCGCCGGTGCCATCACGTCGCTGATGACCGGCACCTCGTACAAGCGCTCCGCCGAACTGGCCGCGGTCGTCGGCCCGTACGACGGCTACGCCCGCAACGCCACGCCGCACAAGCGCGTCATGAAGCAGCACGCCGACGCCAACACCGCGGCCGTCCGCATCGACGACCTGGACACCCCGGTCTGGGCCGCGGCCACCGAAGCCTGGCAGGACGTGCTCCGCCTCGGCGAGAAGAACGGCTTCCGCAACTCCCAGGCGTCGGTCATCGCCCCGACCGGCACCATCGGTCTCGCGATGTCCTGCGACACCACGGGCCTGGAGCCCGACCTCGCCCTGGTCAAGTTCAAGAAGCTCGTCGGCGGCGGCTCGATGCAGATCGTCAACGGCACCGTGCCGCAGGCCCTGCGTCGCCTCGGCTACCAGGAGGAGCAGATCGAGGCGATCGTCGCCCACATCGCCGACAACGGCAATGTGATCGACGCCCCCGGCCTCAAGACCGAGCACTACGAGGTCTTCGACTGCGCCATGGGCGAGCGCTCCATCTCCGCGATGGGCCACGTCCGCATGATGGCCGCGATCCAGCCGTGGATCTCGGGCGCCCTCTCCAAGACGGTCAACCTCCCGGAGACCGCCACCGTCGAGGACGTCGAAGAGGTCTACTTCGAGGCGTGGAAGATGGGCGTCAAGGCGCTCGCCATCTACCGCGACAACTGCAAGGTCGGCCAGCCGCTCTCCGCCAAGAAGAAGGAGGACGAGAAGGCTGAGATCACCGAGAAGACCGAGGACACGATCCGTGCCGCGGTCGAGAAGGTGGTCGAGTACCGCCCGGTCCGCAAGCGCCTTCCGAAGGGCCGTCCCGGCATCACCACTTCCTTCACTGTGGGCGGCGCCGAGGGCTACATGACCGCCAACTCCTACCCGGACGACGGTCTGGGCGAGGTCTTCCTGAAGATGTCCAAGCAGGGCTCGACCCTCGCGGGCATGATGGACGCCTTCTCCATCGCCGTCTCCGTCGGCCTGCAGTACGGCGTGCCCCTGGAGACGTACGTCTCGAAGTTCACGAACATGCGCTTCGAGCCGGCCGGCATGACGGACGACCCGGACGTGCGGATGGCGCAGTCGATCGTCGACTACATCTTCCGCCGCCTGGCGCTGGACTTCCTGCCCTTCGAGACGCGCTCCGCGCTCGGTATCCACTCCGCCGAGGAGCGCCAGCGCCACCTGGAGACGGGCTCCTACGAGCCCGCCGACGACGAGGTGGACGTCGAGGGCCTGGCCCAGTCCGCCCCGCGGCAGACCGAGTCCCTGAAGGCGGTCGCCGCGCCGAAGGCCGAGGCGGAGCCGGCCAAGGCGGCCCCGCAGCAGGCGCACACCAGTGCCGAGCTCGTCGAGATGCAGCTGGGCATCCAGGCCGACGCACCGCTGTGCTTCTCCTGCGGTACGAAGATGCAGCGCGCGGGCTCCTGCTACATCTGCGAGGGCTGCGGCTCGACCAGCGGCTGCAGCTGAGCCGACCGCCCGCTGAGGGCGTGAGCTGAGGAGCGGCGGGACCCGGGCGGGTCCCGCCGCTCTTTGCTGTTGGCCGGCGCAGCACTGGCCCCCAGTGCGACGGTGTCGGTCAGTGCGCCGAGCCCATGGCCGCGGCGAAGGCCGAGGGGTCCGCTTCGAAGCCGCGCAGGACCTCACGGAAGGCCCACTCGCCCGTCGGCCGCCGGGTGAATTCCGCGACCGTGGCCGCCGTGCACCCGGCGACCTCGGCGAAGTCGTGGTGGACCAGCTCGGCGTACTCGTCGCGGATGCGTACCGCCGTGCTCGGCACGTCGGCGAAGACCTTGAGCGTTGCGGGCTGCTGGATCAGCACGCCGACGACCACGCGCGCGTACCGCGCGTCGAGCCGGTCCAGCTCCAGGGTCATGACCTCGTCGAAGCCGAAGCCCTGGCCGGTCCTGCTGTCCCGGTTCAGGACGATCGTGCCGTCGGGGGAGCGGCTGTCGAAGTGCACGAGATAGGCGGGGCCGCCGTGCGGATCGTCGGCGGTGTAGGTCGCGGCGATGATGTCGAGGTCGTGGGGTGGCTCACCGATCGGACTCGGGTCCCACTTCAACCCGACCTCGACCTTGCGGGATCCCTTTCTGACGCTGCTCACAGAACTCCCCCTTGCTGTCCCGTTGTTGATCCTCCTCAGGACACGCTACGTCCTCGGACCGACAGAGGGAGAAAAGGGAGTTGGCGAGCGGCGGTGGTGCGGTGATCATTACCGGCATGACATGGAACGGGGAACAGCTGGATTTCGACGCCTACTTGGCGCGGATCGGATACGAGGGCAGTCCGAAGCCCGACCTGGAGTCGCTGCGCACGCTCCACCGGGCGCACGTGGCGGCGGTGCCCTTCGAGAACCTGGAGATCATGCTCGGCCGTCCCGTCCTGCTGGACCTGGAGGCCCTGCAGGACAAGCTGGTGCGCCGGCGCAGGGGCGGCTACTGCTATGAACAGAACCTGCTGTTCGCCGCGGTGCTGGAGCGGACCGGCTTTGCTGTCACCGGACTTGGGGCCCGGGTGCGCGCGGGCGCCACCGCGATGCGTGCGGTGACCCACATGATCCTGAAGGTCGAGGCGGACGGTGAGGAGTGGCTGTGCGACGTCGGGTTCGGCGCCGAGGGGCTGCTGGAACCGATCCGGCTGCGTGACGGCGAAGAAGCGCGGCAAGGAACGTGGCGCTTCGGCCTGGTGGCCGAGGAGGGCGGCGTGAAGGCGCTGCGCACGCTGCACCACGACGGCTGGTTCGACATCTACGGCTTCACCCTGGAGCCGCGCTTCACCGTGGACTACGTCCTGATGAACCACTACACGTCCACACACCCGAAGTCCGCCTTCACCCGGCGCCCGGTGATCCAGCGGGCCGCGCCGGGCGTGCGGCGCTCCCTGGTGGGCGCGCGGCTGACGGTCACGCGCCCCGGCGGCGAAGTGGAGGAACGGGACGTGGCGGAGGGCGAGTTGAAGGACGTCGTCGTCCAGGAGTTCGGGGTGGAACTGAGTGACGACGACTGGCGAACGCTGATCCGGGTGTACTCCGCCGGAGCGTGACCCGCGCCACGTTCAGGGCCGTACGATGGCGCGGTGCTGGTCAAGTGGATTCGCTGCAACGTGGTGGACCGCCGGGGGTTCGAGCGGGGGCAGCGGAAGTGGGCGGGGCTTCTGGGGGAGCCGGGATTCCGGGGGCAGGGCGGGGGGTGGAGCAGAGGGCGGCCGGGTGTGGCGCACGTCTTCGCCTTCTGGGAGAACCGCGCCTTCTACGACTCCTTCATGGCTCGCTCGCACGACCGGCTCGCGGCCGCTCAGGCGCGCACCTTCAAGGACATGCAGGTCAAGCTCTTCGACCACCGCTTCGACGTGAAGACGGGGTTCGAGCCGCGCTTCACGGACGCGGACGTGGTGCGGGTCGCGCACTGCCGGGTCCGGGAGGCGCGCGTGGAGCACTTCGTGCTCATGCAGGAGAAGGTCTGGAACCCCGCGATGGCGGGCTCTCCGGGCATGGTGCGGGGGCTGTTCGGCGAGGCGGCCGAGCATGAGTTCCTGGTGCTCTCGATGTGGCAGTCCGCCGCCGAGCACGGCAAGTACCGCGTCGAGCGGGTGGAGCGGCTCGCCCTGCGGGCGCAGACCGAGGCCGATGTGGCGGCGCTCGCCGGTGACATCGTGGAGCTGGAGCCTTCCTGGATCGTGTGACGCGCCCTTCTCCGGATCGTGTGACGTGCCCTGCTCTTGATCGTGGACGCGCCTTCCCTGGACCGAGTGACACCGCAGGCCGGCGCACGCCGGTCGCTCAGCGCCGGGTGAAGGCTCCCGCACGCGTTGCCGCCAGGGCCGCCGCGGCCGACTGGTCGGCGAGTTCGCCGTCGATCGGCTCCCGGGTGATGAAGAGGCGGAGCATCAGCGGCGCCGACACGGCCCGCACGAGCGCCCCCGCGTCCACGTCCGCCGTCGCCTCGCCCCGCGCCACGGCTCGCGCCACGACGGCCTCGCAGCGCGTGAACCGCTCCGCGTAGAAGGCGCGCAGGGCCTGTTCGGCGCGCTCGGACTGGAAGGCCGCCCCGATGAAGGCGGTGGGGGCGGCCGCCGCGGCGTCATCCGTGAACGCATCGACGACCTCGTGGGCGAGGGCGCGCAGATCGCCCTCCAGGCTCCCGGTGTCGGGCGGGGTCCAGGTGTCCTCGCCGGCCAGGTCGAGCGCGTCGGCGACCAGCCCTTCGAGCCCGCCCCAGCGGCGGTACAGCGTGGTCTTGTGGACGCCCGAGTGGTCGGCCACGTACTCGACGGTGAGGCCGGGATAGCCGTGGTCGGCGAGTCCGCTGAGCACGGCGTCGCGGACGGCGGCGCGGGTGCGGGCCGTGCGGCCGCCGGGGCGGCGGGTGCCGGGGGGTGGGGTGGGTGGCGTGGACTCCGTCATGGTCAGCAATCTATCGCTACGGCTGTTGCATTAGCGAGCCGGTCGTGTCAGACTCGTCGTAATGCGACTCGAGTTGCGTTTGACGGTGGGTCCACTACGGATTCGGGGGTGCCCTTTGCCTACTCAGATCTCTCTGCGCGGCGTGACCAAGGCCCGCGGCGAGCGGCTGCTGCTCGACGGGGTGTCGCTCGCGGTGCGCCCGGGCGAGCGCATCGGGGTGGTGGGGGAGAACGGCGCGGGGAAGTCGACGCTGCTGCACCTCCTGGCGGGGACGGAGCGGCCCGACGAGGGCGAGGTCGTCACCGTCGCCGAGGGCGGTGCGGGGCTGCTCGCGCAGACTCCGCAGCTCCCCGCCGACCGCCTCGTCAGTGACGCCATCGACGCGGCTCTCGCCGAACTGCGCACCATGGAAGGCGCGTTGCGTGCCCTGGAGGCGGGCCTCGGCACGGCCACCGAGCGGACCCTCGCGGAGTACGGGGACCTGCTCACGGCCTTCGAGCTGCGCGGTGGGTACGAGGCGGACGCGCGTGTGGACAAGGCCATGCACGGACTCGGCCTCGGGCACATCGACAGGGACCGCGTCCTCGGCAGTCTCTCCGGCGGCGAGCAGGCCCGCCTCGGGCTCGCCTGCCTCATCGCCTCGGCCCCCGAGGTGATGTTCCTGGACGAGCCGACGAACCACCTGGACGAGGGCGCGCTCGACTGGCTCGAAGAGGCCCTCGTCGCCCACCACGGCACGGTGATCGCCGTCTCCCACGACCGCACGTTCCTGGAGCGCGTCGCCACCACGATCCTCGAGGTGGACGACGCCCGGCGCACCGTCGTGCGGTACGGCGGCGGCTACCCCACCCTGGTCGCCGAGCGGGCGGCGGCCCGGCAGCGCTGGGAGCAGGCGTACGCGCAGTGGTGCGAGGAGACGGCGCGGCTCGAGGAGTTCACGGTGACCACGGCCCACGCCGTCGCGGGCGGCCGTGGCATGAAGGACAACAACAAAATGGCGTACGACCGGGCGGGCGGCCGGGTGCAGGCGTCCGTCGCGGGCCGGGTGCGCAACGCCCAGGAGCGGCTGCGGCGCCTGCGGGAGCAGCCCGTTCCGCGCCCGCCCGAGCCGTTGCGCTTCGCGGCCCGGCCGGTTGCGGGGGCGGCCGAGGGGGAGCTGGTGTCCCTGCGGGACGTGCGCGTCGGGGACCGCCTGTCGGTGCCGGAGCTGACCGTGTCGGCGGGCGAGAAGCTGCTGATCCACGGGGGCAACGGAGCGGGCAAGTCGACCCTGCTGCGGACCATGACCGGGCTGACGGAGCCGGACGCGGGAACGGTGGTCCGCCGCGGCCGCATCGGACACCTGGCCCAGGAGATCGCGGTCAACCACCCCGCCGAGCGGATCCTGG
Organism: Streptomyces sp. NPDC059009; assembly: GCF_042740175.1. NCBI lineage: Bacteria > Bacillati > Actinomycetota > Actinomycetes > Kitasatosporales > Streptomycetaceae > Streptomyces > Streptomyces sp. NPDC059009. The sequence continues at coordinate 88,756 of NZ_JBHYJB010000019.1, read as the reverse complement.
CCGCCTTCGGCAGGGGCCTCGCGCTCACCGAGGAAGAGGCGGCCGAACTGCTGCTCTCGTACGGCCTCTTCCGGCCCCGCGACCTCCACGTCCCGGTGGGCTCCCTCTCCGCCGGGCAGCGCCGCAGGCTGGCCCTCGCCCGCCTCCTGGCCCGCCCCGCCGATCTGCTGCTGCTCGACGAGCCGGCCAACCACTTGGCGCTCGGCCTGGTCGAGGAGCTGGAGGACGCCCTCGAGCAGTGGACCGGCGCGCTCGTGGTCGTCTCCCACGACCGTTCGCTGCGGCGCCGCTTCACCGGGCGAATACGCCGGATGGAGTCGGGGCGGCTGCTCGACTGACCGGCCCGATGAGCCGACCAGTGCGGGGCCGATCTAGGGTTTTGGCATGGCACGACCGCGGCGGATCTTCCTTGTCCGGCACGGTGAGTCGGAGGGAAACGCCGACGACACCGTGTACGAGCGCGAGCCCGACCACGCCCTCGCGCTCACCGAGACGGGCTGGCGTCAGGCCGCCGAGACGGGCAAGCGGCTGCGCGAGGTGGTCGGCCGCGAGCGGGTCAGCGTGTACGTCTCGCCGTACCGGCGCACCCACGAGACGTTCCGGGCGCTGCGGCTCGACCCCGAGCAGGTGCGGATCAGGGAGGAGCCGCGGCTGCGCGAGCAGGACTGGGGCAACTGGCAGGACCGGGACGACGTCCGGCTTCAGAAGGCGTACCGGGACGCGTACGGGCACTTCTTCTACCGCTTCGCCCAGGGCGAGTCGGGAGCCGATGTGTACGACCGGGTCGGGGCGTTCCTGGAGAGCCTGTACCGGAGCTTCGAGGCCCCGGACCACCCGCCGAACGTGCTGCTTGTGACCCATGGGCTGACGATGCGGCTGTTCTGCATGCGGTGGTTCCACTGGACGGTCGCGGAGTTCGAGTCGCTGTCCAATCCGGGCAACGGGGAGATGCGGATGCTGCAGCTCGGGGAGGACGGCAAGTACAGCCTGGACCGGCCGTTCGAGCGCTGGCGTGAACCGGAGCCTTATGGGATCACCGGTTAGAGTGGCAGCGCGATGACCGCCGAATTCTCTTCCGACGCGTCCCGGGACCGCGCCCTGGCCAGCCTTCGCGGGCTCGCGGTGGGGGATGCGCTGGGCTCCCAGTTCTTCGTGCCCGCGCACTACCCGCTGCTCAAGCGCCGGGAGCTGCCGCCCGGGCCCTGGCCGTGGACCGACGACACCGAGATGGCCTCCTCCGTGCTGGCCGTCCTGGTGCGGTACGGGCGGATCGACCAGGACGCGCTCGCCCTGTCGTTCGCCGAGTACCAGCACACGGACCGGGGGTACGGCCCGGCCGTGGACCGGCTGCTCGGGCAGATCCGGGAGGGCGGTGACTGGCGGGAGCTGGCCTCCGCGCTGTTCAAGGGACAGGGTTCGTGGGGGAACGGTGCCGCGATGCGGATCGCCCCGCTCGGGGCCTGGTACGCGCACGACCCGGAGCAGGCCACCCACCAGGCGGAGATCTCGGCCTATCCGACGCACCAGCACCGCGAGGCCGTCGTCGGAGCCATGGCGGTGGCCGCGGCGGCGGCGCTGGCCGCGGATCCGGCGGGGCCGCCGAGTGCGACGGCGCTCCTGGACGGCGTCATCGCCCTGGTGCCGCGCAGTGCCGTCGGGGCCGGGCTGCGCAGGGCCCGGGACATGCTCGACTACGCCGACGCCGCGACGGTCGCCGCGGTCCTGGGCTGCGGCAGGCGCACCACGGCGCATGACACCGTGCCCTTCGCCCTGTGGTCGGCCGCGCGCGGCCTCGGCAGCTTCGAGCAGGCGATCTGGGACACCGCGCGCGTGGGCGGGGACATGGACACGACCTGCGCGATCGTGGGCGGCGTGGTGGCCGCCGGCGCGGGCGGGGCGCCGCCCCAGGAGTGGCTCGACCACACCGAGCCGCTGCCCGACTGGGCCGTGGCCCCCGCCGCCTGAGATCGAGGCCCCGCCGCTGAGCTGAGCCGCCTCGGACGCCTGGGGCCCCGTGCCCGGTCCGCTACAGGGCGCTGCCCGCCTTCCACCGGTCCCACGGCACGTTCCAGTCCCCGTATCCGTTTCCGGGAGCCACCGTCTCCCTGGAACCGGTGACGCGTATGACGTCCCCGGGGATCACCTCGCCGTAGAAGCGGCGTGCCGTGCCGTTCGTGGCGAGACCTATGCATCCGTGGGTGACGTTGCCGCGCCCCGCGTAGGTGTCGGCCTTCGGGTTCTGGTGGAGGTAGGTGCCGGATGTCGTCAGGTGGACCGCGTAGTCGTAGTAGTCCTTGTACGCGTCTCCGTAGCCGACGGTCCGGGAGTCCATGAGGACGCGGCGCTGCTTGTCGGAGACGACCATCGTGCCGTTCCAGGTGTCCATCCCCGGGGCGCCCGCAGTGACCGGGACGCGGCGGGTCGTCCCGGCCTTCACCACGGTCATGGTGTGGGTGCGCACGTCGACCGTGGCCACCAGGGAGCGGCCCACCGTGACGGTCGTGTCGATGGCCGAGCCCGCACGGACGGTGATCTTCGTGCCGGGCTTCCAGTAGGCCCTGGGGCGGTAGTCGATCCGCTGGCCCTCGTGGAGGTTGCGGTCCTTGACCCAACTCCAGGAGCCGGTGGTGCCGTTGTCGGTCGACACCTTCAGGCGCCTTTCCACCGCGGCGCGTTCGGACACCGGTACGGGCCGGGCGAACGTCACCGACACCGGCATGCCGACGCCGACCGTGCCACCGTCGGAGAGGTTGATCTTGGCGCCCGTGCGCAGCGCCGCGGGCAGTGGCTTCGCGTGCGGGGTGGGCTTCTCCTCGGGGGCCGTTCCCGCGGGCCGCTCCCCGGTGCCGCGGTCGTCGGCACGGCCCGCGCCGCTCTCTTCGGCCCCCTCTCCGCCGCCCGCGCAGCCCGCGAGCAGCAGCGCGCAGAGGGCAGCCGTGGCCGCCGCTCTTCTGGTCGCCTTGATTTGCCTGGTCAACAGAGCCCCCCATGGGTGATGTGCTTCGATGTACGCGACCTGTACGCATGCCGGGGGCCATCGGGTTGCATGCGAGTTCGAAGAATTCACCAGGGATCTGGGATCCGCGGGGGCGGCATGACGGAGGAGGAGTTCGACGCGTTCTACGCGTCGGCGTTCCCGCGTGTCGTCGGCCAGGTGTATGCCTTCACCGGTGACCACGGCCAGGCCCAGGACGTCGTCCAGGAAGCTTTCGTACGAGCCTGGGACCGGCGCCGCGACTTCCTTGCGAGCGAGGCCCCGGAGGCGTGGATCCGCACCGTCGCGATGCGGCTCGCGGTCAGCCACTGGCGACGGGCCCGGCGGTGGCTGGAACTGGTGCGCCGCACTCCGCCGCCCGGTCACGCTCCGGGCCCCGGCCCCGAGCACGTCGCGCTCGTCGCGGCGCTGCGCCGGCTCCCGGAGGCGCAGCGCCTCGCGATCGTGCTGCACCACCTGTGTGACCTCAGCGTGGAGCAGGTAGCCTCCGAGACCGGCGCGCCGGTCGGCACGGTCAAGGCCCGCCTCTCGCGCGGCCGGGCGGCCCTCGCCGAGCTGCTGTCGACGGGCGAGACCGGCGTACTGGGCGAGAAGGGCGAGAAGGAGGGCGACCGTGTCCGATGACCTGTCCGCCGCCCTGCGCGAGCTGGCCGACAGCGGCCGGGCTCCGGCCCCCACGACGGGCGCGGAGGTCCGCCGCCGGGCCGTGTTCCGCAGGCGCCGTCGGCACGCCGCCGTGGCGGGCGGCACCGCCGTCGTCGCCGCGGCCCTCGCGTTCGGCCTGACCACGGCCCTCGGCGGCGCGCACTCCGAGCGGCGCCCGACTCCGCCCGCCGCCTCCTCCGCTCCGGCCTCGCCGGCCGCCACCGTCGACCTCGGGCGGCGCACCCTGACCCTGGGGGGCCGGGCGCTGCCCGTGTCGTCGGGCCGTGCCGACCAGCCCACGAAGCCGGGCCGGATGACGGTCGTCGCCAAGCACCGCACGAAGCGGTTCACCGGCGAGACCGTCGGGCTCGGCGGTGAGTACGACGTGACGCTCCCCTGGGTCCTCGAACTGCGGGGCCCTGGGGGCGCCACCACCTACATCGTCGCCCTGACGTACGCCGAGCAGGCACCCGGCAGACAGGACGTCACCCATGGCGTGATCGGCCTGCGCCGCTCCGACGCCAAGTGGCTTTACGGACGGCTGAGTTCGGGATCGGTGGTGACGGTCGAGGGCGCGGCGCCCGCCGCCACGCCCTGACACGCACGGCGGTCACAGGGCCGGGGCACCCCCGCCCGTGCCGCTGAGGGCCTCCATGTCGCTCTTGCGGACGCGGATGACGACGGCCGCCACGGCGAAGGCGAGTACGGCCATGGCCGCTGCCGGGATGAAGGCCGTCGCGATGCCGTGGGCGAGGACCTCGTGGCCCCAGGGGGCGGGCAGTTGGTGGGTCTTGGCGAGTTCGGCCTTCTGCTCGGGGGTGGAGTGGGCCATGAAGTCCGGGAGTTGGTCCTTGGCCTCGTTCCGGCTCGCGGTGCCGAAGACCGTGGTCAGGATGGAGAGGCCGAGTGAACCGCCCACCTGCTGCGTCGTGTTGAGCAGGGCGGAGGCCGCGCCCGCCTCGTGCTGGGCGACGCCGGAGACGGCGGTCACGGTGAGGGTGACGAAGTTGAGGCCCATGCCGAAGCCGAAGATCAGCATGGGGCCGAGTACCCCGCCGACGTACGAACTGTCGGAGTCGATCAGGGACTGCCAGGCCAGGCCGACGGCGACGAGGGCCGTGCCGCCCATCAGGAACGGCTTGGGGCCGAGCACCGGCAGCAGCCGCTGCGAGATGCCCGCGCCGAGCGCGATGACCACGGTGACGGGCAGGAAGGCCAGGCCGGCGCGGGTGGGGGAGTAGCCCAGCACGTTCTGCACGAAGAGCACGATGTAGAAGAACATGCCGAACATCGCCGCGGCGAGGCTGATCATGATCACGTAGGTGCCGGAGCGGTTGCGGTCGGCGAACATGCGCAGCGGGGTGATCGGTTCCTTGGCGCGGTTCTCGATCAGCATGAAGGCGATGAGCAGGACGACCGCCGCGGCGAACGAGCCGAGGGTGAGCGAGTCCCGCCAGCCGTCGGACGCCGCCCTGATGAAGCCGTAGACGAGGGCGACCATGCCGAGCGTCGAGGTGAGGGCGCCGAGGAAGTCGAAGCGGCCGGGGTGGCGTTCGGACTCGCTGATGTAGCGCGGGGCGAGCGCCGCGATGAGGATGCCGATGGGGACGTTGACGAAGAGCACCCAGCGCCAGTTGAGCCAGTCCGTGAGCAGGCCGCCGGCCAGGAGACCGATCGCGCCGCCGCCCGCGGAGACGGCCGCGAAGATGCCGAAGGCCCGGTTGCGTTCCGGGCCTTCGGGAAACGTGGTGGTGATCAGCGCGAGCGAGGTGGGTGACGCGATCGCGCCGCCGACGCCCTGGAGGACCCGCGCGGCGAGCAACTGCCAGGGCTCCTGGGCGAGTCCGCCGAGCAGCGAGGCGAGGGTGAAGAGCAGGATGCCGGCGATGAAGACCCGGCGGCGCCCGAGGATGTCCCCGGCCCGGCCGCCGAGCAGCAGCAGACCGCCGAAGGTGAGGGTGTAGGCGCTGACCACCCAGGTCAGGTCGGTCGTGGAGAAGTTCAGTGCCGTCTGGATGTGCGGCAGGGCGATGTTCACGATGGTGGCGTCGAGCACGACCATCAACTGGCACGCGGCGATGACCGTCAGTGCGATGCCCGGGTGCGGTTTGCGGGACGTCGCCCCCGGCGGGGTGGGCGCGGGTGACTCCGTCCGTATCTGATCATGCGTCACAAGAGGTCCCCCAGAGACTAAGTAGTGAACGTATCCGTTCACTACTTGGGACCATAGCGAGTGCCGCTTGGTGAACACAAGCGTTCCTTAAGGGAGTTGACGCCGAGAGGCGGTCTTGGGTTGAGAGCCGTGATGCCCGACCATCGATAGAGCCGCCGTCGCCTGACATGCTGGTCGAGGGGGTGGACGACCCTCGTTTGTTTCGCACGGAGGCGTAACCGTTCGCTGGCGCTGCCTCGATGCTCAATGGAGAGACAGAGATGGTTGGTTCGCGGTGGACGGCCGGTCCCGCTCGGTCGGCCGCGCTGCGCAAGCGCGGTCCGGTCCTGGAACGGGCGATCCTCGACGCCGCGCTGGAACAGCTCAGCACGGTCGGCTGGAGCGGCCTGACCATGGAGGGCGTGGCCGCCGGTGCGCACACGGGCAAGGCCGCGGTGTACCGCCGCTGGCCCTCCAAGGAGGACCTCGTGGTGGACGCGCTGCAGGCCGGACTGCCGAGGATGGACGGCGTGCCGGACTGCGGCAGCGTCCGGGAGGATCTTCTCGCGCTGTGCCGTCTGGTCCGTGAGGCGATGTTCTCGAGATCGGGATTCGCGCTGCGTGCGGTGCTTCACGAATGTGATCAGGTCACCGCCGAGCGTTTCCATGACGTGATCTTCGACGGGGTGATCCAGCCCGGAGTGGAACGGGTCAAGGAGGTTATCGGGCGTGGAATCGAGCGCGGAGATGTGCGTTCCGGAGCGCTGGATTCGTATGTCTGTGACGTCATTCCGGCCATGCTGATGTACCGCACCAAGGTGTGCGGCAGTGAATGGGGCGACGAGGAATTCGGTGAGCTGATCGACCAGGTGATGATGCCGTTGCTCAGTCCGTGAGGCGGCGCGCGCGGACCTGGGTGTCGCGGGCGGCTCCGGGCGGCGTACGCTGTCTGGCGCCATGCCGTACGAAGCACCCACTCACCGCGTCGAGCGCTCCTTGCGCGCCACCACCGGAGCCAAGGTCGTCGCAGGCGTCGACGAAGTGGGACGCGGCGCCTGGGCCGGACCGGTCACGGTCTGCGCGGCGGTCACCGGACTGCGGCGCCCGCCCGAGGGGCTCACCGACTCCAAGCTGATCAGCCCGAAGCGGCGCACCGCGCTCGCCGAGGAGCTGGCCGGCTGGGTCACGGCGCACGCGCTGGGGCACTCCTCCCCGCAGGAGATCGACGAGGTGGGGATGACGGCCGCGCTGCGGCTCGCCGCGGTGCGCGCCCTGGAGGCGCTGCCGGTCCGTCCGGAGGCGGTCATCCTCGACGGGAAGCACGACTACCTGGGGACTCCCTGGCAGGTGCGTACGGTGATCAAGGGGGATCAGTCCTGCGTGGCCGTCGCCGCGGCCTCGGTGATCGCCAAGGTTCAGCGCGACAAAATGATGGCCGAACTGGGCATCGAACATGCAGACTTCGGTTTTGCGGCCAACGCCGGCTATCCGTCGCCGGTGCACAAGGCCGCGCTGGAGGAGCGGGGGCCCACCCCGCACCACCGGCTTTCGTGGGCGTATCTTGATGCGCTGCCCCAGTGGCGGCACCTCAAGAAGGCCCGCAGCTGGGCGGAGGGGACCGTTCCGGAAATCGAGGGCCAGCTCGGCTTTGAATTCTGACGTTCCCAGCAGTTCCGGTCGCACTCATGTGCCACCCGCCGACGCGTGTCGCATCGGCGTTTGATAGACAACACTTCATGCCTCTCATTCCCGAGGAGCCTCAGATTCACGAGAGTGCCCAGGGTCCCCGCGCCACTCCGGCCACCGGCCGCACCGCGCCGACCCCCCGCCCCGTACCCGGCCCGCGTCCCGCGGCTCCGCCGCGCCCCGGGCGTCCGGGTCCTGCCCGGCCGATACCGCCCGCGCAGCGCACGCCGCGCGAGCCGGCCGCCACGGCCGCCCAGCCGGGGCCGAACGCCCCGGCCGGAAACGGTCCTTCCGCCGCCGCCGCTGCCGCTCCGGCTGCTCCGGCCGCTTCGGTTCCGCAGATCCAGCTGATCCCGGCCTCGGCCGAGGGTGCCCTCGACGCCGCCGAGGAAGCCGTCGACCTGCTGCTCGACTCGGGCCGCGGGCCCGGCGAGGTGCTGGTGATCACCACGGGTGACCCGCACCCGTGGGCCGCGCACGAGCTGAGCTTCGGCGAGTCCGCCTACTGGGCCCAGCACGACGCGGGCGACGACGTCTTCTACGCCGACGCCGACGCCCTGTCCCGTGCCGCGTCCCGCCCGGTGGTCGTCGTCGCCGTCAACGGCGGCAGCGAGGAGCTCGCCGTCCGCGCGCTGCCCACGGCACTCGGCAAGGCGTCCGCCCTGCTGGTCGTGTGCGGTGATCCACAGCGCATCAACTCCCTGCTGGGCGCGGGCGTCTGACGTCTTCCCGCGCGCGGTGTGTGCCGCGCCGGGGCGCGTCGCGCGGTGCGTGACGCGTACGACGTCGGGCGTGGCCTGACGGGTTGGCCGGGCCCGCCGCACCGCGCGGCCGGGCTCGTCGGCATGCCCGCCCGCAGCCCGAAGGGCAGGGCGGCCGGGCGGGGAGCGGGCTCAGCGGGCCGCCGCGCGCCGCAGCAGGTCCGATGCCGCGCCTCCCGTACGAGGGGGCGGCGCATCGGGCTCGGCCAGGGTGCCGGCCCGCGTGTCGGCGCTCGGCCTGCGACCCCCGCGGCCCTCGCCGAGCACCTGCCACCCCTCGTGGGTCAGCGTGATGTAGGCGCCGCAGCGCAGCCCGTGCAGCGTGCAAGCGTCCCGCAGGCCCCACATCCAGGCCCCGTCCTCCGGTGTCCAACGGGCGTCCCCGTCACGGCAGTAGAGCAGCACCGCCGTCCGCACCGGGGTGCGCCGCCGCAGGTCGTGCGGGATCACCCGGCGCAGGCGCGCGAGCAGGGCGTTGCGGAACACCCAGCCGTCCACCGCGCTCGCCCGGTGGGCGAACGAGGCGCTCGCCATGAGGCGCTCCTCCGGGTCGAGCACGGCCACGATCGCGGTGGCCGGGGTCGGCAGGTGGCGGGTGTGGAGGCCGCTGACGACCTCACGGGGGTTGCGCAGCAAGGGAATTCCGGCCGCCGACCACTCCGCGGGCTCGAGCATCCGGGCCAGTCGGTTGGTGGAGTCGGCGGACCAGGTGGCTGAGGTCGGGGACGTCGGCGACGAGGCCGCTGGGGACGGGGTGAATCCGAAGGTCACGGTCCTCCCTTCGGCTGCGCACCCGGGGCACAGGGCGCGAGGGGACTGGCAGAGCGCACCGCGGCACAGCCCTACCGGACCTCGGGGGAGCCGTACGGGGAGCGGCTCCAATTCTTCCTGCCGTACTCGCCCTCGGCAACGAGCAATTGGGGCCCCGGGCCGGTATGTGTCCGTGCGCCGCGTATATCCCTGCCCAGGGTCGCCGTGATCGACGCGTGGCTGGTCCGGTACACACGTACTGGTGGCGACACCCGCCGTCACGCTCGGTGAGTTCGCCGATTGTCAGTGGCATCGGGTTGCATGGGGTCATGGACGAACTGGAGCTGCGGGCCGAAGCCGACGCCATCCTCGCCGAACTCGTCGGTGCCCCCGGGGGGTCGGCGCGGCTGCGGGAGGACCAGTGGCAGGCGGTGGCGGCGCTGGTCGAGGAGCGCCGCCGGGCCCTGGTGGTGCAGCGCACCGGCTGGGGCAAGTCGGCGGTGTACTTCGTGGCCACGGCCCTGCTGCGCAGACGGGGCTCCGGGCCGACGGTGATCGTCTCGCCGCTCCTCGCGCTGATGCGGAACCAGGTGGAGGCGGCGGAGCGGGCCGGCATCCGCGCCCGCACCATCAACTCGGCCAACCCCGAGGAGTGGGACACGATCTACGCGGAGGTGGAGCGCGGCGAGACCGATGTGCTCCTCGTCAGCCCCGAGCGCCTCAACTCGGTGGACTTCCGCGAGCAGTTGCTGCCCAAGCTCGCGGCCTCGGCCGGTCTCCTGGTGGTCGACGAGGCGCACTGCATCTCGGACTGGGGCCATGACTTCCGCCCCGACTACCGCAGGCTGCGGGCGATGCTCGCCGAGCTCGCCCCCGGCGTCCCGGTCCTGGCCACGACGGCGACGGCCAACGCGCGCGTGACGGCGGACGTGGCCGAGCAGCTGGGCACCGGCGCCGGTGAGGCCCTGGTGCTGCGCGGCCCGCTGGACCGCGAGAGCCTGCGCCTCGGCGTGGTCCGGCTGCCGGACGCCGCGCACCGGCTCGGCTGGCTCGCCGAGCACCTGGACGAGCTGCAGGGCTCCGGGATCATCTACACGCTCACCGTCGCCGCGGCCGAGGAGGCCACCGCCTACCTGCGCCAGCGCGGCTTCGCCGTGTCCTCGTACACGGGGCGCACGGAGAACGCGGACCGGCTGCAGGCCGAGGAGGACCTGCTCGCCAACCGCGTCAAGGCGCTGGTGGCGACGTCGGCGCTCGGCATGGGCTTCGACAAGCCGGACCTGGGCTTCGTGCTCCACCTCGGCTCGCCCTCGTCGCCGATCGCGTACTACCAGCAGGTGGGCCGCGCCGGGCGCGGTGTCGAGCACGCGGACGTACTGCTGCTGCCGGGCAAGGAGGACGAGGCGATCTGGCGGTACTTCGCCGACACCGCCTTCCCGCCCGAGGAGCAGGTCCGCCAGACGCTCGCGGCTCTGGCGGAGGCCGGGCGGCCGCTGTCCGTACCGGCTCTGGAGGCCGCGGTGGACCTGCGGCGCAGCCGCCTCGAGACGATGCTGAAGGTCCTGGACGTCGACGGCGCGGTCAAGCGGGTCAAGGGCGGCTGGGAGAGCACCGGGCAGCCGTGGGTGTACGAGACGGAGCGGTATGCGTGGGTGGCGCGGCAGCGCGCCGCCGAACAGCAGGCCATGCGCGACTACGTGAGCACGTCCGGGTGCCGGATGGAGTTCCTGCGCCGCCAGCTCGACGACGAGGGCGCGGCCCCGTGCGGCCGGTGCGACAACTGCGCGGGCCCCTGGGCCGATTCATCGGTTTCGGAGCAGACGCTGACGGCGGCGGTGAAGGAGCTGGACCGCCCCGGGGTCGAGGTGGAGCCGCGCCGGATGTGGCCGACGGGGATGCCCGCGCTCGGGATCAGCCTCAAGGGGCGCATCCCCGCCAAGGAGCAGTGCGCCACCGGGCGGGCCCTCGGGCGGCTCTCGGACATCGGCTGGGGCAACCGGCTGCGCCCGCTGCTCGCGGAGGGCGCGCCGGACGGGCCGGTGCCCGACGACGTGCTGCGGGCCGCCGTCGCGGTCCTCGCCGACTGGGCGCGCTCTCCCGGGGGTTGGGCATCGGGCGCCGCGGAGGCCGGGCCGCGGCCGGTGGGGGTCGTCGCGGTGCCGTCGCTCGCGCGGCCGCAGCTGGTGGGTTCGCTGGCCGAGGGGATCGCGACGATCGGCCGGCTGCCCTTCCTGGGCAGCCTCACGTACACGGGGTCGGGCGGTGCGCACGCCACGCGCCGGAGCAACTCCGCCCAGCGGCTGCGGGAGTTGTCCGGCGCCTTCGCGGTCTCCGACGAGCTGGCCGCGGCCCTGGCGGCCGCCCCCGGCCCGGTCCTGCTCGTGGACGACTGCACGGACTCCGGCTGGACGCTCGCGGTCGCCGCCCGGCTGCTGCGGCAGGCGGGCAGCGACCAGGTCCTGCCGTTGGTCCTTGCCGCCGCGGGCTGAGGGGAGGGTCTGCCTGCGGCGGCTGGTCAGTGAGCGATCGGTGGGGGTGTGACCGTCAGGGGCGGTTGGTCAGATAGCCGCCCATCGCGGTGAAGTAGTCCGTCGCGGCCAGTTCCCGGCCGTCCTCGGTGCGGACGCGCGTGATGGCCAGGCCGTGGTTGCGGCCGGTGCGGGCGTTGGCGCCGGCGACGATCACCACGCCCTCGCCCTCGCGGTAGAAGATGCGGCCGGGCGTACCGCCGTAGCGGCCCTGGGAGACCACCGCGGCCAGGACCTCGAGCCGCTTGCCCTTGTGGAAGGTGAAGGCGGCGGGGTAGGGCTCGGACTGCGCGCGGACCAGGCGCTCCAGGTCGGCGGCAGGCCAGCCCCAGTCGATGCGGATGTCCTCCTCGGCCCGCTTGTGGAAGAAGGTCGCCTGCGAGCGGTCCTGCGGGGTGAAGTCCGTGTCCCCGGCGGCGATGCGGTCGAGGGCGCCGATGGTGACCGGGGCGATGAGGTCGACGGTCTTGTGGAAGAGGTCGGTGGCGGTGTCGGCAGGACCGACCGCGACGGCCTCCTGGCAGACGATGTCACCGGCGTCGAGCTGGTCGTTCATCATGTGCGCGGTGACGCCCACTTCGGTCTCGCCGTTGATCAGGGCCCAGATCAGCGGCGAGAAGCCGGCGTACTTCGGCAGCAGCGCGTCGTGGACGTTCAGCGTGCCGTGGCGGGGCAGGGCGAAGATGTGCGGCGGGATCCACGTACGCCAGTTGTTCGCCACGATGATGTCCGGCTCGGCCTCCTTGAGGCGCTGGAACAGCTCGTCGTCGTCAGGGCGGTTGCGGATCACGACCGGGATGCCGTGGGCCTCGGCGAGGTCGGCGACGGAGTCGCTCCAGATCTTCTCGTACGCGTGCTCGCTCTTGGGGTGGGTCACGACCATGACCACGTCGTGCTCGGAGTCCAGGAGGGCTTGCAGGGTGCGGTGCCCCCAGGTCTGGTAACCGAACATGACGACCCGCATGGGGTTCCTCCTCTGAGCAGGGATTGACCGATGGCAAGTAAAGCAAGGCTTACCTTAGCTTGCAAAGGGGGCGTACCAGACCCGAGTTGACGGCGCCCCGCTGTCGACAGTTCAGTGAAATTAGCTTAGGCTCACCTAAGTTTTTGTTCTCTGACGCCTGACAGGCGGCTTCCCCGCACGATGGGAGTGACATGTCACAGGTTCTTCCTGGCGACGCAGCACCGGTCCACGACCTCATTGGCATCGGCTTCGGGCCGTCCAATGTGGCCATGGCGATCGCGCTCCGCGAGCACAACGCGCGCGTCGGCAGGCAAGAGGCGGTCACCGCTCACTTCTTCGAGCAGCAGCCGCGCTTCGGCTGGCACCGTGGCATGCTCATCGACGACGCGACGATGCAGGTCTCCTTCCTCAAGGACCTGGTGACACAGCGGAATCCCACCAGTGAGTTCAGCTTCCTCTGCTACCTGAAGGACCGGGGGCGGCTGATCGACTTCATCAACCACAAGAATCTCTTCCCGCTGCGCGTGGAGTTCCACGACTACCTGGAGTGGGCCGCCGCCAAGGTCGACGACGTGGTCAGTTACGGCCATGAGGTCGTCGGCGTCACGCCCTACGTCCGCGACGGCGTCGTGGAGTACCTGGACGTGACGGTCCGCTCGGCGGAGGGGCTCGCGGTCCACCGGGCCCGCAACCTCGTCGTCGGCACCGGCCTGCGCCCCGCCATGCCGGAGGGCGTGGAGCGCGGCGACCGCGTCTGGCACAACTCCGAACTGCTCACGCGGGTCGACGAGTTGGAGGGCACCTCGCCCTCGCGGTTCGTCGTCGTGGGCGCCGGACAGAGCGCCGCAGAGAACGTCGCCTATCTGCACCGCCGCTTCCCCGAGGCCGAGGTCTGCGCGGTCTTCTCGCGCTACGGCTACAGCCCCGCCGACGACAGCAGCTTCGCCAACCGGATCTTCGACCCCGACGCGGTCGACGAGTACTTCGCCGCGCCCGAGGACGTCAAGCGCCGGCTGATGGACTACCACGGCAACACCAACTACTCCGTGGTCGACATCGACCTGATCGACGACCTGTACCGGCAGGCGTACCAGGAGAAGGTCCTCGGCACCGAGCGCCTCCGCTTCCTCAACGTCTCCCGGCTCACCGACGTGAAGGAGGCCCCCGACGGGGTCCGCGCCACGGTGAAGTCCCTCGTCTCGGGCGAGGAGACCGATCTGGACGCCGACGTCGTGGTGTTCGCCACCGGCTATGACTCCGCCGACCCCATCGGCATCCTCGGTGAGGTGGCCGACCGCTGCCCGCGCGACGACCAGGGCCGCGTCCAGGTCGAGCGCGACTACCGCATCGTGACCGAGTCCGAGCTGCGCTGCGGGATCTATCTGCAGGGCGGCACGGAGCACACGCACGGCATCACCTCGTCGCTGCTCTCCAACATCGCGATACGGGTCGGCGAGATCCTGGACTCGCTCCTGGAGCGCGGCGCCACGGCCGCTGCCGCGCCCCGCCCGGTCGCCGACGGGACCGGCAGCGTCGCTCGCTAGCGCCCGTCCACCGGGTCCGGGCCCGGTGGATCAAAGGGATGATCAAAGGGATAACGTACGTCGACATGTCCGCGACTGCAGTTGAGCGATCCGTGCCGAGGGGTGCGACAGAAGCCCGTCGGCGCCGGGTCGTGGGTTTGGGCCTGCTGGTGGTGGTCCTCCTCGTCGCCGGGGCGGCGTCACTGGCCGTCGGCGCGCGGGCGCTCAGCCCCGCCGAGGTGTGGCACGGGCTGTTCGCGGCGCCCCAGGACGACCAGCGGCTCACCGAGATCCGGCTCATCGTGCAGACCGTGCGGGTGCCCAGGACCGTGCTCGCGATCGTCGCGGGCATCGCCCTGGGCGTCGGCGGTGCGCTGATCCAGGGCTACACGCGCAATCCGATCGCGGACACCGGGCTGCTGGGGGTGAACGCCGGAGCCTCGTTCGCCGTGGTGACGGTGGTCGCCGTCTTCGGGCTCACCAGCCCCTTCCAGTACGTCTGGTTCGCCTTCTTCGGGGCGGCGGTTGCCGGGATCGTCGTGTTCGCCCTCGCCAGCATCGGCCGGGGCGCGGGCAATCCGCTGACGCTGGCCCTGGCCGGGCAGGGGATCGCCGTGTTCCTCCAGGCGATGACCACCGCCGTCTCGCTCTCGGACCAGAAGTCGCTGAACGCGGTGCGGCTCTGGAACGCGGGCACCGTGGCCGGGGTCAAGTTCGACGTCATCTGGCCGATCACCGCGTTCATCGCGGTCGGCCTCGTCCTCGCCGCCGTCACGCTGCCCGCCCTCAACCTGCTCAACCTCGGCGACGACGTGGCCCGGGGCCTCGGCGTGAACATCGCGCTGAGCCGGACCGTCGGCATCGCCGCCATCACCCTCCTCGCGGGCGCGGCGACGGCGGCCTGCGGCCCCATCGCGTTCCTCGGGCTGATGGTCGCCCACGTGGCCCGCTATCTGACCGGTCCCGACTACCGCTGGCTGGTGCCGTACGCGGGTCTGCTCGGCGCCGTCGTCCTGCTGGTCTGCGACATCGCGGGGCGTCTGGTGGTGCGGCCGGGGGAGTTGGACGCGGGGGTCGTCGTGGCGCTGCTCGGCGCTCCGTTCTTCGCGGTGCTGGTGTGGCGCGGAAAGTTCAAGAGCGCATGAACAGGACAGCGGTGAACTCATCGGGGACAGCGGCGAAGGCGTCGGTGGCGGCGGGCGTGCGGTTCGGCGGCGTCTCCTTCGTATGGCGGCCGTGGTTCGCGTTCGCCACCCTCGCGCTGATGGCGGGGACCTTCCTGCTGTTCTGCCTGTCCGTCAGCGTCGGGGACTTCCCCATCAGCATGTCCCGGGTGATCGCCACGATCTTCGGGCGGGGCGAGCAGGTCGACGAGTTCGTGATCATGGATCTGCGGATGCCGCGGGCCCTGGCCGGGCTCGTCGTGGGGATCGCGCTCGGGGTCTCCGGGGCGCTCACGCAGTCCATCGCGCGCAACCCCCTTGCCAGCCCGGACATTCTGGGCATCACCGGGGGTGCCAGCGTGGTCTCGGTGTTCCTGGTGACGGTCTCGGGCGGGGCCGCCACGGCGGTCGCCGACTCCGTGGGCCTGTCCGTCGCGGCGCTCGGCGGCGGCCTCTGCACCGGCCTGCTCGTGTACTTCCTGGCGTGGCGGCGCGGCGTCGACGGCCTCCGGCTCATCCTCATCGGCATCTCGGTGAGCGCCGTGATGGAGGCGATCACGACCTGGCTGCTGGTCAAGGCCGACATCAAGGACGTGGCCCGGGCCCAGGCGTGGCTGGTCGGCTCGCTGGACAACCGCTCGTGGGACGAGGTCTGGGTGGCCTTCTGGGGCACGCTCGTCCTGCTGGCCGTCGTGGCCTGCGTCGCGTTCCAGTTCAAACCGATGCACTTCGGTGACGAGGTGGCCGCGGGCCTCGGTGTGCGCTATTCGATGGTGCGCGCGGTGCTGCTGCTGTGCGCGGTCCTGCTCGCGGCGTTCGCGGTGAGTGCGGCGGGGCCCGTGCCGTTCGTCGCGCTGGTGGCGCCGCAGGTGGCGATGCGTCTGGTGCGGTACCCGACGCCGCCGTTGGTGGCTTCCGGCATGGTCGGGGCGCTGCTTCTGATCGGCGCGGACCTGGTCACGCGCACCGTGCTGCCGGCCGGTCTGCCGGTCGGCGTGGTCACCGCCGCGATCGGCGGACCGTTCCTGATCCTTCTCCTGGTGCGGGCGAACCTCAAATAGCCTGGTACAAAGGTGAGGCATGCCTAAATAGATGAGGGGGGCTTGTGGTCACTCAGTACATCACCGAGATCGAGTCCGAGGCCGGGGCCGACGACACCTCGCGGCTCTCCGCCCGCGGCGTCAGCGTCGGCTACGGCGGCCGGAGCGTCATCGACGGTCTCGACGTGTCGATCCCGCCCGGAGTGATCACGACCATCATCGGCCCCAACGGCTGCGGCAAATCGACCCTGTTGCGGACCCTGACGCGGCTGCTCAAGCCGAGCAGCGGCTCGGTCGTCCTCGACGGCCAGGACATCGTGAAGCTCAAGACCAAGGACGTGGCGAAGAAGCTGGGCCTGCTGCCGCAGGCGCCCGTCGCCCCGGAGGGCCTCACGGTGGCCGACCTGGTCGCCAGGGGCCGCCACCCGCACCAGAGTTGGCTGCGGCAGTGGTCCTCGGACGACGCCGACGTGGTGGAGCGGGCGCTCGCCATGACCGGCGTGGCCGACCTCGCCGACCGCCCCGTCGACTCGCTCTCCGGCGGGCAGCGCCAGCGCGTCTGGATCTCGATGACCCTCGCCCAGGGCACTGACCTGCTCCTCCTCGACGAGCCGACCACCTACCTGGACCTGGCGCACGCCATCGACGTGCTCGACCTGGTGGACGATCTGCACGAGTCGGGGTGCGCCGTCGTCATGGTGCTGCACGACCTCAATCTGGCCGTGCGCTACAGCGACAACCTCGTCGTGATGAAGGACGGCGCGGTCCTCGCGCAGGGGCACCCGCGCGACGTGGTCACCGCCGAGCTGCTGTACGAGGCGTTCGGCCTGCGCGCCAAGGTGATCGACGACCCGGTGGGCGACCGGCCGCTCATCGTGCCGATCGGCCGCACCCACGCCCAGCTCGCGTAGGCCCGCCGCGGCGACCGTGGTCCACCCCGCCCTCCCCGCAAAGGAATTGGCTGGTTAGGCTAGGCTAACCTCACTTCATCGGGTTAAGGTTTGGCTGCCCTGACACCGGGGTGCAGCGGACAGCGCTAAAGCAAGGGAATCGGGATGCTTCTCCATCGAACGACGATCACGAAGCCGGGGCGGCGGCTCGCGGCGGTCCTGTCCGCCACGGCCCTCGGTGTCGGACTCCTCGCGGGATGCGGCTCCGACGACTCGTCGGACAAGGCGAGCGACAACGCCCCTGCTGCCGCCGCCGGTCACTTCCCGGTCACCGTGGAGCACGCGTTCGGGACCACGAAGGTCGAGAAGGCCCCCCAGCGCGTCGTCACCGTCGGCTACACCGACGACCAGGCGGTCCTCGCGTTCGGCACCAAGCCGGTCGGCATGACCGACCAGTACCCGAACCCGGCGGGCAAGAGCCCCGACATCAACACCCAGTGGCCGTGGGTGAAGGACAAGTGGGGCAGCGCCAAGCCCGAGGTCATCATGAAGAACGGTGACTCCGGCCCCAACTACGAGAAGATCGCGGCCCTTCGGCCGGACCTGATCATCGCGGTCTACTCCGAGATCGACAAGGCCGCCTACGAGAAGCTCTCCAAGATCGCGCCGACGGTGGGCCGCACCAAGGCCGAGAAGGAGCCGTTCAGCGCTCCGTGGCAGGACAACACGCTGCACATCGCCAAGGCGCTCGGCCAGGAGGAGAAGGGCGAGAAGCTCGTCAAGGGCATCCAGTCCAAGCTCGACACGGCCAAGAAGGCGCACCCGAAGTTCGGGGACCAGACCGCCGTCGCGCTGTCCTGGTACAAGAACTCCCTCGCCCCGTTCACCTCGACCGATGTGCGCGGGCGCCTGGTGACGGGCATCGGCTACAAGTACCAGACCAAGATCGACAAGATCGCGGACGGCAACTTCTCCACCCAGCTCTCGCCCGAGCGCACCGACCTGGTCGACGTGGACCGCATCTTCGTCATCAACGACAAGGCGGACACCGAGGCGTTGAAGAAGGACAAGCTGTTCGGCAACTTGAAGGCGGTCAAGAAGGGCAACGTCTCGTACCTCCTTGACAGCGAGGGCCCCGCGGTCGGCGCGGCCATGTCCCAGGGCACCGCGCTCTCCCTGCCGTACGCGATCGACGAGCTCGTCAAGTCGGTCGACAAGAAGTGATGGACCGTCACCCGTACCGTCCCCGGCCCGACTTGGTTCTCGTGTGAGTACGACCGACACCCGCGTCGGCCCGCCGGCGCAGACGGCGACCCTGCGCACCGCGAGCGGGCGCGAGGCCACCCGGTGGGTCTCGGCGCACTGCCGTGAGGTTCCCTGGCTGACCACCGCCACCGTGCTCTCCACGGTGGCCGGTGCGGCGCTCCAGGTGCTCCCGGTCCTCCTGCTCGGCCGGGTGGTCGACTCGGTGGCCGAGGGCGACTCCCGCTCGGGCCTGGCCGGAATCGGGGTGACGCTCGTGGCCGCCGCGCTGCTCGGCGCGGTGGCCACCGCCGTCTCCACGTATCTGATCGGGCGCCTCGGCGCGGATCTGCTGGCGCGGCTGCGCGAGGGCGCCGTCCGCGCGGTCCTCGGGATGCCGAGCGCGCGGGTCGAACAGGTCGGCCGGGGCGATGTGCTGTCCCGCGTCGGCGACGACGTGGCCGTGCTCTCCAAGGGCATCCGGACGGCCATCCCCACCGTGTTCTCGGCGGGCGTCCTCGTCTTCATCGCCACCGTCGGCATGTTCGGCCTCGACTGGCGGCTCGGCCTCGCGGGCGCCGGGGCCCTGCCCGCGTACGCCTTTGCGCTGCGCTGGTATCTGCCCCGGTCCGCGCCGCTCTACCGCAAGCAGCGGGTGGCCCAGGCCGACCGGGCGCAGGCGCTGATCAGCGGCCTCGACGGCATCGACACGGTCCGGGCGTACCGCCTGGAGGAGTCCGTCCGCGAGGAGGTCACGCGCGAGTCGTGGCGGGTGCGCGATCTCGGGGTCGACGTGTTCCGGTTCTTCGGCCGGTTCGTCGGCCGGGAGAACCGGGCCGAGTTCATCGGTCTCGTCCTCATCCTCGTGGTGGGGTACGCCCTGTTGGAGGCCGACGCCGCCACCCTGGGCGAGGTGTCGGCGGCGCCGCTGATGTTCCACCGCCTCTTCACCCCGCTCGGCGCCATCATGTTCACCTTCGACGAGGCGCAGAAGTCGGGCGCGAGCCTGACCCGGCTCGTCGGGGTGCTCGGGGAGGCCGAGGAGGGCCGCCTCGTGGGTGACGCCGCCGCCGAGGCGGGGGAGGGCGCGTCGTACGCGGTGGCGGTGGAGGGGCTGACGTTCAGCTACCCCGACACCGAGCAGCCGGTCCTGCGGGACATCAACGTGTCCATCCCGGCGGGCGGTTCGCTCGCCCTGGTGGGGGCGACGGGTGCGGGCAAGACGACCCTCGCCGCGCTGATCGCCGGTATCGGGAGCCCGCAGGAGGGGTCCGTCCGCATCGGACCGCACGACCTCGCCGGTCTCGACGAGGCCGGGGCGCGGGCCCTGGTGAGCATCCTGACGCAGGAGACGCATGTGTTCTCCGGCTCGCTCGCCGAGGACCTGCGGCTCGCCGCGCCGGGGGCGAGCGACGCCGAACTGCTCGGCGCGCTGCGCGTCGTGGGCGCCGACGGATGGGTCGAGGCGCTGCCCGAGGGCCTGGACACCCTGGTCGGCGAGGGCGGTGAGCGCCTGGACTCGACCAAGGTGGCTCATGTCGCCCTGGCCCGGCTCGTGTTGGGCCGGGCGCCGGTGGTGGTGCTCGACGAGTCCACCGCGGAGGCGGGCAGTGAGGGCGCCGCCCAGCTGGAGCGTGCCGTCCTGGCCGCGTGCGCGGGCCGGACCACGCTGTTCGTGGCGCACCGGCTGACCCAGGCGATGGCGGCGGACCGGATCGCCGTGCTGGACGCGGGGCGCGTGGTGGAGCTGGGCACGCACGACGAGTTGGTGGCCCTGGGGGGCCGGTACGCCGAACTGTGGCGGGCCTGGCGCGAGGGTAGTTAGGTCACCCTAAGTTAGGTTAGGCTGACCTCATTCCTTGAGGGTGTTGAGTAAAGGGTGCTGAGTCTTCGATGGATTCGCTGGATTCGATGATGGAACCGAGCGCTGGTCTCGTACTGCTGTCTCCCGCGCGGCTCGCCGATATGCGCCGGCGCATGGGCGGCTACTCCGACCGGACCCTCGCCGAGGCGTGCGCCATCGGTCTCTCGTACTGGGCGACCGGCCGCAGCCCCGAGGGCATCGACCTCGCGCCCGGCACCCTCTTCGCCGACGTGCTCGGCTGGGTCGACAACGGCGGTGTGGCGCCCGGCGGTTGGGAGACCGCGGAGGAGGGCACGGACGGCGCGGACGGCCGGAGCATCGCCGTCCCCGCCGGTGTCGGACTCGCCGACGCCCAGCTCGCCCTCGGCGACCTGGCGGACTTCCCGGACCGGCCGCTCGGCACCATCAGCCCCACCGGACCGGCCGTGCGGCTCGAGACCCTCGCCCGGTGGAACGACACCGAGGCCCACCGGGAGCGCCCGACCATCGTGGAGATGTTCCGCGAGCAGGCGCGCACCCGGCCCGACGCCGTCGCCATCGTCGACGAGCGCCGCACCCTGACGTACCGTCAAGCAGTCGAGCTGTCAGCCCAGTTGGCCCACCACCTCGTCGAGCGCGGGCTCGCCGCCGAGCAGGTCGTCGGCATCTCCCTCGGCCGCGGCGCGGAGATGGTCATCGGGCTCCTCGGCGTGCTCCAGGCCGGGTGCGCCTTCGTGCCGCTCGACCCGCAGTGGCCCGCCGAGCGCCGTGCCGTCGTCATCGAGGACGCCCGGGTCGTGCTGCAGCTCAGCGGCTCCGGTGAGCGCGAGGCGGGCGAACCGGACGCCGTCGCACTCGACCTCGACGCCTGGGGTTACGGCTCCTGCCCGGTCGAGGAGACCGGCGTCGCCGTCGACGGCGACGCGCTCGCGTACGTCATCTTCACGTCCGGTTCGACCGGGCGGCCCAAGGGCGCGATGATCCGTCACCAGGCCATCAGCGAGCGGCTGTTGTGGCAGGTCGACGAGATCCTGGGCTTCGGCCACGACGACGCGTCGCTGTTCAAGGCGCCGCTGTCCTTCGACATCTCCATCAACGAGATCTTCCTGCCGCTGGTCTCCGGCGGCCGCCTCGTGGTCCTGCGGCCCGGCGGCGAGCGCGACCCGCACCACCTGCTGAGCATGATCTCCGAACAGCGCGTCACCTTCACGTACTTGGTGTCGTCCATGCTGGACGTGCTGCTGGAGATGGCGGGCGACTCCGGGCGCCTCGACAGCCTGCGGCACGTGTGGTGCGGCGGCGAGGTGCTCACCCCGGAGCTGTACGAGCGGTTCCGCACCCGGCTCGACATCCCCATGTACCACGGCTACGGCCCGGCCGAGACGACGATCGGCGTCTCCCACGTCATCTACCGGGGCGCGGCCGAGCGCCTGTCCACGTCCATTGGCAAGGCCAACCCCAACACCCAGCTGTACGTGCTCGACGAGGAGCTGCGCCCGGTCCCGGTCGGCGTCGGCGGCGAACTGTACGTGGGCGGGCTCCTGTTGGGGCGCGGCTATGTCAACGCGCCCGGTCTGACGGCGTCCCGGTTCGTGGCGAACCCCTTCGCGGCGGACGGGTCGCGGCTGTACCGGACCGGTGACCTCGCCCGGTTCGCCCCGGACGGGTCCCTCGACTTCCTCGGCCGGGCCGACAACCAGATCAAGATCCGCGGCATGCGCCTGGAGATCGAGGACGTCGAGGTCGGCCTCGCCGAGCACCCCGGGGTGCGGCACACGTGTGTCGTCGCGCGGAAGAACACGGCGGGCGGCACCTACCTGGTCGGGTATGTGATCCCGGCCGCCGGGAGCGAGGGGCTGCGGGCGGCCGAGGTCAAGGAGTGGGCCACCGCGCACATGGTCGAGTACATGGTGCCGACCCACGTCGTCGTCCTCGACGCGTTGCCGCTCACCGCCAACGGCAAGCTCGACCGGAACGCCCTGCCCGAGCCCACCGTCGACACGAGCGCCCTCGCCCTGCCCGGCACCGAGAACGAACGCGCGGTGTGCGCGGCCGTCGCCTCCGTGCTGCGGCTCGAACAGGTCGGCGTCGACCAGGACTTCTTCCAGCTCGGCGGCGACAGCATCCTCGCCATCTCGCTGCTCAGCGCCCTGCGCGAGGCGGGCCTCCACGTCACCGCGCGGCAGATCTTCACCCACAGTGTCGTGGGCGCCCTGGCGGCCGTGGCCAGCCACGAGGACGTCACCGCCGTGCACCGCGCCGAGGACGTCGCGACCGGCGCCGTCGTGGGCTCACCCGTCGTGCAGTGGCTCGGCGAGACCACGGACGCGATTGACGGCTTCGTGCAGTCGGTGGTCCTCACCACCCCGGCGGAGCTGACCGGCGAGGCGCTCGGCGCGATCCTCACCGCGCTGATCGGGCGGCACGACATGCTCCGTGCCCGCCTGGTGCGCGGCGAGCGTTGGAGCTTCGACATACCGGAGGCGGCGGGGGCCGCGGCGTCGTGGCAGGAGAGCGACCTGCCGCTGGACGACTGCGTCGCGCTCGCCACCGAGGGCCTGGACCCGGCGGGCGGTGTGATGCTGCGCGCCGTGTGGCGCCGCGCGGACCGGCAGCTGGTCCTCGTCGCCCATCACGTCGTCATGGACGGGGTGTCCTGGCGCGTCCTGATGGAGGACCTCGCCACCGCGTGGCGGCAGCGCTGCGCGGGCACGCCGGTCGAACTCCCGCCCGTGGGCACGTCGTTCCGGCAGTGGACCACATACCTTCAGAGCGCCGCCGCCGACGCCGACCCCGCCCCCTTCCGGCAGGCCCTGCCAGGCGCGGACCGGCCGGTGGCCCGGCGCGCGCTGAGCGAGGCCGACACGGTCGCACAGGAGCGGACCCGGACCGTGACCGTCGGCCCGGAGGTCACGGCCGCGCTCCTCGGCGAGATCCCCGCGAAGTTCCACGCGGGCGTCAACGACGTCCTGCTGACCGGGCTCGCCGTCGCCCTCGGCCGGTGGCGCCGCGACCTCGGGCAGGACCAGACGTTCGCGCACATCGAACTCGAAGGCCACGGCCGCGAGGGCCAGTTCGTGGCGGCCGCCGCCGGCCGTGAGCCGGACCTCTCGCGCACCGTCGGCTGGTTCACCACGCTGTTCCCGGTGACCGTCGACCCCGGCGCCCCCGGGGAGGGCGACGTCGACTTCAGCGCACCCGGGTACCTCGCGGCCGCGCTCAAGGCCGTCAAGGAAGACCTCGCCCGCGTGCCGGACAACGGCATCTCGTACGGCGCCCTGCGCTACCTCGCCGACGCCGCGTTCGACGCGCCCGCACCGCAGATCCTCTTCAACTACCTGGGCCGCTTCGACGCGGGCGCGGCCGGGGACTGGCAACTGGCCGGTGCCACCGGACAGTTGGGCGAGAAGCGGGACCCGCGGATGCGGCTGCCGCGCCCGCTGGAGTTCAACGCGATCGCCGAACCCGCGGCCAACGGCGCAAGCGGTGCCAACGGCGCGAGCGGTGCGAACGGTGCGAGCGGCGCGTATGAGCTGGTCACCACCATCTCCTGGCCCGAGGGCCTGTTCACCGACGAGGACATCACGACCCTCGGCGGGTACTTCCGCGCCGCCCTGGCCGGACTCGCCGCGCTCGACGCGGGCGGCCACTCGCCCAGCGACTTCCCCCTGGTGCCGCTCACCCAGGCCGACGTCGACGCCCTGGACGGCCCCCGGCTGCGCGACGTCCTGCCGCTGACCCCGCTGCAGGAGGGCCTCTACTTCCACTCGGTCTTCGACGACGACTCGGCGGGCGCCTACGTCGAGCAGCAACTCCTCACCCTGGAGGGCGAGGTGGACGCCGAGCGGCTCGCGGCGGCGGCCACCCGGCTGCTCACGCTGTTCCCGAACCTGGCCGCGCGGTTCGTGGCCCTCGCCGACGGCCGCGTCGTCTCCGTGCTCGACGGCGGCGCGCAGGCGCCCTTCACCACGCTCGACCGGCCCGGGATCACCGACGCGGAGCTCCGCGACCTCGCCGAGCGGGACCGCCGCGCCGGGTTCGACCTGGCCACCGGCCCGCTCATGCGCTACACGCTGATCCGCGCGGGCTCCGGCCGCACCGACCGCACCGTCCTGGTGCAGACCGTGCACCACATCATCGCCGACGGCTGGTCGGTGCCGCCGATGCTGCGCGCGCTGCTCACCGAGTACCACGCGCCGGGCACCGTGTACCCGCGCGGCGGCTTCGCCGACTACGTCCACTGGCTCGCCGAGCGCGACGAGGACGAGAGCGACCGGACCTGGCGCGCGGAGCTCGCCGGCCTTGCCGGGCCCTCCCTGGTCGCCGAGGGACACACGCCCTCCGACCGGTTCGCCGACACCTCCGTACAGCCCCACGAAGACATCGATGCGGCCGTACGGTCGGCCGGAGTGCCGCTCAGCGTGGCGGTGCACAGCGCCTGGGCGGTGACGCTCGGCTCCGTCCTGCACGGCCAGGACGTGGTGTTCGGCTCCACCGTCTCCGGGCGGGACGCGGACGTGCCCGGCATCGAGGACATGGTGGGCCTGTTCATCAACACCATTCCCGTACGGGCGCGCTGGACCGCCACCGGCACGGCGCGCGAGCTGCTCGCGGCCGTCCGGGAACACCAGAGCGCCGTCCTGCCGCACCAGCACGTCTCGCTGGCGCGGATCGGCCGCCAGGCGGGCGCGGGCTCCCTCGCCCAGGGCGGTGCGGGCTCGCCCGTCCAGGCGGGCGCGGGCTCGCTCTTCGACACCCTCGTGGTCTTCGACGTCGCCACCGACGTGGCCGGGCTGCGCACGCCCGGCGACGACCTGGTGATCGCGGACATCGTGAACGAGGGCGCCCCGCACTACCCGCTGACGCTGGTCGTCGAGCGCACGCCCGACGGCACGCCGCGCTTCAATCTGATCTACGACGGTGAACTCCTGCGCGAGGAGGGCGCCCAGGCGATCCTGCGCACCTTCACACGGACCCTCACCGGACTGCTCACCCGGCCGGACGCCCTGGTCGACGAGCTGGTGCGGGAGAGCGGACGGCAGCCCGTCCAGGTCGCCCCGGCGACCCTGGGTGAGCTGTTCGACGCCGCCGCCCGCCGCGACCCGGCCGCCACCGCGGTCACCCAGTGCGGACTCGACGGCGGTGCCCGGTCCCTGACGTACGGCGAACTGGCCGACGCCAAGGACGGGTTGGCGGCCTCCCTGCGTGCCGCCGGAGTCGGTCCGGGGCGGCGGGTCGCCGTCGCCGTGCCGCGCTCCCTCGAACAGGTCGTCGCCCTCGTGGGGGTCGTCGCCGCGGGCGGCGCCTATGTGCCGCTCGACCTGGCGTACCCGGACGAGCGCCTGGAGTACGTCCTCGCCGACGCCGCCCCGCAGGTGGTCCTGGTGGACCGGGAGCAGCGGGACCGCTTCACCCGGCTTCTGGAGCGGGCGGGCGTGACGGCGCGGGTGGTGGTGCAGGGCGACGAACTCCCGCTGGTGGCGCCGGGCGACGAACTCCCGCCGGCAGAAAGGGAGTCGGCCCCCGTCGCCGACTGGCGCGACCCCGCGTACGTGATCTACACCTCCGGGTCGACCGGCCGCCCCAAGGGCGTCGTCGTCCCGCACTCCAGCGTCGTGACGCTGCTCGCCCAGACGCAGCCCGACATGGACTTCGGCCCCGACGACGTCTGGGTCCAGTTCCACTCCTTCTCCTTCGACTTCGCGGTCTGGGAGCTGTGGGGCGCGCTGACGCACGGCGCCGAACTGCTGGTCCCGGAGTACGGGCTCACGCGCTCGCCGGTCGACTTCCACCGGCTGGTCCGGGAGCGCGGGGTGACCGTGCTCAACCAGACCCCGTCGGCGTTCTACCAGTTCATCGAGGCGGACCGGCACGCCGACGAGCCGGTCGCGGCGCTGCGCCGGATCATCTTCGGCGGTGAGGCCCTCGACCTCGGGCGGCTGCGCGGCTGGGTCGAGCGGCACGGCACCGGCTCGCCCGAGCTGGTCAACATGTACGGCATCACCGAGACCACCGTGCACGTCACGCACCGGGTGCTGACGGACGCCGACTTCGGCCTCGGCCCGGGCTCCGGCGTGGGCTCGGCCTCCGGTTCCGGTGCTGGCTCCGGCGGCGACGTCAGCCCGATCGGCGGCCCCATCCCCGGCCTGGTCACCTATCTGCTCGACGACCGGCTGCGCCCGGTCCCGCCGGGCCGCGTCGGCGCCATCTACGTCGCCGGTGATCAGGTGTCGCTCGGCTATCTGGGGCGGTCGGGCCTGACCGCGGGCCGGTTCGTCGCCGACCCGTTCGCGGACGACGGCTCCCGCATGTACCACACGGGCGACCTCGCCCGGCGCACGCTCGACGGTGAGCTGGAGTTCGCGGGGCGCGCCGACGACCAGGTCCAACTCAAGGGCTTCCGCATCGAGTTGGGCGAAGTGGAGGCCGCCGTCCGGGAGCTCGACGGCGTCGTCGACGTCGCCGTCACCGTCGCGGACAGCGGCGACCACCTCGTCGCGCACGTCGTGGGCCGGGTCCCCGACGACATCGCCGCCCTCTCCGTAGCGCTGTCCGCGAAGCTGCCGGTGCACATGGTGCCCGGCCGGGTCCTGACGGTCGACGCCCTGCCGCTGACGGTCAACGGCAAGCTGGACCGCAAGGCGCTGGCGGCGCAGGCGCTCGCCGCGCAGGCGGCCGCCGCGCCGGACGACGCCGCCCCCGCCCCGGCCGCCGCCGCGAGCGACACCGTGCCCGACGCCCTCGAAGCGCTCACCGGCGTCTTCGCCGAGACGCTGCCCGGCGCCACCGTGGACGCCGACACCGACTTCTTCGTGGCCGGGGGCGACAGCATCGTCGCCATCACCGTGATCAACCGGGCCCGGGCGCTCGGCCTGCCGATCGCGCCGCGTGACGTGTTCCTGTTCCGCACCCCGCGCGCGCTCGCCGAGCACCTGGGGGCTCAGGGCGCCCTGGGAACCCGTACGCCATCGGCCGCCTCCGCCGCCTCCGCGCCCGCGCGCCGCGAGGACGGGCCCCTGGCGCCGACGCCGATCATCCTGCGCCAGCGCGAACTCGGTGAACTGGGCGGATCCCTCGACCGGTTCGCCCAGGCGCGCACCCTCGTGGCCCCCGAAGGCGCCGGTTTCGCCGACGCCGAGCGCGCCGCCCGCGCCGTGGTCGCCGCGCACCCGGCCCTCAGGCTGCGGCTGCGCACCGAGCACGGGGTGTGGGCGCTGCGCACCGAGCCCGCCCGCGAGGTCACCGTCGAGCGGATGGGCGCGACCGACGCGACCGCCGTGGCGAACGACGCCGCCGGACGCCTCGACCCCGAGTCCGGCGACGTCATCGCCTTCGCCTGGCTGGAGGCGAGCCGGACCCTCGTCGTCACCGTGCACCACCTCGCCGTCGACGCGGTGTCCTGGCTGATCCTCCTCGACGACCTGACCACCGCGATGAGCGGCGCCGAACTGCCGCCGCCCACCACGTCCTTCGCCGAGTACGCCGAGGCGCTCACGCTCGGGGCCGCGCAGGACGTCGACGGCATCGGGCACTGGATCGACACCCTCAAGGCGCCCGAACTGGTCGCACGGACAGGGGAGTTGCGCGAGATCACGGTCGTGCTCGGCGCCGAGGCCGGCGACCGCGTCACCCGCACCGCGCCCGCCGCCCTGGGCCTCGGCCTCACCGAGCTGCTGTGCGGCGCGCTGCGCACCGCCCTGACCCGGACCCAGACGTCGATGCAGGCGTCGCCCACCGACCTCGCGGTCGAACTGGAGCGGCACGGCCGGGTCCCCGCCCTGGAGCACCACGACTACACCCGCACGGTCGGCTGGTTCACCGCCATCGCGCCCGTGCGGCTCACCGCGCACACCGACCCCGTCGCGGCGGCCCGCGAAGTCGCCGAGCGCCAGCCCGACGAGTGCGGCCACATCGCGTACGGGAAGCTCCGCCATCTCAACCCGCAGACGGCCCCGCTCCTGACGGCCCGGCCGCAGGTGCTCTTCAACTACCTCGGCCGGGGCGGCGAATCGCAGGCGCTGCGCCTCACCGGCGGCGACCGGACAAGCCCGTACGCCGTCGAGGTCAACGCGTGGACGGACGACGCCACCGGCCGGCTGCACGCGGAGTTCCTCCTCGGCGAGGACATCCCCGACGTCATCACCGAGCACTGGCTGAGCGCCCTGGAGTCCCTCGCGGACGCCGCCGCCACGGCCGAGCGCACGGCGCCCGTCACCCCGCTCCAGCGCGGTCTGTTCTTCCAGGCCCAGCTGGCGGGCGCGGCCGGACACTACGTCGCGCAGAGCTGGTTCACCTTCGACCGGCGCCTGGACACCGGGGCGCTCGCCGAGGCGATGGCGCACGTGATCGAGCGCCACCCGGTCGTCGGCGCGGGCTTCGGCACCGACGACGACGGCAACCCGGTCCAGGTCCTCAAGGCGGGCCGCCGCGTGCCCGTCCGCACGGTCGAGCTCACGAGCGACGCGGACGTCGAGGAGCTGCGCGCACGGGACCGCGACACCGGGTTCGACCCGGCCGAGCCGCCGCTGGTCCGGCTGACCGTGGTGCGGCTTCCCGACGGCCGCGACGGACTGCTGCTCAGCTACCACCTGCTGCTGTGGGACGGCTGGTCCCGCGAGATCGTGCTGCGGGACCTGTTCGACGCCTATGAGGCCGCCGTCCAGGGCGAGTTGACGCCCGCTGTGCCCGCCGCGCCGAGCTTCGAGGAGTACGCAAGGACGCTCGCCGCCAAGGACTCCGCCGCGGCCGAGCGCTTCTGGGCCGGGCACCTCGCGGACCTCAGCGGACCGACGCTGCTCGCGGGCCCGGCGCCGTCCCTCTCGGACGCGCTGCCGCAGCCCCTCGTGCACACGCTCTCCGCCGAGCAGTCGGACCTCCTGCGCGCCGCCGCCAAGGCCCACGGCGTCACCCTCAACTCGGTGCTGACGGGCGCCTTCGGGCTGCTGCTCGGCGCGCACACCGGCCGCGCCGACGCCGTGTTCGGCGTGACCGTCTCCGGGCGCGACGGGGAGGGCCTGGCCGACATCGTCGGCGTGCTGCTCAACACCGTGCCGATGCGGACGAAGGCCCGGCCGCACGAGACCGCGGGGGAGTACCTGGCGGGCGTGCAGGCGGCCCGGGTCGAGGCGATGGAGCACGAGCACCTCGGGCTCGGCGAGATCCAGCGGGCCAGCGGGCACGACACCCTGTTCGACAACCTCTTCGTGCTCCAGAACTTCCTGGACCTGGACGCGTTCGCCGCGATGAACGCCCGGCACGGCATCACCTCGGTGACGGCCGACGACTCCACGCACTACCCGTACACCTGGGTCGTCACGCCCGGCGAGCGGCTCACGGTCAAGCTGGAGCACCGCGTCGGCGCCCCCGAGGACGCCCGCCGGCTGCTCGACGACTATCTGCGCGTGCTCGACGAGCTGGCCCGGTCGGCCGGTCCGCTGGGGGCGCTGCCGGGGCTCGGCGCCGAGCCCGCGCCCGGCGCCCGTACGGACGTCGGCACGGACACCGTCGTCGACCGCTTCGACCGGGCGGCGGACCGCGCCCCCGAGCGGGTCGCCCTCGTCGCGGACGGCGCGTCCCTGACCTTCGCCGAACTGCAAGGCCGCAGCCGGGCGGTGGCGGGTGTGCTCGCCCGGCGCGGCATCGGACCCGAGACGACCGTGGGCCTCGCACTCCCGCGCTCCCTCGACTCGATCGTGGCGCTGTTCGCGGTGCTGCGGGTCGGCGCCGCCTATGTGCCGCTGGAACTGGACCACCCGGATGAGCGGATCGCGGGGATCGTCGCGGACGCCCGGCCCGAGGTGATCCTGACTCTCAGCTCCGTGTCTCCGAGGCTCTCCGGCGACCTGATCGAGCTGGACCGTCAACTCCCCGACGCCGAGCCCTTCGTGACGTTCGCGCCGGACGACCCGGACCGGCTGCGCCACCCCGCGTACACGATCTACACCTCCGGTTCGACCGGGAAGCCCAAGGGCGTGGTGACCGAGTACGCGGGCCTGACCAACATGCTGATCAACCATCAGCGCCGCATCTTCGAGCCGGTCCTGGCCGAGCACGGCCACCGCGTCTTCAAGATCGCGCACACCGTGTCCTTCGCCTTCGACATGTCGTGGGAGGAGCTGCTCTGGCTCGCCGACGGGCACGAAGTGCACATCTGCGACGAGGAGTTGCGCAGGGACGCGCCCCGCCTTGTCGCGTACTGCCTGGAGCACGGCATCGACGTCATCAACGTCACGCCGACGTACGCGCAGCAGCTGGTCTCCGAGGGGCTCCTCGACACCCCTGAGCGGCGGCCCGCGCTGGTGCTGCTCGGCGGCGAGGCCGTCACACCGACGCTGTGGCGGCGGCTCGCCGAGACCGAGGGCACCGTCGGCTACAACCTGTACGGGCCGACCGAGTACACGATCAACACCCTGGGCGTCGGCACCTTCGAGTGCCAGGACCCGGTGGTGGGCGTCGCCATCGACAACACCGACGTGTACGTCCTCGACCCGTGGCTGCGGCCGCTGCCGGACGGTGTGCCCGGCGAGCTGTACGTGGCGGGCGTCGGCATCGCGCGCGGCTACCTCGGGCAGAGCGCCCAGACCGCGCACCGCTTCGTGGCGTGCCCGTTCGGCGCGCCCGGCGAGCGCATGTACCGCACGGGGGACCTGGTGGTGCGGCGGCCCGACGGCAATCTGAGCTACCTGGGCCGCACCGACCAGCAGGTCAAGATCCGCGGCCACCGGGTCGAACTGGGCGAGGTGGAGGCCGCGTTCGCGGCGCACCCCGCGGTGCGGTTCGCCGCGGCCGTCGCCCAGCCCGACCCGCAGGTCGACGGCGCGTACCGGCTCGCCGCCTACCTCGTCCTGGACGGCGCGGACCTCGTGGCCGTGGCCGCCGACGTGGGCGCGGGGCTCCCGGACTTCCTGCGCCCCTC
This sequence comes from Streptomyces sp. NPDC059009, assembly GCF_042740175.1. Lineage (NCBI taxonomy): Bacteria > Bacillati > Actinomycetota > Actinomycetes > Kitasatosporales > Streptomycetaceae > Streptomyces > Streptomyces sp. NPDC059009. The sequence continues at coordinate 57,659 of NZ_JBHYJB010000019.1, read as the reverse complement.
GCACTACGCCGAGGTCGACGGCATCCCGCTGACGGTGAACGGGAAGGCCGACACCAAGGCGCTGCCCGAGCCCAAGCCCCTCGGCGCGCTGACCACGGCGGCGGAGCGCGCCCCGCAGACCGAGACCGAGACCGTGGTCTGCGAGCTCTTCGCCGAGGCCCTGGACCTGGACGACGACGAGGTGAGCGCGGTCAGCGACTTCGTGTCCCTCGGCGGGCACTCGATGCTGGCGGTCCGCCTGATCGGGCTGCTGCGCCGGGAGTACGGTCCTGTGGTCACCGTCCGCGACCTCTTCACCCTGCGAACCCCGGAAGCGATGGCCCGCCATCTCGATGAGAACTCCTGACACCCAGCGGCCCCGGACCTCCCGCCCGGGGTCCGACATCCTGCGGACGGCCCTGCGCCGCAACGTCGGCGCCATGATCTGGGGCACCGTCCTCATGGGCCTGTACCAGGCCGGTGAGACGGCCTTCCCGATCGCGCTCGGCCTGATCGTCGAGCACACGATGAAGGGCGAGCGCAGCCTCGGCGCGCTCGCCGTGTCGATCGGCGCGCTCGCCGTGATCATCACGACGGTGTCGCTGTCGTGGCGGTTCGGGATGCGCATCCTGCAGAAGGCCAACACGACGGAGGCGCACCGCTGGCGGGTGCGGGTCGCGGCCTGCGGGCTCCAGCCCGTCGCCCGGGACGTCGACCTGAAGTCCGGCGAGGTCCTGACCATCGCCACCGAGGACGCCGACCAGACCGCCGACATCGTCGAGGTCGTGCCGATGCTGATCAGCTCGCTGGTCGCGGTGGTGGTCGCGGCCGTCGCCCTCGGCCTCGCCGACTACCGGCTCGGCCTCCTGGTGATGGCGGGGACCGTCGCGATCCTGACGATCCTCAGCGTGATGTCGAAGCGGATCGGCTCCAGCACCCGCGAACAGCAGGCCCGGGTGGCGCGGGCCGGCGCGAAGGTCGCCGACCTGATCACCGGCCTTCGCCCGCTGCACGGCTTCGGCGGCAACCACGCGGCGTTCCGCTCGTACCGTCAGGTCAGCACGGAGGCCAAGCACCAGGCGGTCACCGTCGCCAAGGTGAACGGCGTGTACGCGGGCACCGCCCTCGGCCTCAACGCGGTCCTCGCCGCGGCCGTGACCCTGACGGCGGGCTGGCTGGCGCTCGGCGGCGAGATCAACATCGGCGAACTCGTCATGGCCGTGGGCCTCGCGCAGTTCATCATGGAGCCACTGAAGCTCTTCTCGGAGATGCCCAAGTACGTGATGACGGCCCGCGCCTCCGCCGAGCGGATGGCCCTGGTGCTCGGTGCGCCGCCGGTGGCGACCCCCGGCGAGGGCCGCCCGGCCGAGGGCGGCGACCTGGAGCTCGACCACGTCCGGTACGGGTCCCTGCGCAAGCTGAAGTTCCGGGTGCGCGCGGGCGAGTTCGTGGCGATCGCCGTCTACCAGCCGCGCGCGGCGGCCGACCTCGCCTCGGTCCTCGCCGTGAACGTCCCGCCCGAGGCGTACGAGGGCGTGGTGCGGCTCGGCGGACAGGAGCTCGCCGCGCTGTCGGTCGAGTCGGTGCGCGAGCACCTGCTGGTGAATCCGTACGACGGGGAGATCTTCGCGGGCACCCTCCGGTCGAACATCGACCCCGCGGGCACGAGCCGCACGGTCGACGAGGCCGTCGAGGCGTCCATGCTGACCGACGTCGTCGCGCTGCACCGCGAGGGGCTCGACTACGGCGTCCGCGACCGCGGCGCCAACCTGTCGGGCGGACAGCGCCAACGCCTGTCGCTGGCGCGCGCGCTGGCCGCCGACGCCGAGATCCTGGTCCTGCACGACCCGACGACGGCCGTCGACGCGGTCACCGAACAGCTCATCGCGCGCAACGTCGCGAAGCTGCGCCGGGGCCGCACCACGGTCGTGCTGACCAGCAGCCCGGCGCTCCTGGACGCCGCGGACCGTGTGCTCGTCCTGGACGAGGGGGCCGTCGTGGCGGAGGACACGCACCGCAATCTGCTGGCGCGTGATGAGGAGTACTGCCTGGCCGTGGCCAGGTAAGACGTCGCGCGGCCCCCGGAGATTCCGTCCATGGGGGCCCCGGAGAGCACGTCCATGGGTGGCCCCGGGAGAGCACGTCAACTCCCCGGGGCCACCGGGCTGTTCGGGTTCCGGGCCGATCCGCTCAGGCCAGCGCCCAGGCGACATCCCTGAGCAGGGCGTGCCGCCAGCCCGCCCGGTCGTGGCCGGACGGCGACCTGGAGACCCGTACCGTCGCACCGGCTTCCTCGGCCAGCTTCTCGGTGAGCTCACAGTGGGGGAGCATGCGCGTCTCGTGCTCGCCCACGTCGAACGCGGCCCGCAGACCGGACAGTCCGGTGCGCTCCAGCTTCCGCAGCCGCTCGGCGACGGTGCCGCCGACCGCGCCGCCCAGCGGATCCGCCGCGCCCACGGCGCCGGGCGCCCACCAGAACGACGGCGACTGGCAGGCGATGCGGGACACGAGCTCCGGGAACTCGAGCGCCGCGTACATCGCGCTCAGCCCGCCGAGGCTCTGCCCGGCCACCACGAGGCGGTCCGTGTCCGCGCGGACCCCGGACTCCGCCACCAGCGGCAGCAGTTCGTCCCGGACCGCTTCCCACAGCGCCCGCTCGCAGCCGAACTCGGCCTCCCGGTCCTTGGCCGGCAGGAACACGAGGGTGACGGGCGGCATCTCGCCCCGGGCGACGGCCGAGTCGAAGGCGTCCATGGCCGGGTGCAGATACAGCCAGTCGTCCCCGTCGAGCAGCAGCACCACGGGCCCGCCGCCGCCCGCCGGATGGACCCGTACGGTGCGCCGGCCGCCGAGCCGTTCGCTGCTCCAGCGGATCCGGGTGCGCGGCAGGGGGAGTACGGCAGTGGGGTTGAGGGCGGGCCAGTGCGGCTGCTCCCCGGCGTCCGGGGTCGCGGCGATGGACCGATCGCCGCCCGCGCCTTCCGGGTTGAACGGGTCGGCGTGCGCGTCTCCGTCGTCGGTGAGGAACTGATAGGTCACGCGCAGCCGCGCGGGCATCGGCACCTCGGCGTACCAGCAGTCGGTCTCGCCCCAGCGCTTCAGGGGGACGGGCTCGGACCAGCTCTCGAAGGTGAGGGTTGCGGGGGAGCCGCGCCACAGGAAGAGGGTCGTCCAGCCGTCGTCGGCGGGGAGCGACACGGGTGCCTGGGCGGCTGCCCAGAACGTGTCGGTGCCGGGCTCGCCGGTCAGCCCGTATGCGGCGAAGGGCTGTTCTGCTCCGGTCGAGCGGTGCATGGACTCTCCTTGTGAGAGGGAAGGGTAAGGGCTAAGCTCACTGTTGATTAGGCGAGCCTAACCTAAGCAAATTCGAGGAGTCACTGGCACATGAGCACCAATCCCTTCGACGACCCCGACGGCCGCTTCCTGGTCCTGGTCAACCACGAGGGACAGCACTCGCTGTGGCCGTCCTTCGCCGAGGTGCCCGGGGGGTGGACGACTGTCTTCGAGGAGAACTCCCGGGACGCCTGCCTGGAGTACATCGAGGCCAACTGGACCGATCTGCGCCCGCGTTCGCTCGTGACGGCCGCGGACGCCTGACCCGCCGATGCTCTGCACCCGACTGACGAACGCGCGCTTCCTGACCATGGACCCGGACCACCCCGTCGCCCACGACCTGGGCATCTGGCGGGGCCGGATCGTGGGCCTCGACGCGGCCGTGACGTCGGTGCCCGCGCGCGAGGTGATCGACCTCCAGGGCGCCACCGTGCTGCCCGGGTTCATCGACGCCCATGTGCATCTGGCCTGGACCGGGTTCAAGGAGAGCACCCCGAGCATCGCGGGCCGCACCCGGATCGACGACGTGCTCGCGGTCGTGGAGGACGCCGTCACCCGCAAGGGCGGCCCGGGCGACGGCAGTCCGGGCGACTGGGTGACCGTCGTCGGCTACGACCAGCGGGCCCTCGGCCGGCACCTGACCGCCGCCGAACTCGACAAGGTCAGCCACGGGCACAAGCTGTACCTGCTGCACGACTCCGGGCACGGCTGCGTCGTCAACTCCGCCGTCCTGGACCTGCTGCCCGCGGACATCCCGCACGAGAACGGCTTCCTGGCCGAGGGCGCCATGGCCGCGGCCCGTGCTCTGCGCCTGCCGTACTCCCAGCGGGAGCTGGCCGACTCCATCGGTCGCGCCGCCCGGACCTGCCTGGCCGAGGGCGTCACCGCCTGCGCCGAGGCGGGCATCGGCGGCACGCTCCTCGGGCACAGCCCGGTCGAGCTGGGCGCCTATCAACGCGCGCGCGACGAGGGCCTGTTGCCGCTGCGGGTGCAGCTCATGGTCGCCGCGGACCGGCTGCGCCCGGTCGACGCGCACGCGGCCGACGGCTTCCCGCGCGCCCTCGACCTCGGCCTGCGCACCGGGTTCGGCGACGACCGCCTCTCCGTGGGGGCCCTGAAGGTCTTCACGGACGGCGGCATGATGGCCAGGACCGCCGCGCTCACCAGTCCGTACGAAGGACTCGACCACAGCGGCCAGTTGCAGGACGACCCGGACGTCCTCGCGGACACGATCGTGGACGGCCACCTCGCGGGCTGGCAGCTCGCCGTCCACGCCATCGGCGACCGCGGCGCCGACGTCGCCCTGGACGCCCTGGAGCGGGCCCAGCGCCTGCGGCCGCGCCCCGAGGCCCGGCACCGCGTCGAGCACGCCGGACTGATCCGCCCCGACCAGCTCGCGCGCTTCGCGCAGCTCGGCGTCACCGCGGTCGTCCAGCCCAACTTCCTGCGCTCCTTCGGCGACGACTACGCGGCGATCATGGGCGAGGAGCGGGCCCCCTGGCTCTACCGGGGCAGGTCGTTCCTGGACCACGGCGTCCGTCTCGTCGGCAGCTCGGACCGCCCGGTCACGGACGGATCCCCGCTGCGCGCCGTGCAGTTCATGGCCGAGCGCACCTCCGAGTCCGGCCAGGTGATCGGCCCGGACGAGGGCATCACGGTCGAACAGGCCCTGCACGCCTACACCATGGCGGGCGCCCACGCCTGCCACTGGGAGAACGACCTGGGCAGCCTCACCCCGGGCAAGCGCGCCGACCTGGTGGTGCTCGGCGACGACCCCACGCGCGTGGAGGTGTCGCGCATCGGCGGGATCGAGGTGGCGGCTACGTATGTGGACGGTCGCGAGACGGGGAAGGTGGCGGCGGCATGAGGGAGACAGAGTCGGGGCGGCCGGGGCGAGGGCCGATGGCAGTCGCCGAGAGCTACGCGAGCCTCTGGGAGAGCGACGCCTTCCCGCACCGCTGGGTCATCTGGGACACCCCGGAGGAGACCCTCGTCTTCGACAGGAAGATCAACTGCCCTGTGGACATCGTCGACGAGAGGGTCCTGAGCGAGGTGCTCGACCGGATGCGCCGGGCGGATGTGCCGGAGACCCGGGAGTATCCGGGCGGGCCGTGCGCGTAGCTGTCGTCGATCGCGTCATCGAGTACGTCATCACGTAACTGAGGAAGGAAAGCCTTGACCGCGGCCACGCCGCCCCCTGCCCTGTCCCTCCGGACACCGACGCGCACGCCGACGCCGGTCGTGCGCTGCGCCCGTGAGGCGGACGCCCCCGAACTCGCCGCCCTGTCCGAGCCGTTCGTGCGCTCGGGGGCGCTGCGTGAGCGGCCCGCCTCGCTGTACGCCGCTCATGCCACCGACTTCTTGGTGGCCGAGTCGCCTGAAGGGAGCTTCGGCAGCTTCGGCGGCCTCGGTGGCTGTGTGGGGCTGCGCGTGTACCCGGGCGCGGAGCGGGGGTTCGCGGGCGTTCTGTACAACTTCTGCGTGGCGGAGCACATGCAGGGGCGCGGAGTCGGAGCCGAACTCCTGCGCGCCGCGCTGGCGATGGCGCGGGCCGGGGCGCTGGACGCCCTCTTCACGGCGACGACCGGCGGCGGAGACCTCTTCCTGCGCTACGGCTTCGCGCCCGCGAGCGCGCAGTCGGCGCCACCGTCCTGGGCGGCGTCGCTCGACCCCCGGCGCAACGCGCGGGTGCTGGCGCGGAACGTGTGAGGCGGTGTGGCCGTGTGGCTCTGTGGCCGAGGTCCGTGCGGCTCCCGGCTGCACGGCACTTGGCTGTACGGGACTTGGCCGCGCGGCTCTCGGCTATACGGTGCTCGGGTCGCGGTCCTGGCTGTGGTCAGGGACCACGGTCGTGCCGGTGAGGGTCCCGCCGAGGATGCCGCGCAGCACCGCGTGCGGCACCCGGCCGTCGAGCACATGGGCCCGGCCCACACCGCCGCGCACGGCCCGCAGACAGCCCTCCATCTTCGGCAGCATCCCGCTCGCGAGTCCGGGCAGCAGCTCGTCCAGCGCCTCGGCCGTCAGGTGCTCGATCACTTCGGTGCTGCGCGGCCAGTCCGCGTACAGCCCCGCCACGTCGGTGAGCATCACGAGGCGTTCGGCGTCGAGGGCCACGGCCAGGGCCGACGCGGCGAGATCGGCGTTGACGTTGTACACCTGCCCGTCCGCGCCGCGGGCCACCGGGGAGACCACGGGGATGTGGCCCTGCTCCAGGAGCGTGCGCACCATGCTCGGGTTCACGTCCACGATGTCGCCGACGAGACCGATGTCCACGGGGCGGCCGTCGACCCAGGCGGGCCGCCGCTCGGCCGTCATCGTGTGTGCGTCCTCGCCGGTCATCCCCACGGCGAAGGGGCCGTGGGCGTTGATGTGGCCGACGATCTCCCGCTGGACCCGGCCGGTGAGCACCATGCGGACGACCTCCATGGTCTCCGGCGTGGTCACGCGCAGGCCCGCCTCGAAGCGGCTCTCCAGGTCCAGCCGGTCGAGCATCGCGCTGATCTGCGGACCGCCGCCGTGCACGACGACCGGGTGTAGGCCCGCCCGCCACAGCTCCACGACGTCCTGGGCGAAGGTGCGTTGGAGGCTCGCGTCCACCATGGCGTTGCCGCCGAACTTGATGACGACCGGTCTCATGCTCTCTGTCTCCACCCACCCCGGAGCCAACAAGATTTGCTCAGCTTAGCCTAACCTAACCTAGCTGGTGATCGACTCGGTGCGGGCATAGATGCGGGCATAGATGCGGGCATGGGCGGGGCACAGGCGCGGACAGGGGAGTTATCCACTGGTCGGGGGTTGTCCACAGGGTGAACCGGAAGCCCGTGCTCCGGGCCAGAGTCGCCTCATGACGAATGACAGCGAAGCGGTCGGCCCGATGGGCGACCCCGTGGGTGATCCGGTGGGTGATTTGGTGGGTGATCCGGTGGTGACGCTGCGCACCCCGGCCGAACTGGCGGACGCGCTCCCGTACTTGCTCGGCTTCCGCCCCGAGGAAAGCATGGTGCTGATCGCTCTGCACGGCGAGCGGGGCCGCTTCGGCGGGCGCGTGCGGCTCGGCATCCCCGAGCGGGAGCGGGACTGGCCGCCGGTCGCGAAGTCCCTGGCCGAGTGCCTCGTCGGCGGCTGCGAGCGCAGGGGCGCGCGTCCCGACGGCATCGTCGCCTTCCTCTGCCTGGAGCCGGTGGGCGCCGGGTCCGGGCGGGAGGTGCGGGAGCGCCTGCGGCCGCTGGCCCAGGCCCTGCGCAAGCAGTGCGGGCGGCTCGATGTCCCCGTGCTCGAGGTGATCTGCATCTCGGCGGGCCGCTTCTGGACCTACTGCTGCCCGAGCGAGCTGTGCTGCCCTCCCGAGGGCGTGCCCCTGCCCCGCCCCGGTACGTCGGTGATGGCGGCCGCGGCGGCCTACACCGGCATCCAAGTGGCGTGCACACAGCGGGAGATGAGGGCCCGCCTCGCCCCGTGGGCCACCGCGGCCGCCGCCGACCAGGAGCGGGCGCTCGATGCGGCGGGGCTCGCCCTCGTGCCCCGGATCCTGGACGGGACGGGCCACGCCGAGGTCGCCGCCGAGACGCTCGACCTGGCCCGCCGGGTCATGGCCCGCCTCGACGCGGCGCCCCCGGTCCGCGGCCGCCTCGAAGCGGACCTGCGCGACGACGAGCTCCTCGCGCACGACGAAGCGGCGGCCCTGATCATCGGCCTCCAGGTCCGCACGACACGCGATCAGGCCGCGGAGTGGATGGAGGGCTACGAGGCGGCCCCCGCGCTGCGCCTGTGGCGCGCCCTGTCCCGCCGCTGCGTCGGCGCGTACGGGGAGCACGCCGCGGTACCGCTGGCGCTCGCCGGCTGGGTGGCCTGGTCGTCGGGAGATCCTGTCGAGGGCCGGGAGGCGCTGGGCATGGCGCTGCGCGTGGACCCGCGCAACACCTTCGCCCGCCTCCTGATCGGCGCGTGCACCGCGGACCTGGACCCGGAGGCCATCCGCCGCTGCCTGCGCAGGGAACGAGCCGATCGCGAGGCGCCACGCCCCCAGGACCCGCCCTCCTCGACGCCGCCGCCGGTCACGCAACCGCGGGCACCGCGCCGCCGCCGTCGACTGCCGCGTCCCGCGGGAGGCGAGGCCGTACGGGTCACTGGGGGCACCGGCCCGACCGGCCCGACCGGCCCGACCGGCCCGACCGGCCCGACCAACCGGGCCAACCCGGCTAACTCGGCCAACCCGGCTAACCGGGCCAACTCGGCCGACCCGACGGGCCCGCGGTACCGGCGCCGGACCGCCCGGCGGGGCGCGAAGGACGCGGCGAGGGACACGAATTGAGGCATTCCGGAGGTCCTTCCGAAGGGTCTTCCGAAGGACCTTCCGGAGGTGCTCCCTGAGGGCGTCGGCGCGACCCCGCGCGCCCGCCGTGAGAGGGCGCGCGGCGACTCCCTTTGGGCCGAGTGGCTCCCCGGCGTCCGTCTTCCCGGTGCGGGGGCGTGACTTGGGGCGGTGCCGCCCCGTTCACCTGACTGGCGGTACCCGTGACGGGGCCGCGCTAGGCCGACGGTCTAGGTCTCCGGTTCCCGCAGCGCAGCCAGCGAGGAAGAAGCCGCCTCATGCCCCTTCCCGCCCCATCCTCCGTAGCCGACAGGGAGGGCCCCCGTCGGCCCGCTCCTGCTCCCGCTCCTGCTCCCGCCCCCAACTCGGCGCGCGGACCGGTCAATTCCGTTCCGCCCGCCGCCCGGCCGCCCGCTGCAAGGCATCCTGGCGCCCGACCTCCTGCCGACCGCCCCTCCGCCGCCCGTCCACCGGCCGGGCCCGCCCCGGCGCCCGCGTCCCGCCGCCCGGCCGAGCTCCCCCCGGCCCACACCGCCCTGATCTGTGTCGCCATGCCCGCCCTCGCGATCTCCACGGACCAGGGGCAGTTGACCGGCAGCGGCCTCGAAGGCTTCTACCGTGCGGGCCGCCGCGTGCTCTCCCGCTGCCAGGTGCGGGTGGCGGGGCGCGAGCCGGTGGCCGTGCAGGCCCGCATGGTCTCGGCCGACAGCGCGCGCTTCGTGGCGACGCTCCGTCTGTCCGCGGAGGGCGGCCCGGACCCGGACGTGCTCGTCGAGCGGACCCGCTTCGCCGACGGCACCGAGCGGATCGCGCTGACCAGTGCGGCAGGCCGCCCCCTGCGGGTGCCCCTCGAGGTGTCGCTCGGCACCGACCTGGCGGAGCTGGGCGCGGTCGCCTCCGGCCGGGCCGGACCCGAACTGCCCGCCAGCGTCCACGACTCGGGGATGCGCTGGTCGACCGCCACCGCGCAGTGCGTGGTCACCGCCGACCCGGCACCCGAGGACGCGCTCGCCTCCGCAGGGCTGCTGCGCTGGCAGCTCGACCTGCCGCCCGGAGCCACCCGCAGCGTGGAACTGCGCGTGCGGCCGGACGGCGCGGGCCCGGTCAGACCCGTGGGCCAGGGAGCGGTTCGCCCCCTCGCCGGGGCGCACGCGGCGGGCGACGACCCCCGGGTCCAGCCCCTCCTGCACACCTCCGTGGAGGACCTTCAGGCACTGCTGCTGCGCGACTCGGAGCACCCCACCGACGTCCATCTCGCCGCGGGCGCGCCCTGGCGTTGCGGCCCGGCCCCCGCCGAGGCGCTCACGGCGGCCCGCATGGCGCTGCCGCTCGGCACCCGGCTCGCGGCGGGCACGCTCCGCACGCTCGCCCGCGGGCAGATCACCGGGCCGGGGCCGCGTTCGGGCATGATCCCCGGCCCGCTGCGGGACGCGGGCCCGCACCTGCCGCCCGGCTGCACGGGCACCGAGGCGACCCTGCTGTTCCCGGCCCTGCTCGCCGAGGCCCGCCGATGGGGCCTGCCGGAACAGGACGCGGAGGAGCTGCTGCCGACGGCGGAGCGGTGTCTGCGCTGGCTGCTCGACTCGGTCGTCCCGGCGAGCGGCGAGAGCGGACTGTGGCTGCCGGACCCCGGCCCGGGCGGCCCCCGCCGCTGCGAGACACAGGCACACGCCCACCGGGCGGCGCTCCTCGGCGCCGACCTCCTCGACGCCTACGGGCGTGCGGGCGCCGCCGAACTGCGCCAGTGGGCGGGGCGGTTGCGGACCAGGTTCCGTGCGGAGTTCTGGGTGGAGGACCGCGCGGGCGGCCGTCCCGCGGCCGCGCTGCTGCCCGACGGCCGGCCCGTGCCGCACCTCACCAGCGCCGCCGCCCACCTCCTCGACACGGGCCTGCTCGGCTCGGGACTGCTCGCGCCGGGGCTCCTCGACAAGGTGCAGACCGAGCAGCTCGCCCGGCTGCTCGGCGGGCCCGCCATGGACTCCGGGTGGGGGCTGCGCAGCATGGGCGCGAAGGAGGCTGCGTACAACCCGTTCGGGCACCGCGGGGGAGCGGTCCGGGTCCAGGAGACGGCCGTCGCCGTCGCGGGCCTGGCCGCCGCGGGCTACGAGAAGGAGGCGAGTTCCCTGCTGCGCGGGGTGCTCGCGGCGGCCGAGACGTTCGGCCACCGGCTGCCCGAGATGTACGCGGGGGAGCAGCGGACGGAGGGCAGCGCACCACTCCCGCACCCCACGGCCTGCCGCCCGGCGGCGACCGGGGCGGCAGCCGGTGTCCAACTGCTCACGTCGCTGGCCGGAATCCGCCCCGACGCACCGGCGGGGACGGTGACCCTGAGCCCGGTGCGCAGCGTGCCCCTGGGAGAGTTGGGGCTGATGTCGCTGCGTGTGGCGGGTGAGCCGTTCTCCGTGCGGGTCAGCAGGCTGGGCCTCGCCATGGTCGAGGAGGCCGCCGACGGGCTGCAGTTGGGGGTGTGAGGCGATGACGGACCTCGGGAACCGGCCCCGGCAGGCTGACGGAGGAGGTGTTTATCGTCAGGAAGACGACTATGATCACGGCATGTCGCCCTACGACCCGTCGGCCTTCCCGCCCTTCGCTGTCACTGTCGACCTGGTCGTGCTGACCGTGCGGAGGCACGCCCTCTGCGCGCTGGCCGTGCGGCGCGGCGAGCCACCGTTCCAGGGGCGTTGGGCGCTGCCGGGCGGATTCGTGCGAGCCGACGAGGACCTGTCGGCGGCGGCCGCGCGCGAGCTGATCGAGGAGACCGGCCTGCGCGCCCATGACCCGGACGCCCCGGCCCAGGCCAACGGCGCGCACCTGGAGCAGCTCGCCACGTACGGCGACCCCAAGCGCGACCCGCGGATGCGCGTGGTCAGCGTCGCCCACCTCGCCCTCGCCCCCGACCTGCCCGCGCCCCGGGCCGGCGGCGACGCGAGCAACGCGCGCTGGGCCCCGGTCGAGGCGCTGCTCAACCAGGGCGGCTACGGCCGGGAGGACGAGCAGGCGGCCCCCCTCGCCTTCGACCACGCACAGATCCTGGCGGACGGGGTCGAGCGCGCCCGGTCCAAGATCGAGTACTCCTCGCTGGCCACCGCCTTCTGCACGCCCGAGTTCACCGTCGGCGAGCTGCGCCGGGTGTACGAGGCGGTGTGGGGCGTCGCGCTCGACCCGCGCAACTTCCACCGCAAGGTGACCGGCACGCCCGGCTTCCTCGTACCCACCGGCGGCACCACCACGCGCCAGGGCGGCCGCCCCGCCCAGCTCTTCCGCGCGGGCGGGGCCACACTGCTCAACCCGCCGATGCTGCGCCCGGAAGTCTGATCACTGTGGGCCGCGGCTGACACCCGCGGCCCACACCCTGACCGAAATGACGGAAATATCGCGTTATCTTGCTGCGGTACCCACGGGGTTCGTCCGCCTCCGAACCGGTGGACGGGCCTCGGCCGCCGAGCGGTCGCACATCCCGCGAGAGAAGCGATGATCCAGGCCATCGGACTGACCAGCAACGCCCGCAAGGACCTCCCGCCCGCCGTCGACGACGTGTCCTTCGAGGCGCGCACGGGCCGTGTCACCGCGCTGCTCGGCGCGCACGGCGCCGGAAAGACGACCACCCTCCGGCTGATGCTCGAGCTCCAACAGGGCCGTGGAATCACGTACTTCAGAGGCCGCCCCCTGCATCGCATCGCTCACCCCTGCCGCGAGGTCGGCGTCCTCCTCGGCGAGGTCCCCGGCCACCCGGCGCGCACGGTCCGCGGCCAGCTGCGCATGCTGTGCGCGGCCGCCGGGGTGCCCGTCCGGCGGGCCGACGACGTCCTGGAGGTCGTCGGCCTCGTCAGCCTCCGCGACCAGCGGCTCGGCATGCTCTCGCGCGGCATGGACCGCCGGCTCGGCCTCGCCTGCGCCCTGCTGTCCGACCCGCACACGCTCGTCCTCGACGGCCCCGCCGACGGCCTGTCCGTACGCGAGAGCCGCTGGCTGCACGGGATCCTGCGCGCGCACGCCTCCCACGGCGGCACCGTCCTGTTCTCCACGGGCGACGCCAAGGAGGCGGCGCGGACCGCCGACCGCGTCATCACCCTGGAGGCCGGACGCCTCGTCGCCGACCAGGAGGCCGCGGACTTCGCCCGCACCCGGCTCCGCCCCCGCGTGGCCGTCCGCAGCCCGTACGCGGGCCGCCTGGCCGCCCTGCTGACCAAGGAGGCGCGCACGGGGCAGCGCTCCATCGAAGTGGTCCGCGAAGACGGCAACAGGCTTGCCGTGTACGGCAGTAGCTGCGCCGACGTGGGCGAGACCGCCTTCCGCCACGGCATCCTCGTCCACCAACTCGCCGACGAGATCGGCGATGCGGGACCGCTGGCGCCTCCCACGCCGACAGCGGAAGCCCCCGGATCCGCCCGCCCCGAAGCCGCCCCCGCCGAAACCACCCCCTCCGCCACGCACGAGCCGGAACCGGATCCCGCCACCTCCTCGGCCCCGGCGTCAGCAATCTCCTCGCCCCCGGCGTCCGCAACCTCCTCGGCCCCGAAGCCCGCGCCGACGACGGACCCGAAGCCCGGGCTGACGGCGGACCCGGAGCCCGAACCGTCGCCACCCCCGGCCCAACTCCCGTACATCAAGCTCCAGTCCACCCCGCTCCGGCCCACCCCGCTCCAGTCCACGCCCGAAAACCCCGCGACCGGCCACCCCCTCCCCCCGACGGACCCGCAGCACGACACCACCCGGCAGCCCACGCCCACGACCATGGTCCCCCTGGCCACTGACATCGCCACAAGGAACCCGCTGACCACGGAGACCCCACAGCCCTCTCCAGCCTCTCTGTCACCCCTGCCACCCCCCATCACCATCCGCTCCGCCCGCAGCCCCCTGCGCCCCTTCCGCTACGAGCTGCGCCGCGCCTTCGGAGTGGGCACCGGCTACCTCACCTCGGCGGCCGTGCTCGCCCTGTCCGCCGTGCTCTGCGTCTTCCTCGGCAGGACCGGACACAGCCCGCAGCACCGCCTCCTCGCCGCCTGGCCGCAGGAACTGCCGCTGCCGCCCGCCGCGCTCGGAGCCGGGCTGCTCGGTGCGCTCGCCTTCGGGGACGAGTTCCGCCACCCCTCGCTCGCCGCCGACCGCGGCACCGTCCCCCGCCGCCTCGGGCTCCTCGTCGCCAAGCTCACGGTCGCCGCGGCCACCGGACTGCTGCTCGCCCTGCTCACCGTGGCGTCCGACGGCACTCTGCTCCACCTCGTCTACGGAGATGAGCTCACCAAGGTCCCCGCCGACTGGCTCTCGCTGAGCGCTAGTTGGGCTGCGCTGGTGATGGGGTGCGCCTGGGCCGGAGTGCTCGCGGCGGGCGTCTTCAGGTCCACGACCGCCGGTCTCGCCGCGGTGCTCGCGGTGCCGATCGTCGTCGTGCCCCTCGTACAGAAGGCCCTGGAGGGCCCATCTGTGCGATCGGCGGCGGGATTTCCGGCCAGGCTGCGCGATCTCGCGCTCGTGCAATGGCCGTTCGGCGCCGAGCGGTACGTCGCCGGGGGCGTGCGGGTCCTCGCCCAACCCGTGGGCAGCGCACTGATGTTGTCGCTCACCGCTCTGCTCTGCGCCTACCTGCTCACGGCCATGCGCGGCAGAGCCCGTTAACGACCGTTGGGCGCCTCGGGTTCGAGTGCTGCGCGCAACTCCCCGGGGAACGCCCATTTCTTTCCGATAAGGCGTCAATTGCGGCGGGGTAAGCGATCACCCTTTCGTGTGCTTTTCACCAAAGACCTCAAGGCACTTGGGAGCCACGCCGACAAAGGATCCGTGAGTACCCTTGCGCACACCATGATGACCGCCGCCCGCTCCGCCGACTCCGGCCTCGCAGGACCGGGCGAACTCGACCGCTACCCCTACGCGGAGGCCCCCGGAGCCGGCCGCGTCGTAGCCCCCGCGTGGGAGGGCGCCGACCAGGACCTGGGGCGCGTCGGCCGCCGCGCGGCCGGCAGCCGCGGCCGCGGCCTGCACGGCCAACTCGTCCAGCAGCTGGGCCAGATGATCGTCTCCGGCGACCTCGGCGCCGACCGCCCGCTGGTCCCCGAGGAGATCGGCCAGCGGTTCGAGGTCTCCCGCACCGTCGTCCGCGAGTCGCTGCGCGTGCTCGAGGCCAAGGGCCTGGTCAGCGCCCGGCCCAACGTCGGTACGCGCGTGCGCCCGGTCAGCGACTGGAACCTGCTCGACCCGGACATCATCGAGTGGCGGGCCTTCGGGCCGCAGCGCGACGACCAGCGGCGTGAACTCAGCGAGCTGCGCTGGATGATCGAGCCGCTCGCCGCCCGCCTCGCCGCCGGGCACGGCCGCGAGGAGGTGCAGCAGCGCCTCGCCGACATGGTCGAGATCATGGGGCACGCGCTCGGCCAGGGAGACTCGATCACCTTCTCCCGCGCCGACGCCGAGTTCCACTCGCTGCTCCTCCAGGTCGCGGGCAACCGCATGCTGGAGCACCTCTCCGGAATCGTTTCCGCCGCGCTCCAGGTCTCCGGCGGCCCGGTCACCGGCTGCGACCGCCCCACGGAGGCGTCCCTCGCGCACCACTCCCGCATCGTCGACGCCCTTGCGGCGGGCGACGGGGCCGGAGCGGAGGCCGCCATGCGCCAGCTGCTGACGGTCCACCCCGAGGTGGAGCGCGTCGTACCCGCTCCGCGCGAGCACTGACCTCGCGCCCACGCCGGCACGGCCGACGTGTGCGCCGCGCGGCAGCACCCCGCTTCCCCGTACGTACTCCGCTGACGTCACCCGCGACGGACGTCGCCCGCGACGCCCCGTGTGCCGCCGGGCCTCGGGCTCCCCAGGGAGCCGATGAGGTCCGGCGGCTCGGTCGTTGGGCCGTCGCCGACCGTTGTCGCGCGAAGCCTGGGTGCTTCTGACCGTATCTAGCTGCTTTTGAGCGCTTACGGGGTGTGACTCGGGCCACGTAGATTGGGCGTAACGCTCGTCGGGGCAGCGCGATGACCTAAGAGGTGATAGCCGAGGAGGGAATACAGACGTCGTTCACGACGCTGTGCAGCTCCACGGTCCCGCCCGCGCCGTCGGCCCATCCCCAGTCGTCGGTCGTCGGCTCCGGTCCACAGTGGACGGGGCCGGAAGCCGTTTTCCAACGTTCCGAGAGGTTGTTCGTGTCGGCCAGCACATCCCGTACGCTCCCGCCGGAGATCGCCGAATCCGTCTCTGTCATGGCGCTCATCGAGCGGGGAAAGGCTGATGGGCAGATCGCCGGCGATGACGTGCGTCGTGCCTTCGAAGCTGACCAGATCCCGGCCACTCAGTGGAAGAACGTTCTGCGCAGCCTCAACCAGATCCTCGAGGAAGAGGGTGTGACGCTGATGGTCAGTGCCGCGGAGCCCAAGCGCCCCCGCAAGAGCGTCGCAGCAAAGAGTCCGGCCAAGCGCACCGCGACGAAGACCGTCGCGGCCAAGGCAGCCACGGTCAAGCCGGCCGCCACGTCCGCCGCCGCCCCCGAGGCACCCGCGGCGGAGGCCGCGGCCGAGGAGGGCGCGTCCGCCAAGAAGGTCGCAGCCAAGAAGACGACGGCCAAGAAGGCCGTAGCCAAGAAGACCACCGCCAAGAAGGCGGCGGCCAAGAAGACCGCGTCCAAGAAGGACGACGAGCACGTCGAGGACGAGGCCGCCGAGGAGACCCCCGCAGCAGCGGGCAAGCCCGGCGAGGAGGAGCCCACCGAGGGCCAGGGCTTCGTCCTGTCCGACGAGGACGAGGACGACGCTCCCGCGCAGCAGGTCGCCGCCGCCGGTGCCACCGCCGACCCGGTCAAGGACTACCTCAAGCAGATCGGCAAGGTCCCGCTGCTCAACGCCGAGCAGGAGGTCGAGCTCGCCAAGCGCATCGAGGCCGGTCTGTTCGCCGAGGACAAGCTGGCCAACGCCGACAAGCTGGCGCCGAAGCTCAAGCGCGAGCTGGAGATCATCGCCGAGGACGGCCGCCGCGCCAAGAACCACCTCCTGGAGGCCAACCTCCGCCTGGTGGTCTCCCTGGCCAAGCGCTACACCGGCCGCGGCATGCTCTTCCTGGACCTGATCCAGGAGGGCAACCTCGGTCTGATCCGCGCGGTCGAGAAGTTCGACTACACCAAGGGCTACAAGTTCTCGACGTACGCCACGTGGTGGATCCGCCAGGCGATCACCCGCGCCATGGCCGACCAGGCCCGCACCATCCGTATCCCGGTGCACATGGTCGAGGTCATCAACAAGCTCGCGCGCGTGCAGCGCCAGATGCTCCAGGACCTGGGCCGCGAGCCCACCCCGGAGGAGCTGGCCAAGGAACTCGACATGACCCCGGAGAAGGTCATCGAGGTCCAGAAGTACGGCCGCGAGCCCATCTCCCTGCACACCCCGCTGGGCGAGGACGGCGACAGCGAGTTCGGTGACCTCATCGAGGACTCCGAGGCCGTCGTCCCGGCCGACGCGGTGAGCTTCACGCTCCTCCAGGAGCAGCTGCACTCCGTCCTGGACACCCTGTCCGAGCGCGAGGCGGGCGTCGTCTCCATGCGCTTCGGCCTCACGGACGGCCAGCCGAAGACCCTGGACGAGATCGGCAAGGTCTACGGGGTGACGCGTGAGCGCATCCGTCAGATCGAGTCCAAGACGATGTCGAAGCTGCGGCACCCGTCGCGCTCCCAGGTGCTGCGCGACTACCTCGACTAGTCACCCGCGTCACCCGACGCTCCACGGAAGGCCCGGAGTCCCGCATCGGCGGCTCCGGGCCTTTCCCGTGCCTGCCCGCTCTGCCACGCCCGCGCGGGGGTGCGGGGCTTGTCGTACTGGATCACTGTGGGTCTGCGATGGCAACCCAGAGTGAGGAGCTCGCATGCGGAGTCGCTTCGCCCGAAACCTGACGGGAGCAGTGGCCCTGACGGCCGCCGCGGCCGCGCTGGCGCTGGTCTCGCCCACCCCGGTGGCGGCCGACAGCGTGGTCATCGGAGGAAACCCGGTGCAGGCGTCCGAGAGCCCGTGGGCGGTGGCGCTCTCGAGCCGTGACCGGTTCGGAGGTACGCGGGCGGGACAGTTCTGCGGGGGCGTGGTCGTGGGGCCCTCGACGGTGCTCACCGCCGCCCACTGCCTGAGTGAGGAGGTCCTCGGGGTACCGCTGAACGAGGTGACCGACCTGAAGGTCATCGCGGGCCGGGGCGACCTGCGCGCGGCGGACGGGGGCGAGGTGTCCGTCGGCAGGGCCTGGGTCAATCCGTCGTACGACCCCTACACGAACGCCGGTGACATGGCCGCCCTGACGCTCTCCAGGCCGCTCCCGGCGTCCTGGGTGATCCCCATGGCCTCGGAGGGCGATCCGGCGTACGAGCCCGGCACGGGCGCCGCCGTGTACGGCTGGGGCGACACCACGGGGGCGGGCGACTACGCGCGCAAGCTGCGTTCCGCGCGCGTGCGAGTCCTCCCGGACACGGCCTGCGAGGCGGCCTACCCGGGCGACTCCGACGGAACGTATCTGCCCACCTCCATGCTGTGTGCCGGAGAGCTCGAGGGAGGGCGCGACGCCTGCCAGGGGGACAGCGGCGGGCCGCTGGTCGCCCACGGGCGTCTGGTGGGCCTGGTGTCGTGGGGGAGCGGCTGCGGGCGGGCCGGGAGCCCCGGGGTCTATACGCGGGTCTCCGAGGTCCTCCGCGCGGTGCGGCCGGGCTGAGCACGGGCCCGCGGGGACGGGCGGACATGAGAACGGGCGGCCGCCCCTGGGTCACAGGGGCGGCCGCCCGTTCACCGGTCTGGTGCCGGTGCTGGCTCGTCGTGGTCGCGAGGCGTCAGCGTTCCTCGTCGGACGCGGATTCCGGGACGGCCGTGAGCCGCTCCGTCTCGTCCTGTATCTCAGCGGCGATCTTCTTGAGTTCCGGCTCAAACTTGCGGCCGTGGTGGGCGCAGAAGAGCAGTTCACCACCGCTCAACAGGACGACGCGCAGGTAAGCCTGGGCGCCGCAGCGGTCGCAGCGATCAGCGGCCGTCAGGGGGCTCGCGGGGGTCAGAACAGTAGTCACGTCGCCTCTTCTCTAGCTCGACGAGCTGTCGTACCAGGGTCAACATCCAACCAGGCCGAAAACGTTCCCGCTCGTGGCTTTTCCTCGAAGTTTTCTTTCGAGTCGGCTGTCTGCTGCCGGTTGGCGGCGAATGTGCCGTATTGCGTCTCTTACGTGTCGTACGGTTTCGCGCTGTCTGTCAGGTCAGGTCCTCCCGGCTGGGTTGCCGGTTGTTCATGAGGACGTGCCCGGAGCCTAAATGGTTCATGCCTGGAAGGGAACGTGACGTGCGCTTCACTCGATCGAAGGATCGAACGTGCGTACGTATCTGGACTAGTCTGAGTTGAGATGAGGGTGGCGTGACAACGGCTCTACCTGGCCTCGGTACCCTCTGAGCGGCAATCGAAGCCGGGCCCTTACCCCAGAGGGCCCCTCTTGAAATTCAGCGAGGAGCGAACCGCGTGACCGCCGAGACGTCCGTGCCGTCCACAGCGTTGCTGACCGGAGCAGACCGGGACGGTTCCAACTACACCGCGCGGCACCTGCTCGTCCTGGAGGGGCTCGAGGCGGTTCGCAAGCGTCCGGGCATGTACATCGGGTCGACGGACAGCCGCGGCCTCATGCACTGCCTCTGGGAGATCATCGACAACGCCGTCGACGAGGCCCTGGGCGGGTACTGCGACCACATCGAGGTCATCCTCCACGACGACGCGTCCGTGGAGGTGCGTGACAACGGCCGGGGCATTCCGGTCGATGTCGAGCCCAAGACCGGCCTTTCCGGGGTCGAGGTCGTCATGACGAAGCTGCACGCCGGCGGCAAGTTCGGCGGTGGCTCGTACGCCGCCTCCGGCGGTCTGCACGGCGTCGGCGCCTCCGTGGTGAACGCCCTGTCGGCCCGTCTGGACGTCGAGGTCGACCGCAGCGGCCACACGCACGCCATCAGCTTCCGCCGCGGTGTCCCGGGGGCCTTCGCCAAGCCGGGGCCCGACGCCGACTTCGACCCGGCGGCCAAGCTGCGCAAGACCAAGAAGGTCCCCAAGAACCGCCAGGGCACGCGCGTGCGGTACTGGGCCGACCGCCAGATCTTCCTCAAGGACGCCAAGCTCTCCCTGGAGACGCTGCACCAGCGCGCCCGCCAGACCGCCTTCCTGGTGCCGGGCCTGACGATCGTCGTACGCGACGAGTACGGGCTCGGCGAGGGCGGCACCAAGGGCGAGGAATCCTTCCGCTTCGACGGCGGGATCAGCGAGTTCTGCGAGTACCTGGCCCAGGACAAGGCGGTCTGCGACGTCCTCCGCTTCTCCGGGCAGGGCACCTTCAAGGAGACCGTCCCGGTCCTCGACGACCACGGCCAGATGACGCCGACCGAGGTCACCCGGGAGCTCGGCGTCGACGTCGCGATGCGCTGGGGCACCGGGTACGACACGACGATCAAGTCCTTCGTCAACATCATCGCCACCCCCAAGGGCGGCACCCACGTGACCGGGTTCGAGCGCTCGCTCACCAAGACGATGAACGAGGCGCTGCGCGGCCAGAAGGTGCTGCGCGTCGCCGAGGACGACGTCGTCAAGGACGACGCCCTGGAGGGCCTGACGGCGGTCGTCACCGTCCGCCTCGCGGAGCCGCAGTTCGAGGGCCAGACCAAGGAGGTCCTCGGCACCTCGGCGGCCAACCGGATCGTGGCCAATGTGGTGGCCAAGGAGCTGAAGGCGTTCCTGACCTCCACGAAGCGCGACGCCAAGGCGCAGGCCCGCGCCGTCATGGACAAGGTCGTCGCCGCGGCCCGCACCCGCATCGCGGCCCGCCAGCACAAGGACGCACAGCGCCGGAAGACCGCGCTGGAGTCCTCCTCGCTGCCCGCGAAGCTCGCCGACTGCCGCAGCGACGACGTGGAGCGCAGCGAGCTGTTCATCGTCGAGGGCGACTCGGCGCTCGGCACGGCCAAGCTGGCGCGGAACTCCGAGTTCCAGGCGCTCTTGCCGATCCGCGGCAAGATCCTCAACGTTCAGAAGGCGTCCGTCTCGGACATGCTGAAGAACGCGGAGTGCGGCGCGATCATCCAGGTCATAGGAGCCGGGTCCGGCCGGACCTTCGACATCGACGCGGCGCGCTACGGCAAGATCATCCTGCTCGTCGACGCCGATGTCGACGGCGCGCACATCCGGATCCTGCTGCTGACGCTGTTCCAGCGCTACATGCGCCCGATGGTCGAGGCGGGCCGGGTCTTCGCCGCCGTGCCTCCGCTGCACCGGATCGAGCTCGTCCAGCCCAAGAAGGGCCAGGACAAGTACATCTACACGTACTCGGACCGCGAGCTGCGCGAGACGCTGCTGGAGCTGCAGCGCAAGAACGTCCGGTACAAGGACTCGATCCAGCGGTACAAGGGTCTCGGCGAGATGGACGCCGACCAGCTGGCCGAGACGACGATGGACCCGCGGTACCGCACGCTGCGCCGGATCAACATCTCCGACCTCGACGGCGCGGAGCAGGTCTTCGATCTGCTGATGGGCAACGAGGTCGCGCCGCGCAAGGAGTTCATCACCAGCTCCGCCGCGACGCTGGACCGCTCGCGCATCGACGCGTGAGCCCGGCGCGGCCCGCCGCGTAGGCGTCTTCTCCACCCCTGGGTGGAGCCCATGGCTCCACCCAGGTTCCACCTCTGCTCCGATCCCGTGACCTGGGCCTTTCCGTAGCGTCGAAGGCGTTGATTCCCCGTCCTTCCCGCTCTCGGAGGCATCAGATGTCCGGGCTGACCAACGTTCTCGTGATCTGCGCCGTCGTCGTGCTGGTGATCGCCCGCCAGTTCAAGGCGCAGGAGGTCACCGCCGACAAGCGCTGGTGGGTCGTGCCCGCAGTGCTCGTGTTCCTGGCCGTGCGCGACCCCGACCTGCTGGATCCGCAGCAGCGGACCCTGTCCGCCGTGCTCCTCGGCACCGAGGTCCTGGTGGGCATCGGTCTGGGCGCTGCCTGGGCACGGACCACTCATCTGTGGCGGGGGCAGGACGGCGTCGTCTGGAGCAAGAGCACCAAGGCCAGCGCGCTCGTCCTGGTCGTCGGCATGGCGGCGCGGGCGGGGCTGTTCGGCGTCGGCGCCCTGCTGGACATACATCAGGGCAGCCCGGCCATGATGCTGGCCATCGCCGCCACCCTTCTGGTCCGCAGCGGCATCCTGGTGCTGCGCGCGCGCCCGCTCGCCCCGGCCTACGGTGGAGCGGACACGTCGTACGCCCCGCGCATGCCGCACGAGCCGACGAGGCAGAACACCTTCCAGGGGTACGCCGAGCCGTTGCGGAAGGACCGTGTGTGAACCAGGACCGGTGGATGGCATGGCCCTCCCGGGAGGCTCTCACCCGGGAGGGGACGAGCCCGGCCCGGGTGTGGTTCGTCCGGGTCCTGCGCGTGCTGATCCTCGGCAGCCTGACGTGGGACGCGTTCCACTCCGAGCGTGGCTGGCGGCTGGTGGCGGGGCTCGCCATGGTCGCGGTCGTCGCCGGGCTCGGCTGGGGCCTGTACCGCGCCTCGCTCGCTCACCGGCTGTGGCCCTCGGTGGGGCTGCTCGCCCTGCTGATGGGGGCGGCGTTCGTGGCGCAGTGGCAGGACTGGCGAGTGCTCGCGCTGGTGCTCTGGTGCAGCACGGCGGTCACGGCCCTGGAGCGGTTGCCGCTGGTCGCGGGGGTGGTGTGCGTGCTCGTCGCGATGACGGCGTTCGCCACGTACAACACGGACAACTGGCTGGGGACCTCGCTCATCGTCGTCGGGCTCGCACTCGCCGGCTACACCCTGCGGCTCGACGCCGAGGCGCGTGGCAACGCACAGCGGCTGCTGGCCCAGGAGCGGGCGGCCCGCGCGGCCGAGGCCGAGTCGGCGGCGCTGGCCGAGCGTGCGCGCATCGCCCGCGAGATCCATGACGTGCTCGCGCACAGCCTGTCCGCGCAGCTCGTCCACCTCGAAGCGGCCCGGCTGCTGATCGAGAGGGACGCGGCGCGGGACCAGATCCTGGACCGCGTCGTGGCGGCGCGCTCCATGGCCCGTGAGGGGCTCGCCGAGACCCGGCAGGCGCTCTCGGCGCTGCGCGGGGAGATGACGCCGGTCGAGGACTTCCTGCGCGAGCTGGTCGCCTCTGAGGGGGCGGAGGTCACGGTCCGCGGGACGCGTCGGGCCCTGCCCGCCGAGGCTTCGCAGGCGGTTCGCAGGGTCGCGCAGGAGGCGATGACGAACGTCCGCAAGCACGCCCGGGGCGCCAAGGTGTTCGTGAGCCTCGAGTACGGCGAGGAGGAAGTGACCCTGGGCATAAGGGATTCGGGCGGGGCGCCGGGCGAACTCGCGGGCTCCGGGGCCGGATACGGTCTGCTCGGGATGCGGGAGCGGGCCGAACTGCTGGGCGGCTCCCTGGAGGCAGGGCCGGACGAGGAGGGCTTTGTGGTGACGCTGAAGGTGCCCGCATGACGGTGAGCGGTGAGGGGGCGCCCGCGGCGGGGGACCCGGCCGTGCCCGGTGGCGGGGGTGGCGGGGACAAGAGGCCCGCGCGCGTGGTCGTGGTCGACGACCAGACAGTGGTGCGGGAAGGGATCGTGATGCTGCTGGGCCTGCTGCCCGGGATCGAGGTCGTCGGGGCCGGGGGAGATGGCGAGGAGGCCGTACGGCTGGTGGCCGAACTCTCCCCGGACGTCGTCCTGATGGACCTGCGGATGCCCCGCGTCGACGGCGCGGAGGCCACGCGCAGGATCCGGGCCGAGTATCCGCGCACGCAGGTCGTCGTGCTCACCACCTACGCGGACGACGAGTCGCTGTTCCCCGCGCTCCGGGCGGGAGCGCGGGGCTACCTCACGAAGGACGCGGGCGGGGACGAGATCGTACGGGCGGTGGAGGACGTGCTGTCGGGGGACGCGGGTCTGTCGCCGAAGATCCAACGGCGGCTCCTGGAGCGGCTGTCCGAGCCCGATCCGCCCCCACCGGCGGTGGCGCCGCCGGACGGTCTCACCACGCGGGAGACCGAGGTGCTCGTCCTGATCGCTGAAGGGCTGACGAACCACGAGATCGCCCGCGCGCTGCACGTCTCGACCGCCACGGTGAAGACCCACATCAACAACCTCTTCGCCAAGACGGGCCTCAAGGACCGTGCGCAGGCCGTCCGTTACGCCTACCGGCACGGTCTCGCGCAGCCTCCTGGGAACTCCCGGGCCTGAGGGAAGCCGGAGACGAGGGGTATCACCTGATGGGGTGAAGAGCGCGAGAGAAGAGTCAGGGATCTTCCCGTTCTGCCCATCCTTGGGCACGCGGCCGAACGGCGCCGCGGACAAGGAGAGTTCGGTGAAGAAGCACGACAGGCGCGAGGCCGGGCAGGCCCGGACAGGAGATCTCGAGGATCCCTGGTACGACGCGCTTGCCTCCGGCTGGGGCGAGTTGGACGGCACGGGGGCGCCCACGCCCGTGGTGCCGGCCCCGGCCGCCGCCGTGGAGTCCAGCGCGGCCGACATCTACCGGGAGGTGCAGCAGAGCGCCGCCTTCCAGGAGGTGCGACGGCGCTATCGACGGTTCGTCGTGCCCGGGGTGGCCGTCTTCTTCACCTGGTACCTGACGTACGTCGTGACCGCGACGACGGCGCCGGGCCTGATGGCGCGGCCCGTCTCGGGGGCGGTGAACGTCGCGATGGTCGCGGGGCTCGCCCAGTTCCTCACGACCTTCCTGCTGACCTGGGCGTATGCGCGCCATGCCCGGCTGCGCCGGGACCGGGCGGCGCTCGATCTGCGCTGGTCCGTGTACGAGCAGAAGCGGGAGCACGAGCAGCGCAGGGGCCAGGGCGGTCCGGCGCGGGGACGCGGGCAGGTGGCGGAGTGATGACCGGTGACCACCAGACCCTGGCGCTCGTGCTGTTCGGACTCTTCGTGGCGGTGACGCTGGCGATCACCACCTGGGTGAGCCGCAACCGGCACGGCTCTGCGGAGGAGTTCTACGCGGGCGGTCGGCTGTTCTCCCCCATGGAGAACGGTTTCGCCATCGCGGGCGACTACATGTCGGCGGCCTCCTTCCTCGGCGTCACCGGGCTGATCGCGCTCTACGGCTACGACGGCATGCTCTACGTGGTGGGCTTTCTCGTGGCCTGGCTCGTGGTGCTGTTCCTGGTCGCCGAACTGGTGCGCAACTGCGGGCGGTTCACGCTCGCGGACGTCGTCGCCGCCCGGATGCGGGAGCGGCCGGTCCGTATCGCCGTGGGCTCGTCCTCGGTGACCGTGTCCGTGCTCTACCTGGTGGCCCAGATGGTGGGGGCGGGCTCACTGGTCGCGCTGCTGCTCGGCGGGACGAGCGGGGCGGCCCGGGCCTGGACGGTGATCGGGGTCGGCGCGCTCATGGTGATCTATGTGTCCTTCGGCGGGATGCGGGCCACCACCTGGATCCAGATCGTCAAGGCGGTCCTCCTGCTGTGCGGGGCGGTCGCGCTGACCGTGCTCGTCCTGGTGCGGTTCCACGGCGACATCGACCAGTTGCTGCGGACGGCGGCCGACCGCAGCGGCCAGGGGAATCGATTCCTCGCACCCGGCCTGAAGTACGGCGGGAGCTGGACCGCGCGCTTCGACTTCATCAGCCTGGGGCTCGCGCTCGTCCTCGGCACGGCGGGACTGCCGCACATCCTGTCGCGCTTCTACACGGTGCCGACGGCGCGGGCCGCCCGTCGCTCCGCCGTCTGGTCCATCGGGCTCATCGGCGGCTTCTACCTGATGACGATCGTGCTCGGCTTCGGCGCGGCGGCCATCGTGGGTCCCGATGCGGTGCGCGGGTCGAACGCAGCGGGGAACACGGCCGTTCCGCTGCTCGCGCTCGATCTCGGAGGCGGCGCGGATTCCACGGGAGGAACGGTTCTCTTCGCGGTCGTCGCCGCGGTCGCGTTCGCCACGATCCTCGCCGTCGTCGCCGGGATCACGCTCGCCTCCTCGGCCTCCGTCGCCCACGATCTGTACGCGTCCCTGAGGCGCCGGAGCGCCGAGCCGCGCAGCGAGGTGGCGGTCGCCCGGGTCGCGGCCGCAGGGGTCGGCGTGGTCGCGATCGCCCTCGGACTGCTCGCCCGTGACCTGAACGTCGCCTTCCTGGTGGGCCTCGCCTTCGCCGTCGCCGCGTCCGCCAATCTGCCGGTGCTGCTCTACTCGCTGTTCTGGCGGCACTTCACCACGCGTGGCGCGGTCTGGTCGGTCTACGGGGGCCTGGTGCCCGCCCTCGCGCTCGTGGTGCTCTCACCCGTCGTCTCCGGTGGGCCGGGCGCCCTCTTCCCGGGCATGGACTTCCAGTACTTCCCGCTGGAGAACCCCGGCCTGGTCTCGATCCCGCTCGGCTTCCTCGCGGGCTGGCTGGGCACGGTCACCTCGCCGGAACCCGCGGACGAGGACAAGCACGCCGAGACCGAGGTGCGCGCGCTCACCGGGGCGGGCGCGGCGTAAGAGGCCGAATCCGCCCACGAGTCGAGGGCCGGACGAACCCGGAGGCCGGACAGACCTAAAGGCTGGCGGCCCACTCGTAGCGGTGCTCGGGGCGGCCCGTGTCGCCGTACTTGAGGCTGAGCCTGACCCGGCCCGTGCGCTCCAGGAGCTTCAGATAGCGCTGGGCGGTCTGGCGGCTCAGCCGGGTGCGCTCCGCCAACTCCTGTGCGGACAGCGGCCCTTCCGCCGCCATGAGGGCCCTGCGGACCAGCTCCGCCGTGGTCGGGGAGTGGCCCTTGGGCAGCTCCGGGGCGGCCGTGGTCGACAGGGCGCCGAAGATCCGGTCGACCTCGGCCTGCTCGGCCTCGCCGCCGCCGTCGAGGGTGCGGCGCAGCGCCGCGTACGCGTCGAGTTTGGCGCGCAGACCCGCGTACGAGAACGGCTTCACCAGGTACTGGAGCGCGCCGTGGCGCATCGCGGCCTGGACGGTGCCGACGTCGCGGGCGGCGGTCACCATGATCACGTCGGCCTGGTGGCCGCGCTCGCGCAGCGACCGTACGACCGCGAGGCCGGTCTCGTCGGGCAGATAGTGGTCGAGGAGCACGAGGTCGACGGTGAGCTCCCCGGTGAGGCGGAGGGCGTCGGCCGCGCTGTGGGCCTTCCCGGCCACGCGGAAGCCCGGCACCTTCTCCACGTAGGCGGCGTTGACGTCCGCGACGCGCACGTCGTCATCCACCACCAGGACCTCGATCATCGTGCTTCCTCCGCGGCGGTCAGCTCGGCCTGTGCGAGCGCTTCGGGCAGGATCACCGTGAACTCGGCGCCCCCGTCGGATGCGGCGGCGACCCGTGCGCTGCCCCCCTGCCGTTCCGCGAGGCGGCGCACCAGGGCGAGGCCGATGCCGCGCTTCCCGTGTGCCGGAGGCTCCTTGGTGGACCAGCCCTCGATGAAGATTGATTCATATTGATCGGCCGATACACCGGGTCCGGTGTCGCGCACGCGCAGCACCACGGTGCCTTCCTCTGCCCGCAGTTCGACCTCCACGCGCGCGTGCTCGCTCCCGGCGGCAGCGTCCAGAGCGTTGTCGACGAGGTTGCCCACGATGGTGACCAGGCCGCTCGGGTCGACGAGGCGGTCCGGGAGCCCGGTGCCGGGCGGCAGGGAGAGGGTCACGCCGCGCTCCGCCGCGACCGTCGCCTTGCCGACGAGGAGCGCCGCGAGCAGTGGGTCACGGATCTTCTCGGTGATCTGCTCGGCGGTCACCCGGTGCGCGCCCGCCACCTCGCCCACGAACTCGGCCGCCTCCTCGTACATCTCCAGTTCGAGGAGGCCCAGGAGGGTGTGCATGCGGTTGGCGTGCTCGTGGTCCTGGGCGCGCAGCGCGTCGATGAGGCCGCGTGTGGAGTCGAGTTCACGGCCGAGTTGCTCGAGCTCGGTGCGGTCGCGGAGGGTCGCGACGGCGCCGCCGTCGTCGGTGGGCATGCGGTTGGCCACCAGGACGCGCTGGCCGCGCACCGTCAGCAGGTCGGTGCCCTCGACCCGGCCCGCGAGCACATCGGTCGTACGCCCCGGGCCGAGCGCCGCGTCGAGGGGCCGGCCGATGGCCTCGGTGCCGAGGCCGAGCAGCCGCTGGGCCTCGTCGTTGAGCAGCCGGATCCGCCCGTTCCGGTCGAGCGCCACGACCCCCTCACGGATGCCGTGCAGCATGGCCTCGCGCTCGGCGAGGAGCGCCGAGATATCGGAGAAGGCCAGGTCACGGGTCTGTCGCTGCACCCGGCGCGAGATCAGATACGCGGCCAGGGCGCCCACCGCGAGCGCCCCGCCCGCGTACGCGAAGAGGCCCGGGATCGCGTGGATGAGGCGGTCCCGCACGCTGTCGTACTCGATGCCCACGGAGACGGCGCCCACGATGCCGCCGTGGGCGTCCCGCAGCGGTACCTTGCCGCGCGCGGAGCGCCCCAGGGTGCCGTCGTCGATCTCCATGACGTCCTGGCCCGCCAGCGCGTCGCTGGGGTCGGTGGAGACGACATGGCCGATCTGGGACGGGTCGGTGTGCGACCAGCGCACCCCTTCCTTGTTCAAGATCACGACGTACTCGGCCCCGCTGGCCCGCCGGATCCGCTCGGCCTCGGCCTGCACGGGGCCCTTGGGGGTGGGTCGGCTGGCCGCCAGGTCCTCGGCGATCTGCGGCTGTGCCGCCGTCGTCTGCGCGATGGCGAGGGCCCGGCGCATCGCCTGGTCGTCGAGCTGGTCGCCGAGCGGGGCGAGGAACAGGCCGGTGGCGAGCACCGCGACCCCGGCGGCTATCCCCAACTGCATCAGCAGGACCTGCGAGAAGACGCGCCGCGGCAGGCCGAGGCGGAGTCGTCGGGCAGGGGAGGTCGGGCTCATGTGTACGAACGGTACGGCGGCGGGAGGGCTACTCCGAAGTCAGTGTGGCGGGGATCTCCCGCGCGCGGGACACCGGTTTCACCGCCACGACGTCCATCCGCGCCGGTGACCCGAGCGCACCGCCGCAGCTTTCCGGCCGGGGCGGCAGCGCGGCCCCCTGCGCCACTGTCACCTGCCAGCGCCTGCCGTCGGTGTGGGTGACGGCCACGTCCCAGCTCGGGGCCGCAGCGTCCACCTGACCGTCCACCTGTACGACCTGACCGTCCGCCTGTGAGACCTGTGAGACCTGTGCGACGGTCAGGGCTCCGGCCGAGTCCTCCCCGACGGCCCTGCGCACCGCCAGCTCCGCCGCCTGCCCCGGCCGCTCCCACGCCGAGCCGCCCCGGCACCCCCGGGTGACGACGCGTCCCTCACGGGCGGCCTCGAGGATCTCCTTCACGTCGTGCGCGGAGGCGCGGCCGTACGCGTATCCGTAGGGCAGCACCAGGAGCGTGGGGGAGAAGCGGTGACCACCCAGATGAGTGACTTCCCAGGCGCCCTCCACACCGGCCCCGGCCAGTTCGGCGGCGAGCGGGCGGCCCAGCAGGGCGCAGCAGCGGTCGCGCTTGCCGTTGGTGCAGACGAGGGCGAGCGGCGCACCGGTGTGCGCGGTTCCGAAGTCCTGGTGGTCGCCGTTGCCCAGGGCCACGAAGTCCAGGTCGAGCAACTCCCTTGGCGCCTGCGTCATATGGGTGCGCAGCCAGCTGTGGCCGGGGGCGGTGTGGGCCACGTAGACGCGGCGGCGCGCGACGGTGTGGCAGTCGGCATGCCGTCCGGGGCGCCGGATCAGCGCGACCCGTACGCCCGTGCCGTCAGCCGCCGCCTCCAGGGCGCGGCCGAGCTCGGGGTCGAGGTGGCTGGACGTGAGGGCCTTGGTGCCCCAGGGGCCCGGCTGCTCGACGAGAAGCCATGTCCTGGCGGTCGCGGCGGTGCCGGCGAGAGGCTCGGCCAGGTCCCGCGAAGCGGTCGCACACGTACTCACAAAGGCGAGCCTAACCTGCCCCGGTCCGGCGCTCTCGTGGGCCGGGGCCCTCCGGGGCTCAGCCGCCTTCCGGAACGGGCAGCGGCTGCGGCGGCCGCACGCCCACGTACTGGCCGCTGGGCCGCATCCGCAGCGGGCGCTCCTGGTACTCCTCCAGGGCGTGCGCGATCCAGCCCGCGGTGCGCGCCACCGCGAAGATCGTCTCGCCCCCCTCCGCGGGCATCCCGGAGGAGGCGGTGAAGACCGCGAGCGCCAGGTCGACGTTGGCGTGCAGGTCGGTGTGGCGGGCGGTGGTGGCCACCACGTCGCGGGCCGCGGCGAGGGCGGGACCGGCCTTGGGCATCCTCTCCAGGAGGCCGAACAGTGCCCGCGCGCGCGGGTCTTCACCGGGGTAGAGGCGGTGGCCGAGCCCGGGGACCCGCCGCCCGGCGCGCAGCTCGTCCGCCACGACGGGGGCCGCGCTGCCCCGGTCCAGGACGTCGAGGAGCATGCGGTGGGCCAGGCCGCTGGCCGCGCCGTGCAGGGGGCCCTCCAGGACGCCGAGACCGGCCGACACGGCCGCGTACGGGTGTGCGTGCGCCGACGCTGCGACGCGGACGGCCAGGGTCGACGCGGCGAGGTCGTGGTCGACGAGGAGCGCGAGGGCGGTGTCCAGGATGTGCAGGGACGCCTCGTCGGGCGTCCGTCCGCTCAGCCTGGTCCAGAGGCGGTGGGCGAGGGGGCCGTCGTCCTTGTGCGTGCCGAGAACCGGGGGGAGCGCGTGGACCAGGGTGGGGATGAGTGTGCGGCCGGTGCCGATGACGGCTTGCTCGGACAGGTCGAAGCGGAGCGGGTCGGCGGCCGCGGCGGAGATGGCCGCGACCCTCAACCGGTCGGTCGGGCCGCTGTGTTCGGGCAGTGCTCCGACGGCGCGCCGGGCGGCTCTGACGGTGTCCTTGGGAGCGGCGAAGCGGATGCCGGGGCGCAGGGTGCCCGTCCACAGCCACTCGGCGACCTCTTCGTAGGAGTGGTTCAGGGCGAGCTCGGCGGCGTCGACGCCGCGGAAGTAGTAGCGGTCCTTGTCGATGAGGGTGATGTGGGTGCGCACGGAGAGCTCGCCGCTCGCGGCCGTCGCCGTGGGGTCTCTTCTGTTCCTGCGTGCGAGCGCCTCGACCTCGTTGGCGTCGAAGGTGCTGCCGCGGGAGCCGGGTCCTCTGCGGCTGCTGAGCTGACCGCGGCTCACGTACGCGTACACGGTCTCGGGCTTCACGCCGAGCGCTTCGGCGGCCTCTTTGGTGGTCAGCCGTCGGCCTTCTCGTCCCTGGTCTTCTTCCTGGGCCTCTCGAACTGTGCGCGCACTGTGGGCCCTTCGCTCCGTCATGGCGTCACCGTATCCGCATCGCGCCTATATTGATTCAATCAATATTGACAGAGATTAAGTCAAGCATGGACAGTCGAATCAAGTCCAGGGAGGAAGTCGAGGAACACCATGCCGATCAATGGCTCCACCACCCCCGCAGCCGCCCCCGTCGAGGTCCCGCGCGGCCTCGCAGGCGTCGTCGTGACCGAGACCCGGCTCGGCGACGTCAGGGGGTACGAGGGCTTCTACCACTACCGCCAGTACTCGGCCGTCGAGCTCGCGCAGGCCCGCGGCTTCGAGGACGTATGGCACCTCATGTTCCACGGTGAACTGCCGGACGCCGCCCAGCGCGCGGTCTTCACCGAGCGGACCGCGGCGCTCCGTCACCTGCCGGACGAGGTGCGCGCCGCACTGCCCGCGATCGCCCGGGCCAGCTCGCTCTCGGGCCCGCTCGCGGGCCTGCGCACCGCGCTGTCGCTCTTCGGGGCGTCGCGCGACTTCCGCCCGGTGTACGACATCGACGGTGATCAACGACGGTCGGA
Source organism: Streptomyces sp. NPDC059009 (assembly GCF_042740175.1). Taxonomy (NCBI): domain Bacteria; kingdom Bacillati; phylum Actinomycetota; class Actinomycetes; order Kitasatosporales; family Streptomycetaceae; genus Streptomyces; species Streptomyces sp. NPDC059009. The sequence continues at coordinate 26,349 of NZ_JBHYJB010000019.1, read as the reverse complement.
CGCCCTCGCCGCATCCGCCGTGGTCCCCACCCTGCTGACCGCGCTCCACCGGCTCGGCCAGGGGCTCGACCCGGTCGAGCCGCGCGACGACCTGTCGTACGCGGCCAACTACCTCTACATGCTGACCGGTTCGGAGCCGGACCCCCGGCGTGCGCGGGCGATCGAGCAGTACTTGATCTCCACGATCGACCATGGATTCAACGCGTCCACATTCACCGCCCGCGTCATCACATCAACAGGTGCGGATGTCGCCGCTTGTCTGGTCGGGGCCGTCGGCGCGCTGTCCGGCCCGCTGCACGGAGGGGCGCCGAGCCGCGCGCTCGACACACTCGACGCGATCGGCAGCCCCGACCGCATCGACGGCTGGATCCGGGAACGGGTCCTGGCGGGCGACCGGATCATGGGCTTCGGGCACCCCGTCTACCGCACCGAGGATCCGCGCTCGCGCATGCTGCGCGGCATCGCGCAGCAATTCGGCGGCCCGATGGTGGAGTTCGCCGTCGAGGTCGAGCGGCAGGTGGAGGCGATCCTCGCCGAACTGAAGCCCGGCCGCGAGCTGCACACCAACGTGGAGTTCTACGCGGGTGTCGTCATGGAGCTGTGCGGCCTGCCCCGCGAGATGTTCACGCCGACGTTCGCCTCGGCGCGGGTCGTCGGCTGGAGCGCCAACATCCTTGAACAGGCGGAGGATTCAAAGATCATCCGCCCTGCGGCGCGGTATGTGGGGGCGGTTCCGCCGGTGCCGGTGCCGGTGCCGTCGGAAGGGGCGATCTGACGCCTACGGTGCTGAGCCCGGCGGCGGCGTGCCTCGCCGCCGAGCGGCCAGTGCCTGCTCGAAGGCTTGGAACACATGTCCCTCGGAGCTCTCCGGCGACAGCGCGGCCTTGTGCGCCCGTGTGGCGTTCCAATATCTCCGGAAGGCACTGCTGCTCAGGAGGTTCTCGGCGTGGACGATCAAGTCGTCGTCGGAGATGTTGCCCCAGCTGTACGCGAGGACATAGTGGTTGAAGGTGAGGTTGGCGAAGAGGTTCTGGCGGAGCGTGGAATCGGGCTCTCCGCGGAAGTCGTTCCACACAGCGGACAGAGACGGATCATCCATGATCATCTGTGTGAGCTGCACATGGAGGGCCCTCATGTCGGCTTCCGCGCTCCGGCGCAGCTCGTCGCGTGACGCGTTGAGCTCGTGGCGCTGAAGGGAGAGTTCCTGGCGCTGCAGCCGCAGTTCCCGCTGCTGGAAGAGCAGTGTGACGACAAGCAGCAGGAGAGCGAGCCCGGAGAAGACGGCACTCACGCCGCCGAAGTAGTCGCCGAGTGAGCTGCGCTGCTCCGCGGTCCGCCGGTCGCCGTTGATCGCCTCCACGCCGCGTATGAGCCAGCCGCTCACAGCGATGGAGGCGATACCCACCAAGATCACTCCTGCGACACACGAGACGACCCATGAGCAGATCTTGAGCGCGGAGTGCCACATCTGCTGGCGTGCCATCAACCCCTCCCCGAACCTGCGGGATTCTTCCCTCAGGGGGTAAGGGAAAACGGGGTTGTTCCTCAAGGGGCTTGCCCCGTACGGCAGTTGAGGGCGCCCTTGTCAGGGCTGCCCTCAACTGCACTGTGACTACTTGTCAGGAATGTCGGGCCTGGCCAGCACCAGCGTCTGTCGGGTGATGACGACGATGCGCTGGTCGATGCCGTGTAGGCAGCCGGGCGGCAGACAGTACCGGAGACGCTCGGTCGCGTCGGTCCCGATCACGGCGAAGTCGCCGTTGGTGAGCTCGAAGATGTCGGGACAGGTCTCGCCGCTGAGGCTGCCCCGCTGGCGTGGGGCGACGCCGACGCGGCGTGCTATCTGCAGTGGGTGGGCGCCGGTGCGCCCGAGGTGAACTGGCATGCTGCGACTCCTCGCGGCAGGCGGAGAGCAGTGAGTGATACGGAACGCGAGGGATCACTCGCGTGGTGTGACGGCTCGATGCCGCAGACCGGATCCGGTGCGGCGCGAGTTGAGGGCAGCTCAGGCCTCTGGGATGTCGACCTTGGCCCGGACGAGGGTGTCCCGACTGATAACGACGATGCGTTCGTAGTCGGCACGTGCAGCATCAGTCGGCAGTTCGCCGTCGAGCGCCTCGGTCCTGTCCGTCCCGATGACGGCGAAGTTGCCGTCACTCAGTTCAAAGATGTCGGGGCAGGTCTGGCCGGTTGCGCTGCCCCGCTCACGGGGAGACGCGCCGATGCGGCGCACGATCTTCAAGGCGATCCCTGTCCTTGGGCGGTAGGGGAGTAAGGGCGGAGACAGGGTAGCCCCTCGATGTTGCGTGGACGGGTGTGTCGTCATCCAACTGGCCCTATTCGCCAGGTGGTTCACCCACCACCCACCACTCGTCGGTCTCTGCTTCCTGCAACTCCCGGTCCAGGCGGTCCACCATCCGTCCCAGTTTGGCCTCGTCCGAAGAGCGATCCAGGCTCGCGCGGTGATGGCGGGTGGCGTCCCAGTACTCCCGGAAGATGGGGTTTTGGCACATCACCCGAAGGTGTCCGTGGAGCTCTGTCAGGCTCATGGCGCCTATGCGATGGGCGTGCAAGGCGTTGATGTAGAGCGCGTTGGCGAAGAGGAACTGCCGTTGCCGCTCGGGCGGAACATCCTCGTCGTACGTGTTCAGGACGGCCGCCAGTGTGGCGTCCCCCATGGCTTTGCACAGTAAGTCGAAGTGGAGGCGGTGCTGCTCGGTGAGTGCGGCGACGTGGTGCCTGGCCGCCTGCGCTGCGGGTTCGTCCTCGGCGCCGAGACCTTCGTGTGTGGCAGGGAGCGCGGACTGGCGTCGCTCCCAGGCTCGGAGTAGCGCGAAGGCCCCTGTTGCGAAAGCGAGCCCCGCGACAGCGGCCGAGCCCGTCCCCCGTATCCGATATTTCTGTGTGGCCATGTCAACCCCCGAATCAGGCGACCGTCCGCCGGTCGTCGGGTGCGGGCCAACGGGGAGTGGGACCGGCGAGAGCGATGGGCGGCGCGCTTGCCGCCTCCCAGGTTGCCGAGCGGCGCTGATCGACAGGGAGGCGGAGAGGAGGCGCACAGGAGGCAGCTCTGGTCGAACCTCCCGGCGCCGTGCCCAATGTGTGCCCCGCGAGCGCCGCTAACAATCGTTCACTTCGCGGTGCTTCTACGCGCACATATCCTTGGGCGGTCTTCACACGTCGTACGGGGCTCGTCTGCCCGTCGACGCGGGATGTACACGGATCCCGTAGCGACGACATGGACGAGATGGATGTCATGGGCGTCATGAGCAACATCAGCGGTACGAATCAATGCGAGAGGCGCACGGTGAGCACGCGACAGATCCCGGTCATCGTCCTCGCCGGCTTCCTGGGGTCCGGAAAGACGACCCTGCTCAACCACCTTCTGCACCGCAGCGGGGGAAGCCGGATCGGTGCGATCGTCAACGACTTCGGGTCGATCGAGATCGACGCCATGTCCGTCGCGGGCCAGCTCGGCGACTCCACCGTCTCCCTGGGCAACGGCTGCCTGTGCTGCGCCGTGGACGCCGGCGAACTCGACGAGTACCTGGAGCGGCTCGCCCGGCCCTCCGCCCGTATCGACGTCATCGTGATCGAGGCCAGCGGGCTCGCGGAGCCGGAGGAGCTGGTGCGGATGCTGCTCGCCAGCGAGAACCCGCACATCGTGTACGGCGGGCTGGTGCAGGTCGTCGACGCCGCCGAGTTCGACGCCACCAGGGAGCGCCACCCCGAGGTCGACCGGCACCTGGGCATCGCCGACCTCGTCGTGGTCAACAAGAGCGACCGGGTGGCCGTGGAGGAGCGCGAGCGGGTGCTCGGCGTGGTGCGCGGGCTCGCGGGGCGCGCGGCCGTCGTGGCGGCCTCCTACGGGCGCGTGGACGTCGAGCTGCTCCTGGACCGCAAGCCGGTGGGGGAGCGGGTCGGGCAGCTCTCGTTCGACGACCTGCATGCCGTGGAGCGCGAGGAGCACGACCACGATGACGGCCACGACGGCGAACGCGACAGCCACGCGCGCCATCTGCACTCCGCCTACGAAAGCCTCGCCTTCGTCTCCGAAGTGCCCCTGGCGCCCCGCCCGTTGATGGCCTTCCTCGACAGCAGGCCCGAGGGGCTCTACCGCATCAAGGGATACGTCGACTTCGGGCCGTCCGACCCGAAGAACCGGTATCTGGTGCACTCCGTGGGGCGGTTTCTGCGCTTCTACCCGGAGCCGTGGCCGATCGCGGAGCCGCGCCGCACGCAGCTCGTGTTGATCGGGTCCAGCATTGACGCGGACGGTCTGGAGAAGGAGCTGGAGGCGTGCCGCGCGGAGACCCCACAGGCCGATGAGCACGGCATGTGGGGCGTCCTGCGCTACGTACAGGAGCCGGAGGAGGCACCCGAGGGGTGAACCCCTCGGGCGGTCTCCGCCGAGCGAGCGCTACACCGGGCCCGCGACCGCCGCCACCGGCTTCGCCAGGGACACGCCCGAGCCGTCCCGGCGCGGGTCCGGCTCAGGGAGCTCGGCGGGCGAGCCGTTGCGCTGTGCCGCGTGCGGTGGCGTCGGGCCCGCCCAGGCGAAGCTCAGGCAGTCCTCGCCCTTCAGGAAGCGCTGCACGCGGACGCCGCCCGTGGCGCGGCCCTTGCGCGGGTACTGGTCGAACGGCGTGAGCTTCGCCGTGGTCTGCACCGAGTCGTCGAGGGTGCCGCGCGAGCCCGCGACCGTGAACACCACGGCGTCTGCCGCCGGGTCGACCGCCGTGAACGAGATGACCTTCGCGCCGTCGGTGAGCTTGACGCCCGCCATGCCGCCCGCCGGGCGGCCCTGCGGCCGCACCTGGGACGCCTGGTAGCGCAGCAGTTGCGCGTCGTCCGTGATGAAGACCAGGTCCTCCTCGCCCGTACGCAGCTCGGCCGCGCCGACGATGCGGTCGCCCTCCTTGAGGGTGATGACCTCCAACTCCTCCTTGTTCGAGGGGTAGTCGGGGACCACGCGCTTGACCACGCCCTGTTCCGTGCCGAGCGCGAGGCCCGGGGAGGACTCGTCGAGCGTCATCAGACAGATCAGCTTCTCGTCCGCCTCCAAGGAGAGCAGCTCCGAGACCGGCGCCCCACCGGAGAGGTTGGGTGCGGCCGCCGTCTCCGGGAGCTGTGGCAGGTCCACCACGGCGAGCCGCAGCAGTCTGCCCTCCGAGGTCACGGCGCCGACCTCGCCGCGCGCCGTCGCGGGCACCGCCGAGACGATCACATCGTGCTTGGTGCGCTTGCTGTCGCCCTCGGAGAACGGGTCGCCGTTCGCCGTGCGTGCCAGCAGGCCCGTCGACGACAGGAGCACACGGCACGGGTCGTCGGCCACCTGGAGGGACGCCGTGGGGGCCGGGGCGCCGGAGGACTCCATCAGGACCGTGCGCCGCTCCGTGCCGAACTTCTTGGCCACCGCGGCCAGTTCGGAGGAGACCAGCTTGCGGAGCTCGGCGTCCGACTCCAGGATGCGGGTCAGCTCCTCGATCTCCGCGTTCAGCTTGTCGCGCTCGGACTCCAGCTCGATGCGGTCGTACTTGGTGAGGCGGCGCAGCGGGGTGTCGAGGATGTACTGCGTCTGCACGTCGCTCAGGGAGAAGCGCTCCATCAGGCGCTCCTTGGCCTGCGCGCTGTTCTCGCTGGAGCGGATGAGGCGGATGACCTCGTCGATGTCCAGGAGGGCGACGAGCAGGCCCTCGACCAGGTGCAGCCGGTCGCGCTTCTTGCCGCGCCGGAACTCGCTGCGCCGGCGCACGACATTGAAGCGGTGGTCCAGATAGACCTCGAGGAGCTCCTTGAGGCCGAGGGTGAGGGGCTGGCCGTCCACCAGCGCGACGTTGTTGATGCCGAAGGACTCCTCCATGGGAGTCAGCTTGTAGAGCTGCTCCAGGACGGCCTCCGGCACGAAGCCGTTCTTGATCTCGATGACCAGGCGCAGGCCGTGCTCGCGGTCGGTGAGGTCCTTGACGTCGGCGATGCCCTGGAGCTTCTTCGACCCGACCAGGTCCTTGATCTTGGCGATCACCTTCTCCGGGCCGACGGTGAAGGGCAGTTCGGTGACGATGAGGCCCTTGCGGCGCGCCGTCACGTTCTCCACGGAGACCGTGGCGCGGGTCTTGAAGGTGCCGCGGCCCGACTCGTACGCGTCCTTGATGCCGGAGAGGCCGACGATGCGGCCGCCCGTGGGCAGGTCGGGGCCCGGGACGAACTTCATCAGCGTCTCGAGATCGGCGCCCGGGTGCTTGATCAGGTGGCGGGCGGCGGCGATGACCTCGCTGAGGTTATGCGGCGGCATGTTCGTCGCCATGCCGACGGCGATGCCCGACGAGCCGTTCACCAGCAGGTTCGGGTAGGCGGCCGGGAGGGCGACCGGCTCGGTCTCCTGGCCGTCGTAGTTCGGGGTGAAGTCGACGGTGTCCTCGTCGATCGACTCCGTCATCAGGGAGGTGGCGTCGGCCATGCGGCATTCCGTGTACCGCATGGCGGCCGGCGGGTCGTCGTTGCCGAGCGAGCCGAAGTTGCCGTGGCCGTCCACCATCGGCAGGCGCATGGAGAAGGGCTGGGCCATGCGCACCAGGGCGTCGTAGATCGAGGCGTCGCCGTGGGGGTGCAACTTACCCATGACCTCGCCCACGACGCGGGCGCACTTGACGTAGCCGCGCTCGGGGCGCAGGCCCATCTCGTTCATCTGGTAGACGATGCGGCGCTGGACGGGCTTCATGCCGTCCCGCGCGTCCGGCAGGGCGCGGGAGTAGATGACCGAGTAGGCGTACTCGAGGAAGGAGCCCTGCATCTCGTCGACGACGTCGATGTCGAGGATCTTCTCCTCAAAGTCGTCGGGCGGCGGGGTCTTCGTGCTGCGGCGGGCCATCGCTGCTGCGGCTCCTTCACAGATTCTGCCGGGGCATGTACGGGATCTGACGCGGACCATTGTGGACCGTCCCACTGACATCGCCGACCACGACCCGGGCTCACGGCGTTGTCACGGGCGACTACGCCGAGGGCGGAGCGGGAACTTCGTCAGGTGTCAGCGGGCTTGCATACAGTGGCAGGACTGCATCTCTTGACTCCATCACTTGCTGAGATCTCGCGATCGAAGGGACGTACATGCCCATGGGTCACACGGCCACAGCCGAGGCCGGCTCCGGCGGCCTGACAGCGACCGAGCACCGGCTGGCCAACGGCCTGCGCGTGGTGCTCTCCGAGGACCACCTGACCCCGGTCGCCGCGGTCTGCCTCTGGTACGACGTCGGCTCCCGCCACGAGGTCAAGGGGCGTACGGGCCTTGCGCATCTCTTCGAGCACCTGATGTTCCAGGGCTCCCACCAGGTGCACGGCAACGGCCACTTCGAGCTGGTGCAGGGCGCGGGCGGGTCCCTGAACGGGACGACGAGCTTCGAGCGCACCAACTATTTCGAGACCATGCCCGCGCACCAGCTGGAGCTCGCGCTGTGGCTGGAGGCCGACCGGATGGGCTCGCTCCTGTCCGCGCTCGACGAAGAGTCGATGGAGAACCAGCGGGACGTCGTCAAGAACGAGCGCCGCCAGCGCTACGACAACGTCCCGTACGGCACGGCCTTCGAGAAGCTCACCGCCCTCTCGTATCCGGCGGGCCACCCGTACCACCACACGCCGATCGGTTCGATGGCCGACCTGGACGCGGCCACCCTGGAGGACGCGCGGAACTTCTTCCGTACGTACTACGCGCCCAACAACGCCGTCCTGTCCGTCGTCGGCGACATCGACCCGGAGCAGACGCTCGCCTGGGTCGAGAAGTACTTCGGCTCCATCCCCGGGCACGACGGCAAGCAGCCGCCCCGCGACGGCAGCCTTCCGGAGCGCATCGGCGAGGAGCTGCGCGAGGTCGTCGAGGAGGAGGTCCCGGCGCGCGCCCTGATGGCCGCCTACCGGCTGCCGCAGGACGGCACGCGCGCGTGCGACGCGGCCGACCTGGCGCTCACGGTCCTCGGCAGCGGCGAGTCCTCCCGGCTCTACAACCGGCTGGTGCGCCGCGACCGCACGGCCGTGGCCGCCGGTTTCGGCCTGCTGCGCCTCGCCGGGGCGCCCTCGCTCGGCTGGCTGGACGTGAAGACCTCCGGAGACGTCGAGGTCCCCGTCATCGAGGCCGCCGTCGACGAGGAGCTGGCCCGCTTCGCCGAGGAGGGTCCCACCGCCGAGGAGATGGAGCGCGCCCAGGCGCAGTTGGAGCGCGAGTGGCTCGACCGGCTCGGCACCGTCGCGGGCCGCGCCGACGAACTGTGCAGATTCGCCGTCCTGTTCGGCGACCCGCAGCTGGCTCTCACCGCCGTGCAGCGAGTCCTGGACGTCACCGCGGCAGAGGTCCAGGAGGTCGCCAAGGCCCGCCTGCGCCCCGACAACCGCGCGGTGCTCGTGTACGAACCCGTGTCCGCCGCCGACGAGGCCGCAGAGGAAGAGGAGGCGGCGAAGTGACCGAGTCCGCACCGCACACCACGACCCAGTCCGCACCGCTCGCCGCGATGGATTTCCACCAGCAGCCCCAGGCAGGCACGGCCAAGCCCTGGGCCTTCCCGGCCCCCGAGCGCGCCACCCTGGGCAACGGCCTGACGGTGCTGCGCTGCCACCGCCCCGGCCAGCAGGTCGTCGCCGTCGAGATCCACCTCGACGCGCCCCTGGAGGCCGAGCCCGCCGGACTCGACGGCGTGGCCACGATCATGGCGCGGGCCTTCGCCGAGGGCACCGACAAGCACTCCGCCGAGGAGTTCGCGGCCGAACTGGACCGCTGCGGCGCGACGTTGGACGCGCACGCGGACCACCCCGGCGTGCGCGTCTCCCTCGAAGTGCCCGTCTCCCGCCTTCCGAAGGCCCTCGGTCTGCTCGCCGACGCCCTGCGCGCCCCCGCCTTCGCGGACAGCGAGATCGAGCGCCTCGTCCGCAACCGCCTGGACGAGATCCCGCACGAGGCCGCGAACCCGGCCCGGCGCGCCGCCAAGGAGCTCTCCCGGCAGCTCTTCCCGGCGACCTCGCGCATGTCGCGTCCCCGTCAGGGCACCGAGGAGACGGTCTCCGGCATCGACTCGGCGGCGGTACGCGCCTTCTACGAGAAGCACGTTCGCCCCGCCACGGCGACCGCCGTCGTCGTGGGCGACCTCTCCGGGACGGACCTCGACGCGCTCCTCGCGGACACCGTGGGCGCCTGGACGGGCGACACGGCGGAGCCGTACCCCGTGCCCGCGGTGAGCGCCGACGACACCGGCCGCGTGGTCGTCGTCGACCGCCCCGGAGCCGTCCAGACGCAGCTCCTCATCGGCCGTGTCGGCGCCGACCGGCACGACCGCGTGTGGGCCGCCCAGATCCTCGGCACCTACTGCCTGGGCGGCACCCTCACCTCGCGTCTGGACCGGGTCCTGCGCGAGGAGAAGGGATACACCTACGGAGTGCGGGCGTTCAGCCAGGTGCTGCGCTCGACCGCGCCCTCGTCCTCGGAGGGGGCCGGCGGCGTCGCCATGCTCGCCATCAGCGGCTCCGTGGACACCCCGAACACCGGCCCGGCCCTCGACGACCTGTGGAAGGTCCTGCGCACCCTCGCCGCGGAGGGCCTCACGGACGCCGAGCGCGACGTCGCCGTGCAGAACCTGGTGGGGGTCGCCCCGCTCAAGTACGAGACGGCGGCGGCCGTCGCGGCCACGCTCGCCGACCAGGTCGAGCAGCACCTCCAGGACGACTTCCAGGCCCAGCTGTACCGGCAGTTGGCCGCGACGGGCACCGTGGAGGCCACCGCGGCCGTCGTGAGCGCCTTCCCGCAGGACCGCCTGGTGACCGTGCTCGTCGGGGACGCCGCGCAGATCGAGGAGCCCGTCAGGGCCCTCGGGATCGGTGAAGTGACGGTTGTCACGGGCTAGATGAACGGGCGGTCGCCGCCGAGGCGACCTCCGCAGGGCTCAGGACCCCGGTGACAGGACATGTCACCGGGGTCCTCATATGTCCGAATTAGTAGAGAGGTTGCCTGTCTGCCCTGTGGCGTGCGCTACAAAAGCCGTCTTCTGTTTGTCGATTGAAAGATGTCCCGTTTAGCGTCGGTCCGACTGTTCGTCACGCAGTACGCCGCACCCGCGGCACCGGACAGTCATCGCCGAGTCCCCGTACGGCGCGAGCCAGGGGAGCCGGGGACCCACATGTCCCCCTGGGGTGAATCGGGCACCTTGCCGCGAGGCGAGGGATCCGTAGGAGACCTTCCTGCTCCGAACCCGTCAGCTAACCCGGTAGGCGAGAGGGAAGGAAAGGATCAGCCGCTTCATGGCGTTCACCCGTGCCACCGGGAAGCACCGTCGTCCGAGCCGTCTCACCCGTACGACCGCGCAAGTAGCGGGTGTCGCCGCGATCACCACGACCGGTGTCATCGGAGGGCTCGCCGCTCCGGCGCTCGCCGCCGACGAGGCGCCCGTCGAGCACACCGGCTTCACCCAGGCCATCTCCGTCGGCGACTCGCTCGCCGACAGCATCGACGCGCAGGCCACCGCTCAGAAGGAAGCCGCCGACGCCGCCGCTGCCGCGAAGAAGGCCGAAGAGGCCGCCAAGAAGAAGGCCGCCGAGGCGAAGCGCGCGGCCGAGGCGAAGGCCAAGAAGGAGCGCGAGGCCAAGGAGCGCGCCGCCCGTGAGGCCGAGCGCAAGCGCCTGAACCGCTTCGTCTCCCCGATCGCCGGCTCGTACGTCTCGACCGCCTACAAGGCGAGCAGCGGCCTGTGGTCCTCCGGCAGCCACACCGGCATCGACTTCCACGCCGCGTCCGGTACGTCGGTCCACTCCGTCGGCTCGGGCACCGTCGTCGAGGCCGGCTGGGGCGGCGCCTACGGCAACAACGTCGTGATCAAGATGAACGACGGCACGTACACCCAGTACGGACACATGTCCTCCATCGGTGTCTCCGTCGGCCAGACGGTCACCCCCGGACAGCAGATAGGTCTCTCCGGAGCGACCGGCAACGTCACCGGCCCGCACCTCCACTTCGAGGCCCGCACCTCCCCGGACTACGGCTCGGACATCGACCCCGTCGCCTACCTCCGCTCGCACGGCATCAACGTCTGACGGCCACCGCGCACCCCGAAAGCCCCGGCTCGCCCACCGCGAGCCGGGGCTTCGCCGTTCCGGGCCCCCGAGCCTCGGAGCCTTGGCCAAAAGAAATCCATGGATTCCCGGTCGCCGTCGGAAATTCCGCGGCTCTGCAATAGAGTTGACGAGCGAGCGTCAATCGACCGCGTTTCGCGGGGATTAAGGCGGAGGTCCGGTCATGCGCATTCCCGCGCACTCGGTATGCACGGCCATTCGGGACGACATCGTGTCGGGTGTCTACGAACGGGGCGGCCGACTCACCGAGGATCTGCTCGCGCGTCGCTACGGAGTCTCCCGCGTCCCCGTGCGCGAGGCGCTGCGCACCCTGGAGGCCGAGGGCTTCGTCGTCACGCGCAGGCACGCGGGCGCGTGCGTCGCCGAACCCACCGAGCAGGAGGCCGCCGACCTCCTGGAGGTCCGCATGCTGCTCGAACCGCTGGGCGCCGCCCGGGCCGCCCAGCGCCGCACGGAGGCGCACCTGAAGGTGCTGCGCGGCCTCGTGCGGCTCGGCCAGGAGCGCGCCAGGCGGGGCCAGAGCGAGGATCTGCGCTCCCTGGGCGGCTGGTTCCACGAGACGCTCGCGCAGGCGTCCGGCAGCCCGGGCCTGACCACGCTGCTCACCCAGCTGCGGCACAAGATCGCCTGGATGTACGTGGTGGAGCCGCCGGCCGCCCCCGCCGAGTCCTGGGCCGAGCACGCGGCGATCGTCGACGCGGTGATCCGCGGCGACGCGGAGCGGGCCCGTGGCCTCACCGCGCAGCACGCGGAACGCGCGACGGCGGCGCACCGCCTCCGCTTTCCCGCGGGGCTCGGGCGCCGGCGGGGCGTCGATCGCGTGAGGGATTCGCAACATCCCGTAAACACGCTGAGCGTTCAGAATTAACGGCGCCGCCGTATACAAAGAGAAGTAATTCGCAGGGCTTGATTTGTGCTGCCCGCTTTTCGGGGTGTCCCTCTTTTCATGCCGCCCGGCCGTCACGGATGAGTGGCCCGCGGGCACGTGAAAGGGCCCGCCCGGAAATCCGGGCGGGCCCTTTCACGTATATGCGATCAGACAGTCTCGGGGAGTTCCTCGAGGCCCTCCGCGACCAGCTTCGCCAGACGGTCCAGGGCGGCGTCCGCGCCCTCGGCGTCCGACGCGAGCACGATCTCCTCGCCGCCCTGGGCGCCCAGGCCGAGCACCGCGAGCATCGAGGCGGCGTTGACGGGGTTGCCGTCGGCCTTGGCGATCGTCACGGGGACGCCCGCGGCCGTGGCCGCGCGGACGAAGATGGAGGCGGGGCGGGCGTGGAGGCCCTCGGCCCAGCCGACGTTGACGCGGCGCTCAGCCATGTGTTGCTGCCTTCCAGGTGTCTCACACTTGTCTAGACCACTATCTCATGCCGCGACAGGTGCTCCGCCGGACGTCCGTCCACGCTGTGCGTGCCGTACGTCCCGAGTCCCGGCCGCCTTTCGACCTCTCTAGCCTGCCCCGGCCCCACCGCCCGCGCGACCCGTACCCTGACCCCATGCAGACCCCGTCGGATCAGCAGTCGGACCAGCATGCGTACCCGGCCCACTGGGAGGCCGACGTGGTGCTGCGCGACGGGGGGACCGCCCGGATCAGGCCCATCACGGAGGCCGACGCCGACCGGCTGACCAGCTTCTACGAGCAGGTCTCGGACGAGTCGAAGTACTACCGCTTCTTCGCGCCCTACCCGCGCCTGTCCGCCAAGGACGTGCACCGCTTCACCCATCACGACTACGTGGACCGGGTGGGGCTGGCGGCGGTGGTGGGCGGCGAGTTCATCGCGACCGTCCGCTACGACCGCATCGACGCCAACGGCATGGCGGCTTCGGCCCCCGCCGACGAGGCCGAGGTCGCCTTCCTCGTACAGGACGCGCACCAGGGCAGGGGCGTCGCCTCCGCTCTCCTGGAGCACATCGGGGCCGTCGCCCGGGAGCGCGGGATCCGCCGCTTCGCGGCCGAGGTGCTGCCCGCCAACTCCAAGATGATCAAGGTGTTCACGGACGCCGGGTACCAGCAGAAGCGCAGCTTCGAAGACGGCGTCGTCCGCCTGGAGTTCGACATCGAGCCGACGGACCGGTCGCTCGCCGTGCAGCACGCGCGCGAGCAGCGCGCCGAGGCCCGCTCGGTGCAGCGCCTGCTCACCCCGGGCTCCGTCGCCGTGATCGGCGTGGGCCGCTCCCCAGGAGGCGTCGGCCGCAGCCTGCTGCGCAATCTCAAGGAGGCCGCGTTCACCGGCAGCCTGTACGCGGTCAACGCCGCCTACGTCGAGGACCAGCCGCCCGTCGACGGAGTGCCCGCCTACCGCTCCGTCGCCGACATCGACGACTCCGTGGACCTCGCCGTCGTCGCCGTGCCCGCCGAGCGTGTCCCCGAAGTGGTCGCCGCGTGCGGGGAGCGGGGCGTGCAGGGGCTCGTGGTGATCTCCGCCGGATACGCCGAGAGCGGCGCCGAGGGGCGGGAGCGGCAGCGCGAACTGGTGCGCCAGGCACGCTCCTACGGGATGCGCATCATCGGACCCAACGCCTTCGGAGTCATCAACACCTCTCCGGAGACCGCCCTCAACGCCTCGCTGGCACCACAGCCCCCCGCGCGCGGGCGCATCGGTCTGTTCACCCAGTCCGGCGCGATCGGCATCGCGCTCCTGTCCGGACTGCACCGCCGCGGCGCCGGCCTGTCGACGTTCGTCAGCGCGGGCAACCGCGCCGACGTCTCGGGCAACGACCTGCTGCAGTACTGGCACGAGGACCCCGACACCGACGTCACGCTGATGTACCTCGAATCCATCGGCAACCCGCGGAAGTTCACCCGCCTGGCCCGCCGCACCGCCACCGCGAAGCCCCTCGTCGTCGTGCAGGGCGCCCGGCACAGCGGCATCGCGCCCACCGGCCACGCGGTGCGCGCCACCCGCCTCCCGCACGCCACCGTCTCGGCGCTGCTGCGGCAGGCGGGCGTGATCCGGGTCGACACCGTCACGGAGATGGTCGACGCGGGCCTCCTCCTCGCCGGACAGCCGCTGCCCGCCGGACCCCGGGTTGCCATCCTCGGCAACTCGGAGTCGCTGGGGCTGCTCACGTACGACGCCTGCGTCGCCGAGGGGCTGCGGCCGCTGCCCCCGAGGGACCTCACCACGGCCGCGACCCCCGCCGATTTCCGCGCCGCCCTCGCCGAGGCCCTCTCCGACGGCGCGTGCGACGCCGTCATCGTCACCGCGATCCCCTGGGTGGGGGAGTCCGTCGACGAGTCCGCCGCCGAGGGCGAGGGCCTCGCCGCCGCCCTCACCTCCGCCACGGAGGGCTGCCCCGCCAAACCGGTGGCCGTCGTCCACGTCGAGCTCGGCGGGCTCGCCGAGGCGCTGGCCGCCGCCACCCGGACCCGGCCGGACGCCCGGGTTCCGGCCCCCGGCACCGAAACGGCCCTCTCCGAAGGAACCGCCTCCGAAGAGGACGCCCAGCCGGCCGACCCCCCGCCCCTCACCGGACACGGCACCAGCACGCTCCCCGCCTACCCCGCCGCCGAGCGGGCCGTACGCGCCCTCTCCGAAGCCGTGAAGTACGCCCAGTGGCACCGCGACGCGGGCAACCCCGGCAAGGTCCCCGAGTACGAGGACATCGACGAGAGCGGCGCCGCCGACCTCGTCACCACCCTGCTCGCCAAGAACGACGACGCCCGCGGCACCACCCTCGCGGGGCCGGACGCCCACGCCCTGCTCGCCCGGTACGGCATCGCCGTGAAGGCCGCGCAGCCCGCCCCCGACCCGGACGCCGCCGCCCGTGCCGCAGCTCACCTCGGCTACCCGGTCGCCCTGAAGACGACGGCGCCCCACCTGCGCCACCGCGCCGACCTCGGCGGGGTCCGGCTCGACCTGGCCGACGAGGACCAACTGCGCCGTGCCTACGCCGAGTTGACCGAGACCTTCGGCACGCCCGAGGAGCTGCGCCCGGTCGTCCAGGGCATGGCGCCCCGGGGCGTCGACACCGTGGTGCGCGCCGTGCTCGACCCCGCCGCCGGGGCCGTGCTCTCCTTCGGCCTCGCGGGCGCCGCGTCCGAGCTGCTCGGCGACACCGCGCACCGGCTGATCCCGGTCACCGAACGGGACGCTGCCCAGGCGATCCGGTCGATCCGGACCGCGCCCCTCCTCTTCGGCTGGCGCGGCTCCGCACCCGTGGACACCGCCGCCCTCGAAGAGCTGCTCCTGCGCGTCTCCCGCCTGGTCGACGACCACCCCGAAGTGGTCGCGGTCTCCCTGGAGCCGGTGGTCGTCGCCCAGCGCGGCCTGACCGTGCTCGGCGCCTCCGTCCGGCTCGCGCCGCCGCCCGCGCGCACCGACCTCGGCCCCCGCACGCTGCCCGTGTACTGAGCCCGCCATGGGGGCACTGCGCGCCCCCTGCCGGGCCGTAGGATGGAGGGCATGGCAAAGACCGGTACGACGACCCAGGGGCTGCGCGCGGCGATCGAGCGCAGCGGCTACTACCCGGCCCTCGTGGCCGAGGCGGTGGAGGCCGCGATCGGCGGCGAGTCCATCGGGTCGTACCTGGTCCACCAGGAGACGACGTTCGACGCGAACGAGGTGCGCCGGCACGTCACGGTCCTCGTCCTGACCGACACCCGCTTCATCGTGAGCCACACGGACGAGCAGGCCGCCGACAGCACGTCCCCGACGCCGTACGCGACGACGTCCACCGAGTCCGTGAAGATCGGCCGCATCTCCTCCGTGGTCCTCAGCCGCGTCGTCGCCAACCCCGAGAAGTACGTGCCCGGCACGCTGCCCCGCGAGGTCGTCCTGACCATCGGCTGGGGCGCCGTCTCCCGCATCGACCTGGAGCCCGCGGCCTGCGGCGACCCCAACTGCGAGGCGGACCACGGCTACACGGGCAACTCGACGGCGGACGACCTCAGCCTGCGCGTCAGCGAGGCCGGCGACGGCCCGGACGCGGTGCGCCAGACGCTCGCCTTCGCCCAGGCCCTCTCCGAGGTCACGGCGGCGACCCGGGACACCGGCCGCTGATGTCGCTGCCCGCCTGGGACGACGTGCAGCCCCTTGCCGTCGCCTCCGCCCCCGTGCCCGAGTACGGCGCGGGCTCGCTCGCCGATCTGCTCCCCACGCTGGTGGCCCACCAGGGCGTGCCCGGCTTCGAGGCGCCGCGCATCGCCGAGCTGGCCCCGGCCGACCGCAACTGCGTCTTCCTGATCGACGGCCTGGGCTGGGAACAGCTGCGGGCCCACCCGGCCGAGGCGCCCTTCCTGACGTCCCTGATCGCCTCCTCGCGGGGCGCCACGGGCCGCCCGATCACCGCGGGCTTCCCCGCGACGACGGCCACCTCGCTGGCCTCGGTCGGCACCGGCCTGCCCCCGGGCGGACACGGACTGCCCGGCTACACCGTGCGCAACCCCGCCACCGGCGAGCTGATGAACCAGCTCCGCTGGAACCCGTGGACCGACCCGCGCGCGTGGCAGCCCCACCCCACCGTCTTCCAGCAGGCCCACGAGGCGGGCGTGCACACCGCGCAGGTCTCGTCCCCGCACTTCGAGAACACCCCGCTCACCAAGATCGCCCTCAGTGGCGGAACGTTCCGCGGCCGTCTCTCCGGAGAGGACCGCATGGACCTCGCCGCCGAGCAGCTGGCGGCGGGCGACCGTTCGCTGGTCTACACGTACTACGCGGAGGTGGACGGCAAGGGACACCGCTTCGGTGTTGATTCTGACGCCTGGCGCGGTCAACTCATGTATGTGGACCGGCTCGTCCAGCGCCTGGCCGAGCAACTCCCGCCGCGCAGCGCCCTGTACGTGACCGCCGACCACGGCATGCTCGACATCCCCTTCGACGAGCAGTCCCGCGTCGACTTCGACGAGGACTGGGAGCTCCGTGCCGGGGTCGCCCTCCTCGGCGGCGAGGGCCGCGCCCGCCATGTGTACGCGGTGCCGGGCGCCGCGAACGACGTGCTGACCGTCTGGCGCGAGGTCCTCGGAGAGCAGTTCTGGGTGGCGAGCCGGGACGAGGCGATCGCGGCGGGCTGGTTCGGTCCACACATTGATCAACGTGTGTACGAGCGGCTCGGCGACGTCATCGCCGCGGCCCACGACGACGTCGCGATCATCGCCTCGCAGTTGGAGCCCAAGGAGTCGGCCCTGGTCGGCATGCACGGCTCCATGACCCCCGTCGAACAGTTGGTGCCGCTCCTCGAAGTCCGCTCCTGATCCCGCACGCTCCTGATCCCACACGCTCCTGATCCCGTACGCCCTTGAGGGCGCCCCTCTCCCCGTACGTACCGAAAGGTTCTCAACTCCCCATGCCCGAGCTGGTGTTCTTCTCCGGAACGATGGACTGCGGAAAGAGCACGCTGGCTCTGCAGATCGAGCACAACCGCTCGGCCCGCGGCCTGGTGGGCATGATCTTCACGCGGGACGACCGCGCGGGCGAGGGCAAGCTGTCGTCCCGCCTCGGCCTGGTCACCGACGCGGTGGAGGCGGAGCCCGACCTCGATCTGTACGGGCACGTGGTGGAGAGCCTCTCGCAGGGCGGCAAGGTCGACTACGTGATCGTGGACGAGGCCCAGTTCCTGGCCCCCGGACAGATAGACCAGCTCGCCCGGGTCGTCGACGACCTGGAGCTCGACGTCTTCGCCTTCGGCATCACCACGGACTTCCGCACCCGGCTCTTCCCCGGCTCGCAGCGGCTGATCGAACTGGCCGACCGGGTCGAGACGCTCCAGGTCGAGGCGATGTGCTGGTGCGGGGCGCGGGCCACGCACAACGCGCGCACCGTGGGCGGCGAGATGGTGGTCGAGGGGGAGCAGGTCGTGGTGGGGGACGTGGACCGCTCGATGGCGGAGGTCGGGTACGAGGTGCTGTGCCGGCGCCATCACCGGAAGCGGATGACGAGTGCCGCGGCGCGGGCGGCGGCGCTGTCGCCGGACGTGCTGCCGATCGTCCCTGCCTGACGCGGCGCTCCCTTCTTTCTCTTTCGCCACGGAATTCATCAAGGCATTCACCGCGCCCATCATCAGGGCGTTCACCTGCGTGTTCATCCGGGTGTTCAGCTGCGCGTGTGTCAGGGTGCCTTTTTCCTTCATTCATGAGTCTGTCCCGGCTGAATGATCAACTCCAGGAAGCTGCTTCTCTGTTGATGTAGCCCTGCGCGTCTCTGCAATCGACAGAACTTCAAGGGTGGGCATCCTGTGAGACTCCTGATGATCGCCATGCCGTGGCAAGGACTTGACACCCCGTCGAGCGCCCTGGGAATTCTGGGGCCGAGCGCTCGCAGAAGCGCCGCCGGCTGGACCGTCGACGAGATGTACGTCAGCCTTCGCTGGGCCGAGCATCTGATGCGAGAGAGCGACGGCACCATCACGGCGGCGGATTATGAAGACGTCGCCGTGCAGGTATTCCACGGTGTGGGCGACTGGGTGTTCACGCCGCCCCTGTACGACGTCGACAGCTATCTGGTCGACGAGTTCGCCGAGTTCCTCACGGAGCGCGGCATCGACCCGGCCATTCCCGTGCACATGCAGAAGTACGCGCGGAAGTTCATCCAGGATCTCGCGGTCGAAATCGCCGCCGACCCGCCGGACGTCGTCGGATTCACCAGCACCTTCATGCAGAATGTGCCGTCCCTCGCGCTGGCCAAGGAGCTGAAGCGCCTTGTGCCGGGCATTCGGACGGTGCTCGGCGGCAGCAACTGCGACGGGCAGCAGGGCGCCACCCTGCACCGGAATTTCGACCAGATGGATTTCGTGGTCAGCGGGGAGGGCGAGCGCTCTCTGCCCGCGCTGCTCAACCGCATCGCCCAGGGCGCGAGTTTCGCGGACGTGCCGGGGCTCAGCTGGCGCGACGCCGAGGGCCATTCGGTGGCGAACGACCCCGCGAAGGGGGCGCTGCCGTTCGCGGCGGTGCCCGCGCCGGACTACGACAGCTACTTCGAGGCGCTCAAGGCGTCGCCGGTCCGGGAGCACGTGAGCCCGATGCTGGTGATGGAGACCTCGCGCGGCTGCTGGTGGGGCGAGCGCCACCAGTGCACGTTCTGCGGCCTGAACGGCTCGAACATCGATTTCCGGAGCAAGGCCCCGGCGCGCATCGCCCAGGAAGTGCGGGATCTCGCCGAGCGTTATCAGGTCCTCGATCTGGTGATGGTCGACAACATCCTCGACATGAAGTACATCAACACGGTCATGCCGGAGCTGGCCGATCTCGAATGCGATCTGCGGATCCACTACGAGATCAAGTCGAACCTGACGCGCAAGCAGTTGAGCAGCCTCCGCGAGGCGAATGTGCTCTATGTCCAGCCCGGTATCGAGGGGTTGACCGATCATGTGCTGCGCCTGATGGACAAGGGCGTCAGCGCCGCGCACAACGTACGGCTGCTTCGGGACTCGGAGGACCTGGGCCTCAACGTCACCTGGAACATCCTCTACGGGTTCCCGGGGGAGACCGAGGAGGAATACCGGGCCCTGATGAAGAAGTTCGCCACGCTCGAACATCTTCAGCCGCCGACCGGAGCCTGGCGCATCGCCCTCGAGCGGTTCAGCCCCTACTTCGAAGAACCCTCCCAAGGGTTCATGTTCCGGCGCCCGGCCGAGATCTACGAGTTCATCTATCAGGTGCCGAAGGACCAACTGCACGACCTGGTCTATCTCTTCGACACCACCGACCAGGGAATCGTCGGCGCCATCGAGGACGAGCTGAAGCAGGGCGTCGAGGAATGGGCCAAGGCGTATGCGCGCAGCGACCTCTCCTATTGGAGCGACGAGCGGGGCCGTGTGGTCATCGAGGACCGGCGTGCCAGCTGGCCCGAGGAAGTGATCGTGCTGGACGAGCGCAGGAGCAATGTGTATCTCGGCATGTTCCAGGGCGCGGGCGTCGAGGGCGTACGACGGCGTCTTACCGACAGCGGATATCAGGTCGAGGACGGCGAAGTCGAGGAAATGCTGCGCTACTTCGTCGACCGCGGTCTCGCCTTCGAGGACGAGGGGCGCTATGTGAGCGTCGCGCTCGAGGTCGACCCGTACCGCCGGAAGCTGATCGAAGGCAGGGAGGTGTCAGCGGCGCGATGAGCATGCTGATGGGAATCGACGAGTTCAGGACACAGGCATCGAATACGGAGGGCGTGACGACGACGGCCGATCCACCGGGGAGTGCCACGCTGACTCTCGGGGCCGACGGGGCCGACGGGGCCGACGGGGCCGACGGGGCCGACGGGGCCGACGGGGCCGAACTCCCCGCCGCCACCGAACTGGCGGGACTGCTGCCGCGAGTACCGGTCGCCCGCGTCAGGTTCGCGGCGGACGCCGATTTCTCCGCGCTGTCCGACCAGGCGATCGTGCGGACCATTGCCGTGCTCCGTGAATGCTCCTCGATCGGCGTCCAGGTCGACTGGTCGCTGATTCTGGGCGCGGCACAGAGCGGCCTGATCGAGCGGCTCGACCATCTGCCCGCCCCCGGCCGCATCACGGTGCGGGACAACGCATCCGCAGCCACCGGAGCGTGGCGGTCCGCCGACCATTTCGGGCTCCTCTATTTCCGCAAGGGCCCGGCATTCCTGTCGGTCGTCGACCAGCGCCCCGAATCCGCCAGGCGCATCATCGTCGACGATCCCGCCCTGATGGACGTCTTCTCCCGCGCACTCGCCGGCTGCGCCTGGTCCGAGGTGACCCAGGACGCACAGCACGCCGGCGCCGCCCGGGACCTGGTGGACAAGGGCCTGCTCCTGCGTGTCGGGGAGCACTGCGTGACGCTGCCGGTGCACATGCGCACCTGGCCCCTGGGCGCGGCCTTGTTGGGGGGAACTCTGGCCGCCGCCGGAAAGAAACTGGAGGAAGGTAATTAGTGTCCGACCGCATCGACGACATGGCGCTGTTCGGGGACCTGCCGCAGCTGGTTCACTTCGAGCCGGAGCCCGCCCGGCGCTTTCTCAACAATGCCGCGGAGGAGTACCAGAAGTGTCTGGACAGCCGGGACGCCGAGGGAATCCCCAGCCATCTGCCGCGCGCCTCGGGCCTGTTGTTCGGGCAGGTGACCGGCGCCGAGATCATCATCAGTGACATCGAGTTCGTACTGAACATCCGCGGTGACGACGAAGACGTCATGGACGAGTTCGAGACGATCATCGCGCCGCAGTTCGGTGAGGTCTACCGGAATCCGGGCCGCGGATTCTGGTGCGACGAAGAGGGCGTCTTCGCGGCGATCCGGCGACAGGCCGCGAACGGCCTGGAGTTGATGGGCTCCATCCACTCGCACCCGGACTGGCACGAGATCGGCCCGCCGCACGAGCGGACACAGGAGCTCAGCGAGCTGCCGACGCGCATGGACGAATACCTCTTCCGGCAGTCGTGCTGGCCCGTGAACGTCATCTGGTACGTGCACACGCGGGACGGCGTCGTCGCCCATCGCGTGGCGGCCTGGCGGCCCGGGCCCGACCAGTCCGACAGGCTCGACCTGCGGATCCCGGCCGAGATCCACGAAGAGTCAGAGATAACAGGTTCCTAGCGAGGAGACGTAAGACATGCCCAGTTCTACGCAGACCGTCGGCGCGGACCTCCAGAGCGTCGACGAGACTGTTCCGGCACCCGTCGTGGCCATCAGGCTCCCTGCCGCCTTCCACGCGCTGACCGGCGGGCAGCGGCAGATATCGGGTGCGGGGAAGACCATCGGGGAGGTGCTGCGCAGCCTCGACCAGGACTTCCCCGGCGTCATCGAGCGGATCATCGACGCGGAAGGCGCCGTGAAGCGCTACGTCAACGTCTATCGCAACGACACCGACATCCGGAGCGTCGACGGCCTCGACACCGAGGTGGCCCAGAGCGATGTCGTCTGGATCATCCCGGCCGTCGCGGGCGGCTGCCGAGCCGGGTTCTAGGAGCCACGGTGGCGGACACCACGGAGAGGCCGGACACGACCTCGGCCCCGGACACACCGGCCGTACTGCCCACGGAATTCTTCACCGATCCGGGACCGTCCCCGCACGCGGCCAACGCGGAGCTCAGGTCGAAGTGCCCGGTCCACCGGATCAACTACCCGCCGGGCGCGGACGCGTTCGCGGTCCTCGGGCACCGGGCCGTCGAACAGGCCCTGGGCGACGCGCGCCTGTCCAAGCAGGTAGAGAACCTGCCGCCGCGCTTCCGGGACAAGGCCCTGGCCGACAGCCTCCTGATGGTCCGCAACCTCGGGTTCGCCGACCCGCCCGAGCACACCCGGCTGCGCAGACCCATCAGCCGCGCCTTCGTGCCCGGCCGGATCGCCGGGCTCCGCCCCCGCATCCAGGACATCGTCGACGACCTCATCGACGCCTTCCCGGAGTCCGGCGAGGTCGACCTGCTGACCGAGTTCGCCCTGCCGCTGCCGCTCACCGTGATCTGCGAGTACCTGCGGATCCCGGTCGCGGACCGGCCGCTGTTCCACCAGTGGGGCTACGTCCTCAGCCAGGACCCGTTCCACACGTCCGAGGCCGAACTCAGGGCGGCGACCGAGGAGTTCGTCGACTACTTCGGACGGCTGGTGGCCGAGCGCCGCTCGGATCTGCGGGACGACCTGCTGAGCGATCTCATCCGGGGCAAGGACGAGGGCGTCTTCAGCGAGCGGGAGCTGTTCTCGACGATCCTCCTGGTGCTCATCGCGGGGCACAAGACGGTCGCGAACATGCTCGGCAACGGGACGGCGCTGCTGCTGTGCCACCCCGAGCAGCTCGCCCTGCTGCGCGCCCGGCCCGAGCTCGTCCCCTCGGCGGTGGAGGAGATCCTGCGGTACGAGGGGGCGGCCTCCTGGGCCTCGCTGCGGATCGCCGCTCAGGACATGCAGCTCGGCGGCGTGGACATCCCCCGCGGCAGCTTCGTGCACCTGTCCCTGTCCGCCGCGGGCCACGACCCCGAGGTGTACGACGACCCGGAGCACTTCGACGTCACCCGCTCACCCAACCACCACCTGGGCTTCGGCCACGGCCCGCACTTCTGCGTGGGGGCCCCGCTGGGCCGCCTCCAGGGCGAGATCGCCTTCACCACGCTGCTGCGCAGGCTGCCGCAGCTGGAGCTCGCGGTGGCGCCCGAGGAGATCGCCTGGCTCTCCGACAGCTCACTCAGCCGCGGCCTGGAGGCCCTGCCCCTGCGCGTGGGCACGCGGCTGCCGAGAAGGAGTGAGGACGGATGACCGTGACCGGAAAACTGCGCGGCCCGAGCATCGCCGTGGTCGGCGCCGGCGCGATCGGCGGCTACTTCGGCGGCCGGCTCGCGGCCGCAGGGCAGGACGTGCGGTTCCTGGCGCGCGGCGCGAACCTCGCGGCACTCCGACGCGACGGCCTGCGCGTCATCGACGGCTCGGCAGGCGAGGGAACGGCAGGCGAGGGAACGGGCGCCGAGGGCACGGGCGCCGCCCCAAGTGCCGTGTCCATGGCGGACGTTCACGCCTCGGACGCCTCGTCGGACATCGGCGAGGTCGACTTCGTCCTGCTGAGCGTCAAGACCCCGCAGCTGGCGGCGGCCATCGACACGCTCTCCCCGATGGTCGGCGCGGACACCGCCGTGATCACCGTGCAGAACGGCGTCGAGGCCCCCGGACAAGTCGCCGCCGCCCTGGGCCGCGACCGGGTGCTGCCCGGCCTGCCCCGGGTCGTGGCCGTACGGACAGGACCGGGCGAGGTGCGGCACATGGGCCCGCCCGGCGCGCTGGCCTTCGCCGAGTGGGACGGCGGCACCTCCGCGCGGGTGGAACGGCTGCGCGAGGCGCTGCGCGCCGCCTCGGTGGCCGTGCCGGAGCCGGCCGACATCTGGGCGGACCTGTGGGCGAAGTTCCTGCTGGTGGTGCCCGTCGGCAGCCTCGGGGCCGCCACCGGCGGGGCGACCATGGGCGAGCTCCGCTCCCGCCCCGGCACGCGGAAGATGCTGATCACGGGCATGCGGGAGATCCACGAGACCGCCCTCAGGCTCGGGATCAAACTCCCGGAGAACGCGGTGGACACGGCGACCGGCCTCATGGACCGCCAGCCCCCCGAGGCCGCGACCTCGCTGCAGCGCGACATCCTCGCGGACCGCCCGTCCGAGCTGGAGGCGTGGACCGGCGCCGCCGTACGCCTCGCGAAGAAGGCGGGACAGCCCGCGCCGCTCCTGGAGACGCTCTACGAGCTGCTCGCCACGCGGGAAGCGTTGGCGGCGGAGCGGTCACTCCAGGAGTAGCGCCTCGGCAACAGGCAACGGGCCCAACCCTCTTGCCGCACAAGGGGTTGGGCCCGATGCGGAGTGTTCGGTTGATCCGTCGATGGTCAGGCGTTCGACCGTACGAGAGTGAAGGCCGCACCCTCGGGGTCGGCCACCGTCGCCACCCGCCCGTGCGTGCCCACGCGCGCGGGCTTGAGGACGTGACCGCCGAGCTCGGTGACCCGCTCCACGGCCTCGTCCACGTCGGCCACCTCGAAGTACGTCATCCAGTGCGCGCCCCGGTCGCGCGGCAGGGCTTGGCCGACGCCGTGCACCGAGGCCACCGGGCGGCCCTGGACGCGCAGCGTCAGATAGTCGAAGTCGGCCGAGACCACGGCCTCCTCCTCGTATCCGAAGACGGCCTGGTAGAACTTCCCGACCGTGGCGGTCTCCCGGGTGAGCAGCTCGTTCCACGCGGGCGCCCCGGGCTCCCCGAACACGGCCGTGCCCACGTGCTCGGCGGCCTGCCAGATCCCGAACACCGCGCCCGACGGGTCCGACGCGATCGCCATCCGCCCGGCGTCGCCCGCGTCGAGCGGCCCGACGCCGATGGTCCCGCCGCAGTGCCGTACGGCCTCGGCCGTCACGTCGACGTCGTCCGACGCGAGATAGGGCGTCCACGCGATGGGCAGGTGGTGGTCGGGCGGCAACTG
Organism: Streptomyces sp. NPDC059009; assembly: GCF_042740175.1. Taxonomy (NCBI): domain Bacteria; kingdom Bacillati; phylum Actinomycetota; class Actinomycetes; order Kitasatosporales; family Streptomycetaceae; genus Streptomyces; species Streptomyces sp. NPDC059009. The sequence continues at coordinate 1,423 of NZ_JBHYJB010000019.1, read as the reverse complement.
GCCGATGCCGGCCACCTCATGGCCGTCGAGCATGGCGCGAACATACGGCCCGAGCTGCTCGGGTCCCGGCTGGAACTCCCAGCCGAAGAGCGATCCGTAGAACTCCTGGGTCGCGTCCAGGCCGTGCGCCATCAGGCTCACCCAGCAAGGTGTGCCGGGTGTGTGCCGAACGGTGTCCGCGCTCTCGCGTCGGCCCGCCGACCCCCGTGCCTCGGTCATCGTCACTCTCTCCTCGACCCCTCATGGTTCCCGAACGCGCGTACCCTCGCCGCGCGCATGCGCGCCCGTGCAGATGCTCGCACCACCTCGCGCGACGCGCTCCCCAACCGCGCCGCTTCTGTCAGCTTCGCTACGACTTCCCTCGCAGGGATGCCCGGTTTGCCATTTCTCATCCGTTAACGCGTAGTTGCCGAGCGATATCGATTCGCTGCACACAGCGTGCGCGCTTCCCTACGACGCGTATTCCGGCGGTGCAGGGTAACTGGACCTGAACGGCGGGGCTACCCCATGCGCAAGGATGGGCCCATGAATGCCATCATCTCCGCATCCGAACTCGCGAGCGAGTCGACGGGCGAGAACCCGCCGCTTCTTTTGGACGTCCGCTGGCAGCTCAGCACGGCCAAGGCCGGGGGCGCCGCCCCCTTCGACGGCCGGGCCGCCTACGAGGAGGGGCACGTCCCCGGTGCGGTCTTCGTGGATCTGGACGCCGATCTGGCGGGGCCGGCGGGCGCGGCGGGGCGCCATCCGCTGCCGGACGTCGCACGTTTCGGTGCGGCCATGCGCGCGGCCGGGGTCAGCGCGGACCGGCCGGTCGTCGTGTACGACGGCGGGCAGGGCTGGGCCGCGGCGCGCGCCTGGTGGCTGCTGCGCTGGACGGGGCACGAGGCGGTGCGCGTCCTTGACGGCGGCCTGGCCGCCTGGGACGGCCCGCTCGAGTCGGGCACCGTCGCTCCGGAGGAGGGAACCTTCGTGCCCGCCCCGGGCGCGGCCGGGCTCCTGGACGCGGACGGCGCGGCGTCGCTGGCCCGGTCGGGGCTCCTCCTGGACGCGCGCGCGGGCGAGCGCTACCGCGGCGACGTCGAGCCGATCGACCGCGTCGGCGGCCACATCCCGGGTGCGGTCTCGGCGCCGACCACGGAGAACGTCGCGCAGGACGGCCGGTTCAAGCCGGCCGACGAGCTCGCCGACCGCTTCAAGTCCCTGGGTGCGTCCGGGACTTCACAGGTCGGCGTGTACTGCGGCTCGGGCGTCTCGGGGGCGCACGAGGTCCTCGCGCTCGCGGTGGCGGGCATCGACGCCGCGCTCTATGTGGGCTCCTGGTCGGAGTGGTCCTCGGATCCCGCGCGCCCGGTGGCGACGGGGCCGGACCCACAGTAGGCGGCCTTTCCGCACGTACGAGGGGGCCCGCACCGGACTGCCGGTG